>NZ_JBQQBQ010000015.1:0-195241 GCF_052245915.1 Nonomuraea sp. 10N515B
AACCATCAAGACCGCCATTCTGCTCGATCGGGGTCGTCACGGACCATAGGGCGGCGGATGTTGAGGCGATGTTGAGGATCCGCCCAGTCCGGCGGCAAGCGCTCGCGTGCCGCGCAAAGACCGGGGTCGCAAGCACCTTTGCGACACGGAGAGGTCGCCAGCCGAAGGAGGGACAGGTGTGCTGGGCTGCCGGGGCATGAAATCCGACAAACAGCGCCTGGCCACGCTGCCGGGGCTCGAGAAGGCGTCGCGGATGCTGGCCCGTGCCGCGCGGGTGCTGATCGAGCGGCACGGTCTCAAGGGACATTTCTCATAAGGCAGAGGCGCCGCGCGGACTCCGGCGTGGTACGGAATATCACCACACGACTTCGGTGGAGGAAGGATCTTGATGGCCCCTCTGGCTCCCTCCGATCCGCACCGCCTGGGGCGTTACTGGCTGGCCGGCCGCCTCGGCCAGGGCGGTCAGGGCGTGGTCTACGAGGCGTACGGTGACAACGGCCAGCGGGTCGCGGTCAAGGTGCCCAGGTTTGACAATGCGCAGGCGCGGGCCAGACTGGCGCAGGAGAGCGCGGCGGCCGAGAGGGTGGCCTCGTTCTGCACCGCGCGGGTGATCGAGGCCCGGGTGGACGTGCCCGTCCCGTACATTGTCAGCGAGTTCGTGCCGGGTCCCAACCTGCGGCAGGTCGTGGACGAGTCCGGGCCGTACCGAGGGGACCGGCTGCGCCGCCTGGCCATCGGCGTGACGACAGCGCTGACCGCCATCCATCGGGCAGGGATCGTGCACCGCGATCTCAAGCCGGACAACATCATCGTCGGCCCCGACGGCCCGCGCGTGATCGACTTCGGGGTGGCCAGGGAGGTCGGGCCGACGACGAGCGGGCCGCTCATGGGCACCCCCGCCTACATGCCGCCTGAGGTGCTCGCCGGGAGTGGCGCCACCGAGGCGGCCGACCTGTGGGCCTGGGCGATGGTGGTGCTCTTCGCGGCCCGGGGAAGCGACGCGATCGCGCCGGGCGAGCCGATGGCGGTCGTCGGCCGCGTGCTCGCCTTCGAGCCTGACACCGCCGGGCTGCCCGACCCGCTCGGCCCTCTCGTGGCCGCCTCACTCGCCGCGGACCCCGCTGCCCGGCCCGCCGCCAAGGACGTCCTGCTGCGTCTCGTCGGTGAGGACGAAAGCGAGAGCCACGATCTGCTCACTTGGGGCAGCACGCAGGCGGGAACACTGCGCGGCCCGGCCGAGCCCGACCTGGGCGCGATCGCCGAGGAGCTCTATGCCGAGCTCACCGAGACTGAGCGGGCGAGCGTGCCCGAGGTTTTCCTGCGGATGATCGACGGCGACACGCTCAGACCGGTCGCCAGGGACGAGTTGCCGGAGACGGAGGCCGTCGACGCGATGCTGGCCGTGTTCGCCGCCGCCGGCCTGGTCACGAGCACCGGCACGGCCTACGAACTGGCCAAGCCCGGCCTCCTCCACGCCTGGCCCAGGCTCCGGGACTGGGTGGCGGGCAACCGCGAGGGACTGCCCGTGCACCGCCGCCTCGCCGACGCCGCCGCCGAGTGGGAGTCGCACGGCAGGAGACCCGCCGATCTGATGCACGGCTCGGCCCTGGACCGGACGCTCCACTGGGCCGCGGCCGAGCGCAAGGACCTCACGCTGGCCAGACGCGAACGCGAATACCTCGACGCCGCCTCCCGGCAGGCCCGCAGGCAGTCCAGGCGGCGCAACCTGGTCGCGGCCGCCCTGGCCGTGCTACTCGTGGCCACACTCGGCGGGCTGGGCACGGCCGAATACCTGCGCAGGGAGTCCAACCGGCAGCGTGACGACGCCCGTTCCAAGGAACTGGTCCTGCGCGCTGCCGACCTGAGGGAGGTCCAGCCCGAGCTGGCGCGGCTGCTCAGCGTCGCAGCCTGGCGGCTGAGCCCGGAACTGCCGGAGACCCGCGGCGCGCTCTACGACTCCGTGTCGCAGCCCACGGCACGCATCTCGGGCGACGCCTCGATCACCGACGCGGAGATGCGGTCGCTCAGCCACGACGGCCGCACGCTCGTGGCGGTCGGGGGCGGCAAGGCCCAGATCTGGGACGTCGCCGGCTGGCGGCGCCTGCGTGAGTTCTCCGGGCTCGGCGAGGGCCTGCACAAGGTCGCGCTGAGCCCGGACGGCCGCGTCATGGCCGTGCAGGGCCCCAAGGGGGTGCGGCTGTGGGACGTCGGCACGGGCCGCCCGCTCGGCGGCTGGTTCGCCGCCAAGGCCGAATATTCCGAGGTGTACGCCAGGCTGGAGTTCGACCTGACCGGGCGCCTGCTGAGCGTCCCTGTCGGTTCGACGAGCGAGCAGTTGTGGGACGTCGCCACCCGCCGGCGACGCACCGCGCCGTCAGGGACGGCACTGACCGCCATCAGCGCGGACGGCCGCCTCGGGTTCGCGTCCACGGGGGCGGGCGAGCGGGCGGAGCTCTGGGATCTGCGCCGCGGCGTCCGCATGAGAGCCTCCTGGCTGCCGCGCTCCGGGAGCGTCCTCAGGGCCAGGTTCAGCGAGGACGCGCAGGAGCTGGCCATCGTCGAAGAGGTGCCGGGCTCGGAGCGGCCCAGGGTGCGCGCGCTCTACCTGGACATTGGGTCCCCCTGGCTGATCGAGGACGGCGAGGAGGGGCAGGTCGTCGACTACAGTTTCGACGGCGGATTCGTCGCCGCCTGGGCCTCGAGGGGAGAGGTGGTGTTATGGCGGGGGGCCAACGGGCAGATCGTGGTGCGACTCGATCTGCCGGACCACGTCAGCGAGGTCCGCCTCGACGCCAAGGGCCGGGCACTGCGCGTCCTGACCGACAGCGGCACCGTCCACACGATCGACGTCGCCCACCTTTTCGACAGCTCATTCACCGATCACGCACTGGACGACCTGCGTCCAGGCCCTGGGGCACGGGTCCTGGCCGTCAAGCGGGCCGGGATCCTCAACCTGCTGGACACGGCGTCGGGCCGGCCGCTGGTCCCGGCGATCAAGACGAACGACACCGGAACCGTGATGGCGTTCAGCCCCGACGGCAGGCGGCTGGCCACCACCGAAGGCACGACGGTCCTCATCATCGACACCAGCTCAGGCAAGGTCACGGCGCGGTTCCGGCTCGCCTCCAAAGGGGCGACGACGTCCGACCAGATGGTCTTCAGCCGGGACGGCCGGACACTGGCTGTCATTCCGTCCGGATTCGACGGCCAAATGCCGTCGGAATGGGACTACCAAACGCCGTTGGAATTGCTGGATCTGGAGCACGGGTCGTCCAGGGTCACCGCGATCTCGGGCTACGGGCCGATGGAGTTCCTGCCGAACGGCGGACTGATCATGCCGTTTCCCGAGGTCAGGATCGTCGATCCGGTGAAGGGCCGGCCCGCCGCCCCGGGGGCCGCGCCTGTCGCGGACACCTTCGCCGTGGCCGCGGACGGCAGCAGGATCGCGCTCAGTCAGCCTGACGGGATCTCTCTCTGGGACGGGGAGCTCAAGACCCGGCTCGGCTCCTTCCCTTACGCCCCTGACGGCGACCCGCGGATACTCGCCTGGTCGCCTGACATGAGCATGATCGCCGGCTTCGAGAGCGGCGCGCGCATCAGGCTGTGGGACGTGGCGAGCAGGCGTCCGCTGGGCGTGGTGTTCGACGGGCTGGGCGGCGACACGAACGGGCTCTGGCTGGAGTTTTCCGCCGACGGCAGGAAGCTCGTCAGCCTGACGGAAGACGGGACGCTCCGCACGCACGACATCGACGAGCATCGCGTTGCGGGGACGGTGTGCGAGCGAGCCGGGCGCGGGCTCACCGCCGAGGAGTGGCGGACGTACTTGCCCGAAATCGAGCCCTTTCGCCCTTGCCCTTAGCTTGTCCTTCACGTGCGCCACGAGCGCAGAAGGCGAGGTCCTTGTGAAGGTGATCTTGCTGGAAGCGGTGCAGCCCGACGCAGGCTCGGCGCCGCGCCGATGGAGCTGTAGCCGGGTCGGCGGGAGTGAGAGGAGTCATCAGGTGTGCCATTCTGATCGACATCTCCCCCCGAAAAGGAAGATCGCATGGAATTTCGCATCATGGGGCCGCTCGAAGTGCGTGACGGCGACGGGCGGGACCGCACGCCGACCGTGCCGAAGCACCGCGACCTGCTGGCGATGTTCCTCTTGAACGCCGGTCGCCCGCTGACGGCCGAGCGGCTGCGCCGGCTGCTGTGGTCGCGTGAGGGCGGCGACCGATCCGACTCCCTGATCCGCGGCTACGTGGGCCAGTTACGCCGGCTGATCGGCCCGGACGTGATCACGACCGTGTCCGGCTCGTACGTGCTCAACCTCGGTGACGGCCTCCTGGACGTGGACCGGTTCCGGCTGCTCGTGGACCAGGGGGCGTACGAGGACGCGCTGGCCCTGTGGCGGGGTGAGGTCCTGGCGGACATGGACCCCGAGGGCGAGCGCTGGGTGGAGACCCGGCTGCTGCGCGAGGAGCTGGAAGAGCTGCGGCTGCTCGCCCTGGAGCGCAGGGTGCAGGCGGACCTGGACGCGGGCCGGCACCGCGAGCTGCTGGCCGAGCTGCGGCAGCTGACCAAGCAGCACCCGATGTGGCAGCGTTTCCGCGGGCAGTACATGCTGGCGCTCTACCGCAGCGGCCGCCGCGTGGACGCGCTGGCGGCGTACGCGGTGCTGCGCGACCAGCTCGACGGCGGCCACGCGATCGAGCCCGACCCGGAGCTTCAGCTCCTCTACCACCGCATGCTGCACGACGACGTGTCGCTGCACGTCTCGGCCGGGCCGCCGGTGCTGCTGCCGCCCGACATGACCGACTTCACCGGCCGCGCGGACCTGCTGGAGCGGGTGAAAGGCGGACTGGTCGTGCTGCACGGCCAGGCGGGGGTGGGCAAGTCGGCGCTGGCCGCGCATGCGGCGTGGCTGCGACGTGAGCGCTTCCCCGACGGCATCCTGTACGCCGACCTGCGCGAGACCACGACCCCGGCGGCGGTGCTGGAGGACTTCCTGCGCTGGCTGGGCTGTCCGGCGCAGGCGATACCGGCGTCGCCGGGGCAGCGCGAACGGCTGTTCCGCACCTACACCGCCAACCGCCGGCTGCTGGTGGTGCTGGACAACGCGGCCGGCGAGGCGCAGGTGCGGCCGCTGCTGAGCGCGTGCCCGACGGTCGTGACCAGCCGTTCCCCGCTCGGCGGCCTGACCGGCGCGCTGCGGCTGTCGGTGGGCGTGCTCGACGACGCCGAGGCCTTGGAGCTGCTGGTCAGGAGCTCAGGACGGGCCGCGGACGACGCTCTGCGCAGGCTGGCGCGCTTCTGCGGCGGCCTGCCGATCGCGTTGCGCATCGCGGGCTCCCGGCTGGCGGCCCGCCCTGAGTGGACCGTCGACTACCTGGTGGGGCTGCTGGAGGACGAGCACGAGCGGCTGGACCGGCTGCACGCGGGCGATCTGACGGTACGGAGCGTGTTCGCGATCGGGTTCGACGGGTTGCCCGAGGTGGCCAAGCTGACGCTGCGCGGGCTCGGCGCGCTGTCCGCGCCCGACTTCGCGGACTGGGTGACCGAGCGGCTGGGCGGGCAGGCGGAGGCGCTGGTGGACGCCGGCCTGCTGGAGACGCACGGTGTGGACGTGGCGGGCCAGGTGCGTTACCGGCTGCACGGCCTGACCCGGCTGTTCGCCCGCGAGCAGCCGGTGCCCGGCGTGCTGGCGACCCTGTCGGAGGTGGTGCAGGCCAGGGTGCGGGCGTCGCGGTTCTCGCTGGTGTCCGGCGATCCGGCCACGGCCGTGGCGACCAGGGACATCAGGGAGTCCGTCGATTGGCTGGCGGCCGAGCGGGCGTTCCTCGTGAGCCTCGTCGCCGACCTGCACGCGGCGGGGCTGGACGACGGGTGCTGGCGGCTGGCGCACCTGCTGGTGCCGTTCCTGGAGCGGCACCGGTTCCTCGACGACTGGCGGGCCGTGGCGGGGCCGGCTCTGGAGTCGGCGCGCCGGGCGGGCGACGACCGGGGCGAGGCGCTCGCCCTGCTGGACCAGGGCGACCTGCACCTGGCCGAGCGGGAGTGGGACCACGCGCACGCGAAGCTGCGGGTGGCGCTGGCCATGTTCCTGCGCCAGGCCGGGCAATCAGGCAGGAGCCGCGACGTCAACCACACCAGGCGCCGGCTCGGCCGCGTGCACCTGGAGCTGGGACGGCTGGAGGAGGCGGAGCGGGCTCTGCTCACGTGCCTGGAGGGCGCGGAGAACGAGCGCGACGCCGCCGACGCCGAGCAGGTGCTCGGCCTCGTGCTGCGCCGCGCGGGCCGGCTCGACGAGGCAGCCGCCCGGCTGCGGGCCGCCGTCGAGCACCTGGCCGAGCTGGGCGACCGGCACCGGCAGGCCGACACGTTGCTGGAGCTGTCCGCGGTGCACCTGGCGCAGGGCGCCAAGGCGGCCGCCAGGGCCGCCGCCGAGCAGGCCAGGGGCATCGCCGTACGCCTCGGCGACCGGCTGCTCGACGCGCACGCCCTGCTGGCGCTGGCCAAGGTCAACTGGGCGGAGGGCGCGGCCGAGCGCACGCGCGAGCTGGCCGGCGCGGCGCTGGAGGTCTTCGAGCAGACCGGCGACCACCAGGGCAGCGCGAACGCCCGCGCCCTCCTGGCACTCGCCTGAACCGCCGGCAGGTGGCGGACGTCCTCGCGGTGCAGCTCTTTGGCGTCGCCGATGCGGACCGCTAGCCGACCTTGGTGATCTGCCAAGCCTGCTCGCTCCCTCCCCTCTTGCACGGCCACTGGATGGCGGACTTGCCCTTGCGCGCTTCGCCGTGGCCGATCGCCAGGCACATCTGGGTCGCGCCGTTCATGAAGTGATACGCCCGGAGCTCGTCCTCCGGGACGCCCTTGACTCGCAACAGCCGCTTGGGCTTCCAGCGCTGCGCCCACCCGCCGTTGCACGGCCACTGGATGGCGGACTTGCCCCTGCGCGCTTCGCCGCCACCGATCGCCAGGCACATGCCGGTGGCGACGTTGGCCAGGTACCCGTCGGACATCAGCCAGCGCTGCTCCGGAGAATGGGTGCACGGCCACTGGATGGCGGACTTGCCCCTGCGCTCTTCGCCGCCACCGATCGCCAGGCACATGCCGGTGGCGACGTTCTTGAGCTCGACGACGGATCCGCTGGATCCGGTTGCCGCCTGGACGGGAACCGCCAGCAGGCCACCGGCCAGCGTGACGCCAGCCAGAAGTGTGATCGCTGTACGCATATGTTTCGTCCTCTCTTGGGTTGTTGGGGGATGTGCTCATGGACAGTGGCCGAGCGCCGAGATGACGACGTCGAGGCCGGCCAGGGCATGGGCGAGGCCGGCGTGGTGCTGCTCAGGGGAGGCTGCGGCCAGCCCCCGATGAATGGTGACCGCCTCTTTTGCCAAGGGCAGCGCTTCGGCCGGCAGGCCGCGTTCGGTCAGGGTCACGCCGAGGTCGACGAGCACGTCTGCGAGGTCGGCCAGGTAACAGTCAGGGGAGGCCGCAGCCAGTCGTCGGTAGACGGCGATGGCCTCTCGCTCGGCGCGCAGGGCGTCGGCCGGCCGGTCCAGCTCCGCCAGAGTCGTCCCAAGGTTGATGAGGGCATCGGCGAGATCGGCCAGGTAGCGGCCAGGGGAGACCGCGGCCAGCTGTCGGTAGACAGAGACTGCTTCCTGCTCGGCGTTCAACGCCTCGCCATGCCGGTCGAGCTCGGAGAGGGTCACTCCGAGACTGGTCAGGCAGGTGGCGAGCTCGGTCAGGTAGAGCTCGGGGGAGGCCGCGGCCAGCCGTCGGTAGATGGCGATGGCCTCTCGCTCGGCGCTCAGGGCGTCTGCCGCGCGGTCCAACTCCCCGAGATGCACCTTTTCCATGAGCAACCGAGCCCGCCTGCTCTCGCCGCCCTCGTCCGGGACTTCCGCCACAGCCCATCCCTCCATCGACATCGGGCGGCAACCGCTGTGGTGCGGTTTTCCTGAAAGGCCGTCACGCGCCTGGAGGCGTGACGGCCTTTCACAGATCACACGTCCGTGTGCCGACTCCCGGCGGTTCTCAGTGGCCAGTGGCTGCGGCGGGCTCGTCGGCCCCAGCTCATCCGGCCCGTCAGATGAAGTCGCGGTGCTCCTCGACGCCGCAGTCCTGCCTCTGGGTGTTCCTGATGGTGCGCAGGTTGTCCTTGCTCATCCAGCCGTGCGTCCCGGTGCCCTTGACGCGGACGTACACCCAGTGCTTGCCGTAGTTGTTCCGCGTCCAGCAGTGGAAGTACAGAACCTGGCCCGCGTGGAGCCTGGTGACGTTCCCGCACGCGGCGTACGGAGCGGTCTTGAGGTTGAACGACCCTCGCATGACGCCCCAGCCGTCGTCGACGTTGACCGGACTCGGCCCGCCGCACCCGGGCAGCGTGGCGGCCGACGCCGCGGCCGATCCACTCAGCAGGGCCGCCCCCATTGCGCCCGCGATCGCCAGCGCTCCGAATGTCTTGACCATGTGCCCCATACCGTTCCCCCTTCGCCTGAACCATCGATGCCATGGACGATAGGAACTCATTCGTTGAGCTTGTGTTGAGGATCTGTTGAGCCCGCTGGCCCCGTTTTCCGCACGTGAGTGATCTTCAGCGGAGATCTCGTGGGTCGATATCGAGGAGGTCCAGGAGCTGAAGTTGAAGATCACTCGGTTGCGGGATGGTCGGGGGCGACTGGCCGGTGCCGGGGATCAGCCGAATGCCGGCCGCCGCGTCGAGGATGAGCTCGCCGGTGGGATGGCGGGCGGCCTGCGTATACGCCGTCGACCTGAGTGGCATGCCCCGTCCACTCAGATTGGCCTCATACGCATCGGCCGACGTACCGAGGCCGTCATCGCTAACGGTCAAGCGCAGCCCGCCGGGTGCCACGGTGAGGGCAATGGCGACGGCATGGGCCTGCGCCTGCCGTTCCACCTCCTGCGGAACGTCACGGATCGCGCCATGGACGATCTCGGTGATGAGGGCGGGAAGCGGCTGCTTCAGCAGGGCCCATATCTCCACCGTGACCCCGGTCTGCAGCGACCATTCCGCCAGGTGATCCTCCAGAGCGTGCGAGGTGGCCGTCGGCGTCGTGTCCAGCTTCCGCGTCCTCGCGATCGCTGCTCTACGTGATTCGGCCTAGCCCGAACAACGACATTCCGGAAGAATCGCCCAGAGCCTGGCGACGTCGTGCCCGCGCCAGCCTGTTCCCTCCGGCCCGGATGGTGCTTGAGCTGACCCCGCCCCGTGGCTGGGTGCCGACCTTCTTGGCCCATACCGGCCTCGGCAGCCCGCAGGAGATGCTGGAGCAAGTACGCTCCACACCCCGGTCCCAGATCCGTACAAGCCTGGCTTTCGTGGCCGAACGCCAGCCACTACCGTCGTGGGCCCACCACCTGGCGGACGACCGCGACGTGCTGCGCCAGGTGCTCATCGGCCTGGAGCACGTGTACGACCGCTTGATGGACCCGCACTGGCCACAGATCGCCAGTTTCACCGCGGCCGATCAAGGAGCGCGTGTCCGGCAGATGACCACCGGCGGTTTAGAGGTTCTAACAGAGTGAATCTTGACCGGCCGTGCATCCATGCTTCGATGCCCATCGAGATGTCTGAGGCCTAGGTTGCGTTCCGGAGCCGTTGTCGGTCTCCGCGCCAGGTTGGGGTCAGTGAGTGTGCCCTGTCCGATCGTGTAACGCATTGAGCTGGAGGCCGAGAATGTCCGGTGAGATTCCGACCACTGATAATCGCGAACCGGCGCTGGTCGTGACGTTGATGATCGACCACGTACTCGACCTGGCGGCGACCTGGACAACGTGGGACGGTCGCCCGGTGTGCGTCGATGAGCGGGTCTACACCCCGCACAAGGCAGTCCGCCGAGTCACCGATCACCTCATCGATCACCTCGCCGAGGTGGAAGCACGGCTGGCCGGCAATCCCACGATCCCTGATCGCTGGCATGCGTCGGCGAGCACAACCCCTGCCGATCTGGCGCCCTTCACCGACCAAGACCTGGACGAGGCCAGAAGCCGGCTCACCCGGCTCGGCCAGATCTGGGCCGGCCGCCTGACCGCGCTCACTCCAGACCAGCTCGACCGGTCGCCCGGTGCGGGCTGGACATTCCGGCAGATCGCGTTCCATCTGGCCGACTCGGCCTACTACGCCGACGCCGTTGGGGACCTCTCGGCGGTTGGATCAGATCGCTGACCTGTTATCAGCTTCTCGTGAGCCGTCGCCAGCAGATGATTGCGGCGGCGAGGGTCATGAAGGCTTCGTGGATGTCGTCGCGGACTTCCCAGCGGATGCGCAGGCGGCGGAACCAGTGCAGAAGCGCGATCGTGCGTTCCACGACCCAGCGGTGAACGCCCAGGCCGGAGCCGTGCGGGGTGCCGCGGCGGGCGATGTGCGGTTTGATGCCGGTGCGCCAGACCAGGCGACGGTACTTGTCGTGGTCGTAGCCGCGGTCGGCGTACAGACGGTCGTCATCCCCGAACCGAAGCCAAGCTCTTGCGGCAGGAACTCCCAGGCAATGCCGGTGTAGAGCACGAACAGGATGCCCGACAGGCCCTTCCTGTTATCCAGACGCTTGCGGCCCGGGTGATCGCCACGGCGTGGCACGATCGGCAACAACGGCTCAATCCGCGCCCACAACTCATCGGGGCACGATCCACGGTGGCTGCTCGCCCTTCCTCACAGCGATGATCAACCTGAAGGTGATCACCTTTTATTCCTAGATCATTTTGTTAGGACCACTTAGAACGTCTGTTCGCCTCGCTGAACCCGCGGCCCATCCGCTGGAATCCACCCGTACTGGAGCTCGCGATGGCTTCGGGTCATGAGGGCGACATACACCTGCACGGCAGGGGGCTGCTGCTCGTCCCCTCGGTTTTCGGTTTCGCAGCGCCCGCCCTCGATCCTTACGCCGAGCCCCAACCGATGCTGACCTACCCCGCGGGCCTTGAGCAGCAATCCCGCGCACTGCCCCTGGGCGCCCCGCCGGCGCAGCCCACATCTCCGGGAGCGTCGTCGTCGCTGGCGTCGGTCCTGGGCCGCACCCGAGCCGCCATGCTCCATGCCATCGCCGAGCATCCCGCCTGGTCCACGAAAGAACTCGCCGCGCGCATCGGCATCGCCCCGGCCAGCGCGAGTGAACACACCACGAGTCTGCGCGAAGCCGGCCTGGTTCACACGGTGCGGAACCGCAACACGGTCGTCGCCGTGTTCGCGCCCGATCCGAAGCCGTGACGGCCCACAGACGGCCCAGGCATGCGAAACGGCCCCTACCATGCGGCGAAACCGCAGGGAGAGGGCCGTATTCGACTAGGCGGACATCTTCTTCTTGAGGTTCTCGTCCAGCGCGGCCAGGAAGTCCTGGGTGGTGAGCCACTGGGCGTCGGCGCCGACCAGCAGCGCGAGGTCCTTGGTCATCTGACCGCTCTCGACGGTCTCGATGCAGACCTGCTCCAGCGTGTTGGCGAACTCGGTCACGGCGGGAGTGTTGTCGAGCTTGCCCCGGTGGGCCAGGCCACGGGTCCACGCGAAGATCGAGGCGATCGGGTTGGTGGAGGTGGGCTTGCCCTGCTGGTGCTGGCGGAAGTGGCGGGTGACCGTGCCGTGCGCAGCCTCGGCTTCGACCGTCCTGCCGTCGGGGGTCATCAGCACCGAGGTCATCAGGCCGAGCGAGCCGAAGCCCTGGGCGACGGTGTCGGACTGCACGTCGCCGTCGTAGTTCTTGCACGCCCAGACGTAGCCGCCCTCCCACTTGAGCGCCGCGGCGACCATGTCGTCGATGAGGCGGTGCTCGTAGGTCAGGCCGGCCTTCTCGAACTCGTCCTTGAACTCGTTCTCGAAGACCTCGGCGAACAGGTCCTTGAAGCGGCCGTCGTACGCCTTGAGGATCGTGTTCTTCGTGGAGAGGTAGACCGGGTAGTTGCGGGCCAGGCCGTAGCGCATCGACGCGCGGGCGAAGTCGCGGATCGACTCGTCCAGGTTGTACATCGCCATCGCGACGCCGCCGCCGGGGAAGTCGTAGACGTCCAGCTCGATCGGCTCGGAGCCGTCCTTGGGGGTGAACGTCAGGGTCAGCGTGCCCTCGCCCGGGACCTTCAGGTCGGTGGCGCGGTATTGGTCGCCGAAGGCGTGACGGCCGACGACGATCGGCTTGGTCCAGCCCGGGACGAGCCGCGGCACGTTCGACATGATGATCGGCTCGCGGAAGATGACGCCGCCGAGGATGTTGCGGATGGTCCCGTTGGGGGACTTCCACATCTTCTTGAGACCGAACTCCTCGACCCGCGCCTCGTCCGGGGTGATGGTGGCGCATTTCACACCGACGCCGTACTTCTTGATGGCGTTGGCGGCGTCGATGGTGACCTGGTCGTCCGTGGCGTCTCTGTGCTCGATGCCGAGGTCGTAGTACTTCAGGTCAACGTCGAGGTAGGGAAGGATCAGCTGGTCCTTGATGAATTGCCAGATGATCCGGGTCATCTCGTCGCCGTCAAGCTCGACGACCGGACCCTCCACCTTGATCTTGGGCATGCGAATGGTTCCCCTTCAATGAATCGATGCGTTGAGGCTATCGGACCGTCCGGTCAACGGGCGAAAAGGGACAGGATGAACGCCTTGAGCTCGTTGTTGTCCAGCAACAGCGAGGTCAGGACCAGCACGAAGCCGAACGCGGCCAGCGTGGTGACGTCGGTCGTCTTGCTGCGGACGGACAACTGGCCGCCGTAGCCGGCGAAACGCAGCGCGGCGGCGACCATGACGACGGCGCCCAGCGCGAACCCGCCCCAGCGCGGGTCCATCAAAAAGATCGCGACCACGCCGACGGCCGCACCCGCCAGGATCAGCGGGTACGGTCCCCAGCTCTCGCGTTCGGTCCCCCGGTCGCTCAACAGTCGCTCAACGCTCTTCTAGCGGCTTCCACTTCTGATCCGTCTCACCGATGTACTCGCTGTCGGGGCGGATCAGACGGTTGTCGGCGTGCTGCTCGATGACGTGAGCCGTCCAGCCGGACATGCGGCTGATCGAGAAGACCGGCGTGAACAGGTCCGTCGGGATGCCGAGATAGTGATACACGGAAGCAGCGTAGAAGTCGACGTTCGGGTAGAGGCCCTTCTCCTCGAAGACGACCTCCTCCATCTCCTTGGACATCCTGTAGTAGGTGTCATCGCCCGTGGCCTCGGCCAGCTCCGCGGACATCCTGCGCAGGTGGGTAGCCCGCGGGTCCTCGGTCTTGTAGACGCGGTGGCCGAAGCCCATGATCTTCTCGTGCGCGGCGAGCTTGTCGCGTACGGCCTGGGCCACCCCGTCCGCCGGGATCGACTCCAGCGTCTTCATGACCTGCTCGTTCGCGCCGCCGTGCAGGGGACCCTTCAGGGTGCCGATGGCGGCGACGATGGCGGAGTGCATGTCCGACAACGTCGCGGCGCAGACGCGGGCGGCGAACGTGGAGGCGTTCATGGTGTGGTCGGCGTGCAGCACCAGGCACTCGTCGAAGATCTCGACCTCGCGCGGCGCGGGGGTGCGCCCGGTGACCTGGAGCAGGAAGTTCGCCGCGATGCTCAGGGACGGGTCAGCGTCGGGGATGCTGCCGCCGGTGCGGGCGGCGTGATAGCGGGCGACCAGCAGCGGCTGCTGCGCGACCAGCCGGGCAGCCTTGCGCAGGTTGGCCTCAGGGGCGATGGAGTCCTTGTCGGCATCGTCCGCGCCGGACAGCGAGACCAGCGAGCGCAGCGCCTCCATGGGTTTCTGCTTCTCGGCGATCTCCGCGATGTTCGCGGACACCAGGGCGCCGAGCGCCCTTCCCCGGGCCAGCTCCGCACCGTAGGCGTCCAGCTGGGAGCGGGTGGGCAGCTTGCCACGTTGCAGCAGGTGTGCGGTCTCTTCGAACGTCGCGCGGCCGGCCAGGTCGTGGATGTCGTATCCACGGTAGAAGAGGCGACCGGCCTTTCCGTCAATGTCGCTCAGCGCTGTGGACGCGGCTACGACATCGGCCAGGCCTTTCGTGGGCTTGTCCGCCATGAGTGTTTCCTCCGCTTATCTTCGTCCGAAGTCTACCCGTGAGCAGGCAAAACCGTCCGCAAAGGTCCAGACCAATTTCACGTCGGATTCTCCTTTCGGCAAAGGAGATTCCGCATCCCCTCGTTTGGGTAAGCCGGAGCTGTAGTAATAGTTACGGCGGGCTACCTGGGGAGGAACTGCCGTGGAGGGGCCGTTCATACGCATCGAGGACACTGGTGAAGTGATCCCGTTGCGCCCCGAGATCACGACGGTCGGGCGAGGCCGAGGTGTGGACATCCGGCTCACCGATCCCAGCGTCTCTCGACTCCATGCCGAGTTCGTCAGACGAGGACCCTACCTGTACGTCGTCGACCTGGGGCTGTCCAGGAACGGCACGCGGGTGAACGGCAGGCCGATCGCCCGGAGGGTCCTCGACGACGGCGACGTCGTCTCGTTCGGTGCGGCGCGGGGCCGCATCGGCGGAATCCCGCGTGAGGACTTCACCCCCGAAGTGGAGCTGCGCAGGGCCGCGGCGCCCGAGCTGACCAGGCGCGAGGTCGACGTGCTGACCTCACTCTGCAGGCCGGCGCTGTCGGATGAGGCGTTCGTCGCCCCGGCGACCGCACGCGAGATCGCCGACGACCTGGTCGTGACCGAGGCCGCGGTCAAGCAACATCTGCTGCGGCTCTACCAGAAGTTCAGGATTCCCGAGGGCACCAACCGGCGCACGCGGCTGGCCAACGAGGTCGTCGCGCTGGGCCTGGTGCGCCCGACCCCTGTGGTGCCGCCGCAGCGGTCATCGGGAGCCACGGCCGAGCAGCCTTCGGCGGCTGGACGCAGGGCTTCATAGGGACCGGATCGCGACCGGGGCTTCGGCGAGGGGTTCCGGCAGCGTCGGAACCTGGACAACACCATGCTCATGAGAACGGCGGGCGCCGCACGCCTCTCGGTGTGCGGCGGCCCGCCGGGTTCAGTGACAGTCAGGGCACGGGCCGGCGACACGTGCGGGCGAAGCACGCTCACCACCGCGTTGCCGGCGCATTTCAGATGACCCGGAATCCGTTGCTGGGTTTGCTGGTCCGGTTGGCCCGGTCCACCGCCACCGCGTAGTAGTGGTCGCCGCTCTTGCCGTCCGGGTCGGTCCAGCGGATCTGCCGGTCCCCCGGCACGACGGCGACCAGGTTGCGGGCGTCGGCGAAGGCGCCCGCGGACGCGTGCCGGCCGAAGCGGAAGATCGCGAACAGGAACGGCTCCTCCCTGCCCGTGGCCACCGCCCGCACCTCGACCCCGCCGTCGCGGCGCAGCGCGTACGCCACCACCGGCCGCCGCGGCGGCTCCCCGTTCGCCAGCCTGGGCAGCACGGGCGCGAGTGCGGGCCGCTGGTAGTGCTCATTGACGGCGGTCGTGATGGAGCCGATCCTGTCGACCTTGACGTCGTTGGCGTTGTACCAGATGTCGCCGCCGATCTCGGGGTGGTTCCTGTTGAGCGTCAGGTGGTTGGACAGCTCGGCGGGGTTCTTCCACTCGGGCGCGGGCTGGGCAGGGTCGCCCGCCTTGTACGCGGGCTGCCCGATCCACAGCAGCGTGTTCGTGCCCTTCGCCACGTCCGACCACCACGGCACGAGCTTGGAGTAGTCGGCCGGCGGCTGCCCGATGTACCAGTAGAGCTGCGGCGCGATGTAGTCCAGCCAGCCCTTCTTCACCCAGCCGCGGGTGTCGGCGTGCAGGTTGTCGTACGACTGCCCGCCGTTGGTGTCAGAGCCGAGCGGGTCGGTGGCCTTGTTGCGCCAGATGCCCGACGGGCTGATGCCCCAGGCGATGTCCGGCTTGCTCTCCAGGACCCGCTGCTGCATCTCCCGCACCATGAGGTTCACGTTGTCGCGCCGCCAGGCGGCCAGGTCGGGGAAGCCGGCACCATACTTCGCGAAGGTCGCGCTGTCGTCGAAGGCCGTGCTGTTGACCGGGTAGAAGTAGTCGTCGAAGTGCAGGCCGTCGATGTCGTAGCGGGTGACCGCGTCCATCATCGCGTCCTGGCAGAACTTGCGGACTTCCGGCATGCCGGGGTTGTAGTAGAGCTTGCCGCCGTACGGCACGATCCAGTCGGGGTGCTTGCGTCCGGGGTGGTCGGGGTGCAGCTTGGCGGGGTCGGCCTGCATCGACACGCGGTACGGGTTGAACCAGGCGTGGAAGGCCAGGCCGCGCTTGTGCGTCTCCTCCACGGCGAACCCGAGCGGGTCGTAGCCGGGATCCTGGCCCTGCGTGCCGGTGAGATATTGGGACCACGGCTCGAACGGCGACGGCCAGAACGCGTCAGCCGTCGGCCTGATCTGCACGAACACCGAGTTGAGCTTGCGCTGCACGGCCACGTCGAGCCAGGCGAGGTATTCGGCCTTCTGCTGGTCGGCGCTCAGCCCCGGCTTCGACGGCCAGTTGATGTTGACGACGGAAGCGATCCACATGCCGCGCATCTGGCGCAGCGGCGGCACGTAGTCGGCCTGAGCGAAGGCAGGCAGCGGGACGGCGGAAGCGGCGGCGGCGAGGGCTAGGCCCTTTAAGAGAGTCCTTCTGCTCGGCATGGGGGGATGGCCTCTCGGGGGATGTGGTTGTATCGAGGGTGACAATGACAGAAAATTACCTTCAGATCAATATCGATGAAGGAAAATGCCGATGAGCCGTGACCTGTGCAGACTGGCGATGACGGTGCTGCATCCGGGGTTCGAGGGGACCTCAGCCCCCGACTGGCTGCGCCGTGCGCTGGGCGATGGTCTCGGCGGGGTCGTCCTGTTCACCCGCAACGCCATCAACGCTCAGCTCGTAGGGCAGCTGCGGGCCGAGAATCCGGCCACCGTCGTCGCGATCGACGAGGAAGGCGGCACGGTCACCCGGCTCGAGGTCCTGTCCGGCAGTTCCTTTCCCGGCAACCGGGCGCTGGGCGTGGCCGACGACGTGGACCTCACCGAGCGGGTCGGCCGCCAGATCGGCAGGATGCTCGCCGAGGTCGACATCACGCTGAACTACGCGCCCTCGGCCGACGTGAACGCGAACCCGGCCAACCCGGTGATCGGCGTGCGCTCGTTCGGCCCGGACCCCGGCCTCGTCGCCCGGCATACGGTCGCCTACGTCAACGGGGTGCAGCGCGCGGGTGTGGCCGCCTGTGCCAAGCACTTCCCCGGCCACGGCGACACCGTCGCCGATTCCCACCTGGCGCTGCCCACCGTGCACGCCTCGCGCGACGTGCTCGCCGAGCGTGACCTTCCGCCGTTTCAGGCCGCGATCGGCGCCGGGGTGCAAAGCATCATGACCGGCCACCTGCTCGTCCCCGCGCTCGATCCGGCGCTCCCGGCGACGCTGAGCCACACCGTGCTGACCGAGCTCCTCCGGGGTGAGCTCGGCTTCGAGGGGATGGTCGTCACCGACGCGATCGAGATGCAGGCGGTGGCCGCCATGTTCGCGCCCGGCGAGATCGCGGTGCGGGCGCTGGCCGCCGGCGCCGACGCCATATGCGTGGGGCTGTGCACCGAGGAGAGCCTCCACGAGATCCGCGACGCGATCGTGACGGCCGTACGGGAAGGGGGCCTGCCCGAGGAGCGGCTGGCCGAGGCGGCCGCGCGGGTGCTGGCGCTCTCGAGCTGGTACGCCGCCCAAGGCCCGCTCCGGGAACAGGCCCGCGCCGACGTCGACCCCGGCGTCGGCCTGGAGGCGGCCAGAGCCGCGCTGACGACGACCGGAGCCGCCACCCTCGAGCGCGGGCCGCTGGTCGTCGAGGTCAACACCCGCCACAGCCAGGCCGTGGACCCGGCCACACCGACCGGCGTCACGGCGGCGCTCACCCGGCTGCTGCCCAACACGGCCAGGCTCCGGCTGGAGCCCGACGGCGAGCTACCGCCCTTCGACGACCGGCCGATCGTGCTGGTCGTGCACGACGCGGCCAGGCACGCCTGGGTACGCGACGTCGTGGCCAAGGCCGTGGCGGCGCGGCCCGACGTGATCGTGGTGGACACCGGCATCCCCGGCCCACCGGTCGGCGCCGCCCATATCGCCACCCACGGAATCTCACGCGTGTCCGCGCAGGCCGCGGCGGAATGGCTGACCCAATGAGCACCACCGAGCCGGCGAACCCCGTCGCCGCCGTACGCGCCGTGCTGCCGTCGCTCACGCCGGCGGCCCAGTCCATCGCCCGCATCATCCTGGACGACCCTGGAGTGGTCGTACGGAGCACGATCACCGAGTTCAGCGCGGTGTCCGGGACCAGCGAGGCCACGATCGTGCGGACGTCGCGGGCGCTCGGGTTCTCCGGCTACTCACAGATGCGCTTCGCCCTGGCGGCGGCCGTGGCCCAGCAGCCCGAGCGGCTGGTGCCCGGGGACCTCGCGCCGGACGATCCGCTGACGGACGTGATCGCCAAGGTGGCGCGGGCCGAGTCCGAGGCGCTGGCCGACACGGCCGCCCAGCTCGACCCCGACCAACTGGGCGAGGTGGTGTCGGCGATCTCCGTGGCACGGCGGGTGGACGTCTACGGCGTGGCGGCGTCGGGGCTGGTCGCGGCCGACATGTCGCAGAAGTTGCTGCGGATCGGGCTGTCCAGCCATCCGTTCAGCGATGCCCATCTGGCGTTGACCAGTGCGGCTTTACTGAAGACAGGGGACGTGGCGGTGGCGATCAGCTGCAGCGGGGAGACCCCCGATGTGCTCGTCCCTGCCCGGACGGCGGCCGAGGCCGGGGCGCTGGTCGTGGGGATCACCAACAATCCGCGGTCGTCGCTGGCCGAGCTGTCCGACCACACGCTGGTGTCGGCCGGGCGGGAGACGGCGTTCCGGCCCGGGGCGCTGGCCAGCCGGATCAGCCAGTTGCTGATCGTGGACTGCATCTTCGTGGGGTTGGCGCAGCGCACGTATGAGACGGCGGACGCCGCCATCCGGGCTACGCGGGACGCCACGGACCGCTACCGGAACCGGTGACCCACGGCCGTCGCCGGGCGGTCAGGCGCGGGCCACCGACAACGAGGTCAGGTCCGCCTCGATCTTGGCGGCCGTGGCCAGCAGCGGTGGGAGGAGTTGCCGTCTGGCCTGCTGCAACGTCGTGCGGCTGGCGTGCGTCGACACATTCACCGCGGCCACCGTGCGGCCCGAACGATCCCGGATCGGGGCGGCGATGGAGCGCAGCCCCTCCTCCAGTTCCTGATCCACCATCGCCCACCCGCGGGCGCGCACCCGGTCCAGCTCGGCCCGCAGCGCCGCGGGCAGCACGATCGTGTGTGACGTGAGCCGGCGCAGCGACGCCCGCTCCAGGTAGGCGTCCAACTCGTCCGGCGGGAGCGCCGCGAGCAGCACCCGCCCCATGGACGTGCAGTAAGCCGGGAAGCGGGTGCCGATGTTGATGGTCACCCGCATGATCCGGGCCGTGGCCACCCTCGCCACGTAGACCACGTCCTCACCGTCCAGCACCGCCACCGAGGCCGACTCGTGCACCTCCGCGGCCAGCCGTTCCAGGTGCGGGTCGGCCACCTCGGGCAGGGACAGGCTCGACAGGTACGCGTACCCGAGCTCCAGCACCCGCGGCGTGAGCGCGAACAGCCGCCCGTCGCTGCGCACGTAACCCAGGTCGGCCAGGGTGAGGAGGAAACGCCTGGCCGCCGCCCGGCTGAGCCCGGTCGCGCGGGCCACCTGGCTGAGCGTGAGCTCAGGCTCGGCGGCGCTGAACGCCCGGATCACCGCGAGCCCGCGGGCCAGCGACTGCACATGATCGACCATCGAGATCCCCTTGACAGGCCACGGCAGAGGCGTAACTTCCGCGATACGGGGTTTGTTCGGTCAGAGAATACCTGTGCGCATCGCGAACAAACAGGAGCCACCGTGCGTCGCGCTCTCATCGTCTTCGCCGCCTTACTCGTCACAGCCGCCTGCGGCGGCACCCAGCCCGCGGCACCCGGCCAGCAGTCCTCCGGCGGGATGAGCAAGGTCAACGCCGGCGTGATCGCCATCGTCGACACCGCGCCGATCCACCTCGGCAAGGCCAAGGGCTTCTTCACCGAGCAGAAGATCGACCTCACGATCACCTCCGTGCCCGGCGGCGCGGCGAGCATCTCGGGCGCGGTGAGCGGGCAGTTCCAGTTCGCCTTCGCGAACACGACCTCGCTGCTGACCGCCAAGCAGCAGGGCCTCGACGTCAAGGTGGTCGCCAACGGCGTCTCCTCGACGGGCCAGCAGGGCAAGGACTTCAGCGCCGTGCTGGTCAAACCGGACAGCCCGATCAAGACCGCCAAGGATCTGGCCGGCAAGAAGATCTCGGTCAACCAGCTCAAGAACATCGGCGACACGACCGTACGCGCCTCGGTCCGCAACGCGGGCGGCGACCCCACCGGCATCGAGTTCGTCGAGCTGCCCTTCCCCGACGCGCCCGCCGCGCTGCAGAGCGGCCAGGTGGACGCGATCTGGGTCGTCGAGCCGTTCGTCAGCCAGGCGATCAGCCAGGGAGCGCGCCCCGTGGCCTGGAACTTCGCCGACGCCGCGCCCAACCTCACCGTGGCCATGTACTTCACCACGAGCCGGACCGACGCCGACCTGACCAGCCGGTTCACGGCGGCGATGCGTAAGTCGCTGGAGTACGCCGATGCGCACCCCGATGAGGTCAGAGAGGTGCTGAAGACGTACACGAAGATCGCGCCCGAGGTGATCGCGAAGATCAACCTGCCGAAGTGGCCGGTCGAGGTGAACAAGGCCTCCGTGCAGACCGTGGCCGACCTGGCCCTGGCGGACGGGGTGCTCAAGGAGAAGATCGACGTGTCGGCGCTGGTGCCGTGACCAGGCTCCTCTACGGCCTGGCCGGGCTGGGCGGCCTCCTGGCGCTGCTGGAGGCGGTGCCCCGGCTCGGCCTGGTCGACGAGCGTTTCCTGCCGCCCGCGTCGCTGATCCTGAGCACGCTGGCCGCGCAGCTGGCGGCGCCGCAGTTGTGGATCGCGCTCGGCGAGACCATGGGCGGGTGGGCGCTGGGCCTGGCGATGGCGTTCTGCGCGGCGGTCGTGGCCGGGGTGGTCATCGGGATCGTCCCCGGCCTGCGGGCGCTGACCAACTCCACGATCGAGTTCCTGCGCCCGATCCCGTCGGTCGCGCTGGTGCCGCTGGCCACGCTGCTGTTCGGGCCGTCGCTCGGCTCGACGCTCATGCTCGTGGTGTACGCCGCGTTCTGGCAGGTGCTCATCCAGGTCCTGTACGGCGTCGCGGCCGTGGACGCGGTGGCCTACGACACCGCCAGGTCGTACGGGCTGTCGGCCTGGTCGCGGGTCAGGCACCTGGTGTGGCCGACCGCGCTGCCGTACGTCATGACTGGGCTCAGGCTGGCGGCGGCGGTGGCGTTCATCCTGGCGGTGACGGCGGAGCTGGTGATCGGCAGTCCGGGTCTGGGGGCCGAGATTCAGGTGGCGCAGAGCAGCGGGGCCGTGCCCACGGTGTACGCGCTGATCGTGGTGGCCGGGGTCGTCGGCATCGCCGTGAACGCCGCCGTGCGGCTGCTGGAGCGCAGGGTGCTGGCCTGGCATCCGGCCGTGCGATCGGAGGTCGCCGCGTGAAGCCTCGCCGGACGGTCCCGGGTCGCGGGGTGACGGTCTGGGGTCGTGGGGTGCGTGCGGTCAGGCTGCTGGCTCTGCCGGTCGCGTTGGTGCTGGTCTGGTGGGCGGTCAGCGGGAGCTCGTTCTACCTGCCGAGCCCTGTCCGGGTGGGGCAGGCGTTCGCCGAGACCTGGTTCTCCGAGCGGCTGGCCGAGGACGTGGTGCCGAGCGTGGGGCGGCTGCTGGCGGGGTACGCGCTGGCCGGGCTGCTCGGGGTCGGCCTGGGCGTGCTGATCGGGTTGTCGGCGCGGCTGCGCGCCACGTTAGAGCCGGTGCTGGAGTTCTTCCGCGCCATCCCGCCGCCCGTGCTGGTGCCGCTGATCATGCTGCTGGCCGGCATCGACACGCCGATGAAGGTGCTGGTCATCGTGTCCGGCTGCGTGTGGCCGATCCTGCTGAACACCGTGGAGGGCGTGCGGGCGCTGGACGAGGTCCTCGCCGACACCTGCCGCATGTACGGCGTGCGCGGCGCCTCGAGGATGCGGCGTTTCGTGCTGCGCGGCGCGAGCCCGCAGATCATGACCGGGCTGCGGCAGGCCCTGTCCATCGGGATCATCCTCATGGTCATCAGCGAGATGTTCGCCAGCTCCAGCGGGCTGGGGTTCACGATCGTGCTGTTCCAGCGGCAGTTCCAGATCGCCGAGATGTGGAGCGGCATCCTGCTGCTCGGCCTGCTGGGCCTGGGGTTGTCCGTCCTGTTCCGCCGCGTCGAGCGGTGGGTGTTGTCCTGGTACTACGGCAGTGGAGCCGCCCGTGCTTGAGATCTCCGCGCTGAACAAGATCTACGAGAGCCCGGGCCGCCGGGTCGAGGCGATCCGCTCGGTCACGGTGGGCGTCGAGGCCGGCGAGCTGGTGTGCGTCGTGGGCCCGTCGGGCTGCGGCAAGACCACGCTGCTGCGGTGCGTGGCCGGGCTGCTGCCGGTCAGCGGCGGCGCGGTGCGGGTTGCCGGCGTCCCTGTCACGGGGCCGCCGCCGCGGATGGCCGTGGTGTTCCAGGAGTACGGCCGGAGCCTGTTCCCCTGGATGACCGTGTGGCAGAACGTCGAGCTGCCGCTGAAGGAGAAACGCCTGCCCGCGGCGCGGCGGCGGGAGCTGGTGACCGGCTCCCTGGAGGCGGTGGGGCTCAGCGACGCCACGGACGCCCATCCGTGGCAGTTGTCCGGCGGCATGCAGCAGCGGGTGGCGATCGCGCGGGCGGTGGCGTACGAGCCGCAGGTGCTGCTGATGGACGAGCCGTTCGCGGCCGTCGACGCGCAGACCCGGGCCGACCTGGAGGACCTGATTCTGCGGTTGTGGCGCGACCTCGGGGTGACCACGCTGTTCGTCACCCACGACATCGACGAGGCCGTCTACCTGGGACAACGGGTGATCATCCTGTCCTCCTCGCCCACCACGGTCATGGAGGACCTGAAGATCGACCTGCCCCCCGAACGCGACCAGCTGACCACCCGGTCCCTGCCGCGCTTCGGCGCGCTGCGCGGGCACGTCTACCGGCAGATCCAGCGAGCCAGGGGGACACGATGACGACAGTGCGCGACGCCACTTTCGACGTGCTCAGGCGGTACGGGCTGAGCACGATCTTCTGCAATCCCGGCTCCACGGAGGTGTCCCTGCTGACCGGGCTGCCGGACGACCTGCGTTTCGTGCTGGCCCTGCACGAGGGATCCGTGGTGGGGATGGCCACGGGCTGGGCGATCGGTCACCACGAAGGGAGCGGAGCTCCCGAGCCAATAAGAGGGGGGCCTGCGCTCGTCGTGCTGCACACGACGGCCGGGCTCGGCAACGCGGTCGGCGCCGTCGCCACGGCCCGGGTCAACCGGGTGCCGCTGGTGATCCTCGTCGGGCAGCAGGACCGGCGGCACCTGGCACTGGAGCCGTTCCTGGCGGGCCGGCTGGACGGGCTGGCCGGGGACTATCCGGTGTGGGTCGATCAGCCCGTACGGGCCCAGGACGTGCCGGGAGCGGTGGCGCGGGCCTGCCACGAGGCGGTCACCTTCCGCGGGCCCGCGCTTGTGGTGGTGCCGATGGACGACTGGGACGCCGCCTTCGAAGGAGAGATCGCCGCGGCCGCCCGGCAGGTCGTGCGGCCACTCGCCGTGGCGGACCCCGACCTCGCGCCGCTGGTGTCGCTGCTGGCGGGGGCCCGGGCGCCGGCGATCGTCGCCGGGGCGGGCGCCGGCTGGGAGTCCCTGATCGGGCTGGCCGAGCGCCTCGGATGCCCGGTGTTCCAGGAGTCTTTCGGGGCGCGAGCCGGGTTCCCGCAGGACCATCCGCAGTATGCCGGGGTGCTGCCTGCCGACAGGGTGCGGCTGCGGGGCGCGCTGGCGGGCTACGACGTGGTGGTGGCGGTGGGCGCCCCGGTGTTTCGGCAGTACCCGTACGCGCCGGGGCCGCTGGTGGCGGCGGGGACGACGGTCGCGGTGATCACGGAAGACCCTTCGGAGGCGCATCGCAGCCCGGCCGACCTGGCGTATTTGGCCGCGCCGTCGGCCGTCTGCGCCCGCCTGACCGCCCTGCTGTCCCCCGGTGGACAGGACCGTGGGGGCGGAGGCGGCGTTGAAGGGCGACCGGCCGACGGCGGAGGCGGCGTCGAGGGGCGACCGGCCGGCGGCGGCGGGGGCGTTGGGACGCGGCCGGCCGCCGTTCCGCCGGTGCCGGAGGGAGGGTGGCCGTTGCGGGCCGCGCACGTGCTGCGCGAGCTGGCCGTGCGGCTGCCCGCCGACACCGTGCTCCTCGAGGAGACCCCGTCCTCCCGCCCCGACCTGCACCGGCTCGTGCCCGCCAGGAACCCGCTCGGCTTCCTGTCGGCGGCCATGGGCGGGCTCGGTTTCGCGGTGCCGGCCGCGGTCGGGCTGAGGATGGCGCTCCCCGGCCGCCCCGTGGTCGCGGTCGTGGGCGACGGGTCGGCGCTCTACGGCATGCACGCGCTGTGGAGCGCCGCGCACTACCGGGTGGGCGCGCTGTTCGTGGTGCTCGCCAACGGCCGCTACGCGGTCATGGACCGGCTGGCCGACCAGCGGGGCGGCAAGGCGCCGTGGCCGCCGTTCACCGAGGTGGACATGGGTGCCCTGGCCAGGTCGCTCGGCTGCCCTGCGCGGCGCGTGGAGACGTACGAGGAGCTGACGGCGGCACTCGACGACGTGGTGCCGGGGCTCTCCGCCCGCGAGGAACCCCTATTGCTCGACGTCACCGTAGCGGTGGACCCCGACTTCCAACCTTGAGGAGGCTCACCATGACATTCCTGGACCCCAAGATCTGGACCGGCCTGGTCTTCGACGGCGGCTGGACGGCCTCGCGCGCCGGTGACGCGCCGGTCGTCGAGCCGGCGACGGGCAACGAGCTCGGCCGTGCGGGCACGGCCGGCGCCGACGACGTGGCCGCGGCCGCCCTGCGGGCACGCCAGGAGCAGCGGGCGTGGGCGGCCACCCCGTACGAGGAGCGGGCGGCGGTGCTGCGCCGCGCCGGGCGGCTCTTCGAGGAGCACGCGCAGGAGATCCAGGACTGGATCGTCCGCGAGTCCGGCGGGGTGCCCGGCAAGGCCGCCTTCGAGACGCACGTGGCGGCGCAGGAGTGCTACGAGGCGGCGGCGCTGGCCTCGCAGCCGCTCGGCGAGGTGCTGCCGACCTCGCGCAAGCGGCTCAGCTTCGCCCGGCGGGTGCCCGTGGGCGTGGTCGGGGTGATCGCGCCGTTCAACTTCCCGCTGATCCTCGGCACCAGGTCGGTGGCTCCGGCGCTCGCGCTCGGGAACGCGGTCGTCTTCAAACCGGACCAGCGCACCGCCGTCTGCGGCGGGTTCTCTCTCGCCCGCGTCTTCGAGGAGGCGGGGCTGCCGAACGGCCTGCTGCACGTGCTCCCCGGCGGCGCCGAGACCGGGCAGGCCCTGGTGACCGACCCGAACATCCCGGTGATCTCCTTCACCGGGTCGAGCGCGGCCGGGCGCAAGGTCGGGGAGGCGGGCGCGCGCCTGCTCAAACGGGTGCACCTGGAGCTGGGCGGCAACTCGGCGCTGGTCGTCTTCGACGACGCCGACCTCCAGCCGGCCGTGTCCGCCGCCTCGTGGGCGTCGTTCTTCCACCAGGGGCAGATCTGCATGACGGCGGGCCGGCACCTGGTGCACGAATCGGTGGCGGAGGAGTACGTCGAACGCCTCGCCGCCAAGGCCGACGCCCTGCCGGTCGGAGACCCGGCCACCGGTCAGGTCGCCCTCGGCCCGCTCATCGACGCCGGGCAGCGGGACCGGGTGCACCGGCTCGTCACCGACAGCGTGTCGGCCGGGGCCAGGCTCGCCGCGGGCGGGACGTACGACCGGCTGTTCTACCGGCCCACCGTGCTGGCCGGGGTGCCGGCCCACGCGCCGGCGTACGCGGAGGAGGTGTTCGGGCCGGTGGCGCCGGTGATGACGTTCTCCTCGCTGGAGCAGGCGGCGGCGCTGGCCGCCGACACGGAGTACGGCCTGTCGCTCGGCATCCTCACCCGCGACGTCATGAAGGGGCTGGCGCTGGCCGACCTGGTGCCGACGGGAATCGTGCACATCAACGACCAGACGGTGGACGACGAGGCCGTGGCGCCGTTCGGCGGGGTGGGCGCCTCGGGGACCGGCACGAG
The DNA here is from genome assembly GCF_052245915.1 of Nonomuraea sp. 10N515B. Classification (NCBI taxonomy): domain Bacteria; kingdom Bacillati; phylum Actinomycetota; class Actinomycetes; order Streptosporangiales; family Streptosporangiaceae; genus Nonomuraea; species Nonomuraea sp. 10N515B. The sequence goes on from NZ_JBQQBQ010000015.1 coordinate 26,181, forward strand.
GTTCGGCGGGCCCGCCAACGCGGACGCCTTCACGGAGACCCAGTGGGTCACCGTACAGGGGGACGTGGCCGCGTACCCCTTCTAGCGAGACTGCAAGGCGCCGGGGATCTCGGCGCCTTGCAATCGTTCACCTTGCTTGGCGTTCTGCGGCCTCCACCACGTTGGAGAGCAGGAGAGCACGGGTCATGGGGCCGACGCCGCCCGGGTTGGGCGTGAGGAAGCCGGCGACCTCCGCCACGTCCGGCGCCACGTCGCCGGCGATCTTGCCGTCCACTCGGGAGACCCCCACGTCGAGGACGGCCGCGCCGGGCTTGACCATGTCGCGGGTGATCAGGCCGGGCACGCCCGCCGCCGCCACCACGATGTCCGCCCGGCGCACGTGGCCGGCCAGGTCCTGGGTGCCGGTGTGGCACAGGGTCACGGTGGCGTTTTCGCTGCGGCGGGTCAGCAGGAGGCCCAGCGAGCGGCCCACCGTGATGCCGCGCCCGACCACGGCCACCTCGGCGCCCTTGATCGGCACGCCGTATTCCTGCAGGAGCAGCACGATGCCGTGCGGGGTGCACGGGAGCGGCGCGTCCACCATGTGGACGAGGCGGCCGAGGTTGACCGGGTGGAGGCCGTCGGCGTCCTTGGCCGGGTCCATGCGCTCCAGCAGGGCCATCGTGTCGAGGTGCTTGGGGAGGGGGAGCTGGACGATGTAGCCGGTGCACTCGGGGGAGGCGTTGAGCTCGTCGATGGCCGCCTCGACCTCGGCCTGCGTGGCGGTGGCCGGCAGGTCGACGCGGATGGAGGCGATGCCCACCTCGGCGCAGTCACGGTGCTTGCCTGCCACGTAGATCTGGCTGCCCGGGTCGTCGCCCACGAGCACGGTGCCCAGGCCGGGTGTGATGCCGCGCTCCTTGAGCGCGGCCACTCGGGTCGTGAGGTCTGCCTTGATCTTGGCGGCGGTCGCCTTGCCATCGAGTTTCACTGCGCTCATGCAGGCAATCCTTCCATGCCTCCGTCCGCCCCTCGCACCGGCCTGACCCGCCGGCGCACGCGCAGGAGGAGGAGCGCTCGCAAGTTATCCACAGACCCCAGCCAACCAGCACAAGTTATCCACAGGCGGTCTTTGACATCGTTGTCATTGATCTTCGAAGGGCTTAGTGTTACGGGCGCCAGCATCACGCTGTCCCCGGAGGTCCCCCTTGCCTGTCCGCCTGTTGTCCGCCGAGTCGACCGACCTCTTCGTGGGCTCCGAGGCCGAGCCGCACCAGGTGCTCCGCGTCACCGTCGCACAGGGAGAGCGCGACACGCCCCTGGAGCTGCGCGGCGAGGGCGTGCGGCTGGCCGAGCCGGTGACCGTGCCCGCCACCGCCTCCGGCGTTCTGGAGATTCCCCTGACCCTGACGGCACCGCCCGGCGCCGCCCTGCCGTGCGTGGTGACGCTGGGCGAGGAGTCCCTGGAGATCACGGTCACGGCCGAGGAGCCGGGCTGGACGATGCACATGGTGTCCCACTTCCACTACGACCCCGTGTGGTGGAACACCCAGGCGGCCTACACCAGCCCGTGGGAGCTGCTCTCCGCCGACGCCACCACCAGACCCCTCTGGGAGCGAAACGCGTTCGCGCTGGTCGAGGCGCACATCGAGCTGGCGCTGCGCGACCCCGACTACCGCTTCGTGCTGGCCGAGGTCGACTACCTCAAGCCGTTCTTCGACACCCATCCCGAACGACGGGCCGATCTGCGCGCCCTCATGGCCGAGGGGCGGGCCGAGCTGATCGGCGGCACCTACAACGAGCCCAACACCAATCTGACCGGCGCCGAGAGCACCATCCGCAACCTCGTCTACGGGATCGGTTACCAGCGCGACATCCTGGGCGGCGATCCGCGCACGGCGTGGCAGCTGGACGTGTTCGGGCACGACCCGCAGTTCCCCGGCTATCTGGCGGCGGCAGGGCTGACCGGCAGCGCGTGGGCGCGCGGGCCGTTCCACCAGTGGGGGCCGATCCACAAGAACTTCCAGCAGGCCAAGAACGACGCGGCCATGATGCAGTTCCCGAGCGAGTTCGAGTGGATCTCGCCATCCGGGCAGGGCGTGCTCACCCACTACATGCCCGCCCACTACTCGGCGGGCTGGTGGATGGACTCCGCGCCCACGCTGGAGGGCGCCTGCCAGGCGGTCTACGACCTCTACCGGTCGCTCAAGCCCGTGGCCGCGACGAAGCACGTCCTGCTCCCCGTGGGCACCGACTACACACCGCCCAACAAGTGGATCACCGACGTCCACCGCACGTGGGCGGCCCGCTATGTGTGGCCGAGGTTCGTGTGCGCCACCCCGCGGGACTTCCTGAACGCTGTCCGCGCCGACATGTCGCATTTCAGCCCCCAAACCCGCGATATGAACCCCATCTACACAGGCAAAGACGTCTCCTACATCGACACCAAGCAGGCGCAGCGCGCCGCCGAGGTGGCCGCGCTCGACGCCGAGCGGCTGTCGGCGTTCGCGCAGGCGCTCGGCCTCGGCCGCTACCCGCACACGGCGCTGGACAAGGTGTGGCGGCAGCTGGCCTACGGCGCGCACCACGACGCGATCACGGGCTCGGAGTCCGATCAGGTCTACATCGACCTGCTGACCGGCTGGCGGGAGGCCTACGACCTGGCCACGGCCGCCAGGGACACCGCCCTGGACGCCCTGACCGGTCAGATCGCGGTGGACGCGCCGAGCGTCGTGGTCACGAACACGCTGCCGTTCGCCCGTGACGGGCTGGCACGCGTGCGCCTGCCTGCCGGTCACACGGTGGCCGGCGTGCCTGCCGTGGTGGAGGACGGCACGGTGACCTTCCTGGCCCAGGACGTTCCCTCGCTGGGCTGGCGCACTTACCGGATGGTTCCCGGCTCCCCCACCACCTGGCAGCCCGCACCGGCGCACGGCGCCATCACGATCGAGAATGACCGCTGGCGCATCACCGCCGACCCCTCCCAAGGCGGTGGCCTGACCTCGATCCTCGACCGGGCCTCGGGCCAGGAGCTGCTGTCCGGGCTCGGCAACGAGCTGCGCCTTTACCACGAATACCCCCAGCACCCTGACATGGGCGAGGGCCCCTGGCACCTCATCCCCACAGGCCACGCCGTCGGCTCGGCCGGCACCCGGACACTGAGCGCCCGCACGGAGACGAGCGCGATCGGCCGGCGCCTGATCGTCACCGGCGAGGTGGGGGAGGTCTCGTACGAGCAGACCGTCACCCTGCTCACCGGCTCCGACCGCATCGACTTCGCCACCCGCGTGCTCGACCACACCGGCGCCGACCGCCTGTTCCGCGTCCGTTTCCCCGCCCGGGTCGAAGGCGCGCTGCCGGTGTCGGACGTGTCGGGCGCCGTGGTGGGCCGCGGTTTCGCGCTCCCCGACGTGGACACGGCCGAGCATCCATGGACGCTCGACAACCCGGCCAACACGTGGTTCGGCCTGTCCGCCACCGCCAAGGTCGATCTCGGCGAGGCCGGCGCGCGGGCGCTGGGCGTGGCCGAGGTCGTGGTGCCTACGCTCGCCGACGCCCCGGAGGCCCGCGACCTGGTGGTGGCGCTGGCCCGAGCGGGCGTGACCGCCACCACGTCGTCGGCCTCCGGCACCCGATACGGCTGGCTGGACGTCGACTCGAACCTCCCGGACGTACGCATCGTCGTGGGCGGCCCCGACACCAACCCCGTGGCCGCCGACCTGCTCGCCCAGGCCGACCCCGTCTATCTGGATGCCCTGAAGTCGGGCGCGCCCCGCGTGTGGGTCCCCGCCGAACGCCCGCTGGCGGAGGTCTGGCAGCCGAGCGCCGACCTGCGTGACCTCCGTGCCCTGCCCGCCCTGATCGTCGCCGGTCCCATCGCGGACCTGGTGGCCGACCTGGCCGACGCCACGATCGACGCCGTGTGCCCGCTCGGGGCGGAGCGCCTGGAGGACCGGACGGTCGCGCTGCTGACGTACGGCCTGCCCGGCTTCGCCGTCGACCCGGACGGGGCTCTGCACCTGTCGCTGATGCGTTCCTGCACGGGCTGGCCCTCGGGCATCTGGCTGGATCCGCCCCACCGCACGACCCCGGACGGCTCGGGCTTCCAGCTCCAGCACTGGACCCACGAGTTCTCCTACGCACTGGTCGCCGGCGACGGCGACTGGCGCGCCCTGCGCCTGCCCGCCGCAGGCCAGGAGCACATCACCCCGCTCCTGCCCCGCACGCTGAACGCCCAGGACGGCGAGCTCCCGCCGGCCCACTCGCTCCTCACGCTCTCGCCGCCCCGCGATGTGCTCGTGAGCACCATCAAGGCGACCGGCAACCCGCACGCCCACGGCCGCACCGCCGAGCCCGGCCGTGGCGTGACCATCCGCTTGATCGAATCGACCGGCCTGGGCGCCCAGGTCGAGATCGACTCCCCGATCCTCCCGCTGACCGACCTCACCCATGCGGACCTGCTCGAACGTCCCGGCGCACCGGCCTTCGACCTCACCATGACCGGCTTCGAGGTCGCGACCTTCCTGGCCAGCGCCCCGCCCCCACCGGCACGGCCCGAGCTCGGACCCACGACCGAGCAGGCCCAGCCCGTCTACAGCCGCTACTGGCTGCACAACAAGGGCCCGGCGCCGCTCGGCTACCTCCCGATCTCCATCGCGGTCGGCCCCGGCCTCGTCACCTCACCAGAGGGCCCCTTTGAGCTGGAGGTCGTGGTCTCCTCCCACCTGACCGAGGAGCCCCACGAAGGCGTGGTCGATCTCCGGGTCCCGCCCGGCTGGATCGCCACCCCCGTCCAACGCCCCTTCCGCCTGTCCCCTGGTGGCCACGTACGTTTCCCGGTCACCGTGACGCCGCCGCAGCCGGACACGGGCCTGCACTTCGTCTCCGCCCGCACCTTCGTCGCCGGCCAGCTCATCGAGGACGTCGCCACCGTGGCCGTGGGCGACGCCCCCGAACTTCCCGTCCCAGGCCTGCCCCCGGCCTCGGGCACCGCTGTCAAGGGCACCAGTTCGCCCGAGGCCCGCTCGACCGGCCTCTCGGTCAGCCCGGTCACGGACGTCCTCTCCCTCCATCCCGGCGACCGCACCGCCCTCGTCCTCCGACTCACCAACACCACGGCAGACGAGATCCGTGGTGAGTCCCAGCTGGCATCACCCTGGGGCACGTGGACTCTGCTCCCCCGCGTCATCCAGGGCTTCACCGTGGCGGCCGGCGAAATAGCGGAGGTGTCGTTCCCGGTGGAAGTGCCCGAGGACGCACCAGACGGGCATGCCTGGGCACTCGCCAAGGTCATGTGGTACGGCCGTTGCCAATACTCCCCGGCGATCCGCCTGGAGGTGACCCGATGAGACCCCTACGCGGCCCTCGCAGTAAGGATGGTGCCCTAGTGACGGTCGATCGCCGCCACGGCCGGGCAGCCCGCCGCGAGGTGCCCCGATGAGCCATCACTTCCATCACCGCCCAGCGGTGCCCGCGCACGCCGCTCCTGGCTCCCGCGCCACCGCACCGGGACCGGACGGTGTCATCGGCTGGGTCGGGGACCGGCCGATCCCACGTGAGCGCCTCGACCGGCGCCTCGCCGGCCTACGCGGCGGCCCGCTCCGCGCGGCGCTGCCCGTTCCAGGCAGTTCTGAAGACCGCCAGCTGGCCCGGTGGCTGACCCAGGTCATCCTCACCGAAGCCCTGTGCGAGACCGCCGCCAGAGGCTTGGGCCTTGCTCCTGTGGAGGGCGGGCCGCTCGATCGGGTGGCGGCCGTCGAGCTGGGCTCGATCAACGCCGCCGCCTACAACGGCAGCCCGTGGGTGCGCACCCTGTTCGAGCACGTCACCGCCATGGCAGAGATCCCAGCGGAGTGGCGAGCCCGCACCTCCCCTCAACGCTCCCCCAGGCACGTTGTCCACCACCGTCTGTTCGCCGACCGGACGAGCGCCGAGCAGGCCGGACCGGACGACCTCGAACCTCTCGGCGCCGTGAGCCTCGACTCGCTGCCGGCCGCGATCGCCGAGGCGATCCTGCACCGGCCGTACGGCGCGCTCGTGGGCCCGGTCGAGGACGCCCTGGGCTGGCACCTGGCCACAGCCGTCCCCACCTCACCCGGCCCTGATCACCCAGCCGTTCTCGCCTCACCCGGCCCCGAGCAACCAGCCGTTCCCGCCTCATTCGGCCCCCATCACCCAGCCGTCACCTCCGCACACGGACAAGGAGTCGCCCCGACGCCAGAGCAAGGAATCTCCCCATCTCCTGGATCCCCCGGCCCTCCACGCCACCACAGCACCTCCGCCCTGCCGGCGGATGGTTTGCTGGAGGCCGCGCGGCGGAGGGCCTTCGCCCGCCGGCTCGATGAGCTGCGTGCCGAGAAGGTCAAGCTAGTGCCCGGACTGGAACACCCTGGCGACCCTCGCCAGCCCGACAACCACCACAAACATTGATGACCTGCGTACTTGCCATTGATATCGGAGGAACCAAGCTCGCCGCCGCGCTGGTGGACGAGGCCGGTTCCGTCTTGTGCTCCGCTACCCGGCCCACGCCGCGTACGGACGTCATGTCCGCCCTGGCGGCTCTCATCACGGAGGTGACCGAGAGCGGCCCGCCACCGGTGGCCGCCGGGATCGGCTGTGCGGGCCCGCTGGACCTCGCCACCGGCACCGTGAGCCCGGTCAACATCGCCAACTGGCGCGGCTTCCCACTGCGCGAGGAGGTACAGAAGCTCACGGGGCTGCCCACCGTGCTGGCGGGCGACGCACAATGCTTCGCGCTCGGGGAGCATTGGCTGGGTGCGGGGCGCGACAGTGCGTCCTTGCTCGGCATCGTCGTGTCCACCGGCATCGGGGGCGGCATCGTGCTCGACGGCGCACCGCTCCTGGGCCCGACCGGTAACGCCGGACATGTCGGGCATATGAGTATCGACCCCTACGGGGAACGCTGCGAATGCGGTGGCCGGGGATGCGTGGAGCGCTACTCCAGCGGCCCCAACCTTGCCCGCTGGGCTCTGGAGAACGGCTGGTCACCCAGCGCGTCGTCAGCCGACCCCGCCGCCGCCACCCGCACCGATCAGGCCGGCACCGTTGAGACCGCCAGCACCAAAGAGATCGTCGGCGCCGCACAGCCTGCAGGCACACCAGAGCCTGCCGGCCCAGCGGGGGCCGCCGGCCCAGCGGAGCTCCCCGGCCCAGCGGAGCCCGCCGGCTCAGCCGGGGCCGGTCGTACCGAGGTGAAGGCGGACGCGCGGGCCCTGGCGCGGGACGCTGCGGCGGGGGATGCGATCGCGCTCGCCGCATTCGAGCGCGGCGCCAGAGCGCTGGCCGGCATGATCGCGTCCACCGCGGCCGCGGCAGAGGTCCAGACCGTGGTGGTCGGCGGCGGTGTGTCGGCCGCGGGCAAGGTGCTGTTCGAGCCCTTGCAGCGGGCGCTCGACGATGTGGCCGGCCTGCCCTTTGTCCGGGCGGTCCAGGTCAGGCAGAGCATCCTGGGCGTGCGTGCGAGCCTGGCCGGCGCCGCCAAGCTGGCCTGGCGGCTGCATCCACCGCACACGTGAGGCACACCCTGAGGCGGGCTCGATGACCAGGGCTAGTCGCGTTCGGCGCCCTGGGCTTCTCTGCGCTCGATGATCCGGCGGGTGAACGGGATGATCTCGACGACTCGGCTGCCGAGGTAGGCGCCGACGAAGGCGAGCACCAGGAGGACGACGGGGCTGGTGGCGAAGCCGTTCATGGTGACGAACGCCTGCAGGATCGCATCGAGCAAGGAGAACTCCGTGTGAATGGGCTCAGCGGGGAGGCACTCAGGCTAACCGGACATGACCCGTGCTCGCCCCCCAAACGCACTAAAGGGCGACATGATCGCTCATGTCGCCTTTTAGCGGACGATCAGTGGAAGAAGTGGCGGGTGCCAGTGAAGTAGAGGGTGATGCCTGCCTTCTCCGCGGCCTCCACGACCAGGTCGTCCCGGATGGAGCCGCCGGGCTCGACGATCGCCTTCACGCCCGCCTCCGCCAGCACCTCCAGCCCGTCAGGGAACGGGAAGAAGGCGTCCGAGGCCGCCACGGAGCCAGGCGCGCGCTCCCCCGCCCTGGTGACCGCCAGGCGGCAGGAGTCCACCCGGTTGACCTGCCCCATGCCTACCCCGACTGTGGCGCCGTCGCCGGCCAGCAGGATGGCGTTGGACTTCACCGAGCGGCAGGCGCGCCAGGCGAACTCCAGGTCGGCCAGCACCTCGGGTGAAGCAGGCTCGCCGGTCTTGAGCTCCCACTGCGACGCCGCATCGCCGGGCGCGTCGACCCGGTCGACGGTCTGCACCAGCAGCCCACCGTCGATCTTGCGGAACTCCGTCGGCTGCGCCGGCCCTTCCGCGCACGCCAGCAGCCGCAGGTTCTTCTTCTCGCGCAGCACCTCCAGCGCCTCCGCGTCGAAGGCGGGCGCGATGACGACCTCGGTGAACACGTCGGCGATCTGCCTGGCCAGCTCCACCGTGACCGGCCGGTTGACGGCGATCACCCCGCCGAACGCCGACACCGGATCGCAGGCGTGCGCCTTGCGGTGCGCGTCGGCCACGTCGGAGCCGATCGCGATGCCGCACGGGTTTTGGTGCTTGATGATGGCCACGCACGGGTCGGAGAAGTCCCAGGCGGCCCGCCACGCGGCATCGGCGTCGAGATAGTTGTTGTAGGACATCTCCTTGCCGTGCAACTGCTCGGCGTTGGCCAGCCCGCCGGCGCCGGCCGTGTAGAGCGCGGCACGCTGGTGCGGGTTCTCGCCGTAGCGGAGGGTCGACTTGCGTTCGTACGCGGCCCCCGTGAAGGCCGGGAGCTCTTCCATTTCGTACGCGCTCCCGAACCAGTTGGCCACGGCCACGTCGTAGGAAGCCGTGTGTGCGTACGCGATGCCCGCGAGCCGCCGCCGCTCGGTCAGGGTGAAGCCGCCCTCGGCCAGGGCCGTGAGCACGTCGCCGTAGTAGCCGGGATCGACCACGACAGCGCAGGTGTTGTGGTTTTTGGCGGCGCCGCGGATCATGGCGGGCCCGCCGATGTCGATCTGCTCGACGCACTCCTCGTCGGAGGCTCCGGAGGCCACCGTCTGCTGGAACGGGTAGAGGTTGACCACCACCAGCTGGAACGGGTCGATCTCCAGCTCCTGCAGCTGGGCCACGTGGTGCGGCTTGGTGACGTCGGCCAGCAGCCCGGCATGCACCCGCGGGTGCAGCGTCTTGACCCGCCCGTCGAGGCACTCGGGGAACCCGGTCAGCTGCTCGACCTTCGTCACCGGGATCCCGTACGACGAGATCGCGGCTGCCGTGCCGCCGGTCGAGACGATCTCCACCCCAGCGCCGTCGAGGGCCCTGGCCAGCTCCTCGAGCCCGGACTTGTCGTAAACAGCGATCAGCGCACGCTGGATGGCGATGCGAGTCACGTGGTTTCCCCTCCTGATTGGTTGCCGATGCGGACATGGCGTCCGCTGACCGTCCAGCCCTCGCGGGCCATCCGGCCGACGATCTCGACGAGTAGACGGCGCTCGACGGTCTTGATGCGCTCGTGCAGGACCGCCTCGTCGTCGTCCGGAAGCACGGGCACCGCCTCCTGGGCGACAATGGGCCCGGTGTCGATTCCCTCGTCGGCCAGCATCACCGTGCAGCCGGTGACCTTGACCCCGTGGGCCAGCGCGTCGCGCACGCCATGCGCGCCCGGGAAGGACGGCAGCAGCGCCGGGTGGGTGTTGAGCACAGGGAAGGCCTCGAGCGTCGGCGTACCCAAAATCTTCATGAAGCCTGCCGACACCACCAGGTCGGGTTCGTACGATGCGATCTTGGCCGCGATCGCGCGGTCCCAATCCGCCCTTGTCGGATAATTGCCCAATTTTTCGACAAAAGTCGGGACGCCTGCCTTGGTGGCCCGGACCAGCCCCTCGATCCCCTCCCTGTCGGCGCCGACCGCCACCACGCGAACCCCGTACGACGGGTCGGCAGAAGCGTCCAGCAGGGCCTGTAGGTTGGTTCCAGAGCCGGAGACGAGGACGACGAGCCGCCCAGCCTTAGACACGCGCACTCTCCAAGAGGAAAACAGGGTGGGCTGCCAGGGTATCTGTTCCTCACCCGGCGACGCAGAGGAGGTCAGGTGTCGACACCGGTGCAGGCACCGGCAGGCCAGCAGCCCGCCGAATCGGCGGGTCGCCGAGCGATTTGGTTGTCCATCGCAGCGCTGGCCATGACGTTCATGTTGCCGCTCGCCGGCCTGGTCATGGCGCTGTTCGCGCTGGCGGCCGGGATCCGGGCGCTGCCGCTGCTGAAAGCCGCGAGCAAGCCCACGGGGATGGCCGTGGGCGGCATCACCATCTCCTCGATCGCGCTGGCACTGTCGGCCATGGCCACGGGGATGCAGCTTTACCTGATGGATGAATACGCCGCCTACCAGGAGTGCATGAAGGGCGCCGGCACGGTGTCCTCGCAGGGCGAGTGCTTCACCCAGTTCCGAGACGCGGCCGAGCGCAAGCTGCCCCCGGACGTCCTCGAACTCCTGGGCGCCATGCAGCCCTGAGCCGGCCAGGTTTTCCGGTCGTCGCCACCCGGCAGCGCACTCACTGTGCGGCGTCACGGCGGCGCGCCCTGTTTATGGTCGCGTTCGCTACGGGCCTGCCGTTGGCATCGTGCCGCGCTCTCTTCGACCCAGGCTCCCGGGACAGAGGGGCAACCCACGACGGCGCGTGGGGCAACCACGTCGCAGCGTAAAGGAAAAACGGATCAGTCTTTGTCCCAAGCATAGGGATCGAGATAGATCACATGACCGCCGCGGTCGTCGGACTCGTCGACGATGTCGTTACGCGGCGGGCGTGTCTCCGCCACGCGGGGACGCGCCTGAGCCAGCGTCTCCTCGGCCGCCGAGGCGTGCTCGTCCTGCCAGTCGTCCCTGATGACCGGGATCTCCTGAGTGTCCGCCTCGGTGGCGTCCATCCAGTGGCCGGGCAGCGGGCGCGGGTCCGACTCCGCCAAGCCCACCTTGCTCGCCGCCTTGGCGATCGCCGCGCCCGCCTTGCGTACCGGGGCGGCCGCCTTGTCGAGCGGCGCGCGGGCCCGCTTATTGATCAGCAGCAGGTTCGTCACGCCGGCGGAGATGCCCGCGGCCACGCCGACCTCGAGCGCTACCGACAACGCCACTTCCCAAGGTGAGGGACCGATCGCCGCCAGCCGTCCGCCGCCGATGGGCCCACCGGACAGCGCCGCCAGCGCCCCCGCCACGACCCCGGTGGACACTCCCGTGAGGAATCCCCAGAGCGGCGCCGCCTCATACGACGGCGACGGCGAGATCCTGGCCACCATCACCCCCGCCACGGCCCCCGCCGCGAACGGCAGCGCGATCACCGCCATCATCCACGCCGGCACCGGCCCGCTTTCCGGCAACGCCCCCAGCAACGGCAGGCTCGGCACCGTGCCGAGCTGCACGCCCGTGGGCGCGACCAGAGTGTCCGCACCGATGGCGAACCCCGGTCCGGCGATATACGAGAACGCCCAGATGACGACGTTGAGCAGATAGAGCAACTGGAGCAGCACCAGGAGTAGCCCGCCCACGAGCCCGGGCGACAGGACGCTGGACAGCTCCCTGACCTGGTCGAAGTTCAGCACGACGGCGACCAGCACCAGTGCCAGCCCGGCCACCAGCAACAACGCGGTGGCCATCGCCGTGCCGACGGTGAGCGCGCGCACCCGCTCGGGCAACAGCCGGAGCATCACCCGCCAGGGCCCGATCATCCGCGCGGTGGCCAGCGCCCCCGCCAGGAACGCCAGCACGAAATGGCTGAACAACGCCTCACCGATGAACGGCTGCGTGATGTCGTTGCTCGCCACGAGCGCGATCAGCCCGGCCAGCAGCGCGTACGGGGCCGCCAGCGACACTCCCGCCTGCACCACCAGCACCAGTTGGGCCCGGCGGCGAGCCTGGGCCTTTTCCCGCGGGCTGTTCTTGGGTAGCCGCGCGGGCAGCCGGAGCCGCAGGTCGGCATCGCGCGCCATCCAGCGTCCCGCCCGATAGAGCAGCACGGCCGGCAGCATGATCAGCCCTAGTGGCAACAACCCGACCCGCCCGCCGGGGATCGCGAACCCGGCGTGGTGCGCGGCCAGCCAGAGCTGCGCCGCCGTACGGAACACACCCGGCAGCCCGGAGCCCAGCGTGCCGCGCGGGGCGGCGATCCACCCGATCAGCGTGAGCGTGGTGAGTGCGGCCAAGCCGACGCCCAGCGTGCATGCCGCGGCCAGCATGCCCGACACGGGCAGCGGTCGCCTGGACTCGTCGTCGTCGCCAGGGACCCGGGGGAGCTTGCCGAGCACCGACCGGGGGGCAGCGCGCAACTGGTCGATAATCGCCGTCACAGTAGGTGATTTTCTCAACCTTTCCCAACCAGTGCTTGGTTGACGCGCCGGGGGATTAATATTCAATCTTTTATGCTGCAACGTGGCCGCCCCAGCACCGTCGTTGGTCGCCCTCTGTCCAGGGGACGCCTTCTGACCCGGTCAGTGGAGCGATGAGCCTGGGCCGGAGAGAGCGAGGCACGATGCCAACGGAGGCCCGTAGCGAATGCGACCATAAGCAGGAGCGATGAGCCTGGGCCGGAGAGAGCGAGGCACGATGCCAACGGAGGCCCGTGGGCCGACTCCGTGGTGATCCGTGGGCCGCTCACCGGGCGGCTGACGGACGCCTCGTGCCCCACGCGGCGTCTCCCCCCATCAGACGATCTGCGCTGTCCACACATGGGAAAGCCCCGCGCGGCGTGCCGCGCGGGGCCCTCTTGGCGATGATCAACGAGCCTGCATGATCTCGCGCATGAGGCGTGCCGTCTCCGACGGGGTCTTGCCGACGCGGACGCCCACCTTCTCCAAGGCTTCCTTCTTGGCCTGGGCGGTGCCGGCCGAGCCGGACACGATGGCGCCCGCGTGGCCCATCGTCTTGCCCTCGGGCGCGGTGAAGCCGGCCACGTAGGCGACCACGGGCTTGGTCACGTGCTGCTCGATATAGGCCGCGGCCCGCTCCTCGGCGTCGCCGCCGATCTCACCGATCATCACGATGGCGTCGGTGCCCGGGTCCTCCTGGAAGGCCTGGAGCGCGTCGATGTGCGTGGTGCCGATGACGGGGTCGCCGCCGATGCCGACAGCGGTCGAGAAGCCGAAGTCGCGCAGCTCGTACATGAGCTGGTAGGTCAGCGTGCCGGACTTCGAGACCAGGCCGATGCGGCCGGCGGTGGTGATGTCGGCGGGGATGATGCCGGCGTTGGAGGCGCCGGGAGAGGCGATGCCGGGGCAGTTGGGGCCGATGATGCGGGTCTTGTTGCCCTTGGTGACGGCGTAGGCCCAGAACTCGGTGCTGTCGTGCACCGGGACGCCTTCGGTGATCACCACGACGAGCGGGATCTCGGCGTCGATGGCCTCCTTGACGGCGTCCTTGGTGAACGCCGGAGGCACGAACACGACCGACACGTCGGCGCCGGTCTGCTCCATGGCCTCCTTGACCGTGCCGAACACGGGCAGGCTCTCGTGAACGGTGCCGGCCTTGCGGGCGTTGACGCCGCCCACGACCTTGGCGCCGGAGGCGAGCATGCGGCGGGTGTGCTTGGTGCCCTCCCCGCCGGTCATGCCCTGAACGATGATCTTGCTGTTCTCGGTCAACCAGATGGCCATGAGTTACGCACCTACCGCAGCGAGCTCGGCGGCACGCTTGGCCGCGTCGTCCATCGTGTCTACCAGCTCGACCCGCGGGAGCGCGGCGTCGGCCAGGATCTGTCGCCCGAGCTGGGCGTTGTTGCCGTCGAGGCGGACCACCAGCGGGTGGGTCACGGCCTCGCCCCGGCTCTCCAGCAGCTTGAACGCCGAGACGATGCCGTTGGCGACGGCGTCGCAGGCGGTGATGCCGCCGAAGACGTTCACGAAAATCGACTTCACGTCGGGGTCGGAGAGGATGATCTCCAGGCCGGCGGCCATGACCTCGGCCGACGCGCCACCACCGATGTCGAGGAAGTTGGCGGGGGACGGCTTGCCGGGGAACGCCTCACCGGCGTAGGCCACGACGTCGAGGGTGGACATGACCAGGCCCGCGCCGTTGCCGATGATGCCGACGTCGCCATCGAGCTTGACGTAGTTGAGGTCCTTCTCCTTGGCCGCGGCCTCGAGCGGGTCCTCGGCGGCCTTGTCTGCCAGCGCCTCGTGCTCCTGCTGGCGGAAGGAGGCGTTGTCGTCGAGCGTGACCTTGCCGTCGAGCGCCTTCACCTGGCCATCGGCCGACAGGATCATGGGGTTGACCTCGACGAGCGTGGCGTCCTCGTCGACGAAGCAGCACCAGAGCTTCTCGATGAGCTCGGCGGCGCCGTCGAGCGACTTCTCCGGGAGCCCGCCGGCCACCGCGATCTCGCGGGCCTTGGCCCGGTCGATGCCGGTCAGCGCCGAGACCGGCACCTTGGCGACCTTCTCGGGGGCGCTGTGGGCGACCTCTTCGATGTCCATACCGCCGGCGGCGGAGCAGATCGCGAGGAACGTACGGTTCGCACGGTCGAGCAGGAAGGAGAAGTAGTATTCCTCCGCGATCGCGCTGGCCTCCTCCACGAGCACCTTGTGGACCGTGTGGCCCTTGATGTCCATGCCCAGGATGGCGGTGGCCTTCTCGACGGCGTCGGCGGCGTCATCGGCCACCTTCACGCCTCCGGCCTTGCCCCGGCCACCGGTCTTGACCTGGGCCTTGACGACGACGCGGCCGGTCAACTGCTCAGCGGCCGCCCGCACCTCCTCCACCGTGTGGGCGACGATGCCGCGCGGCACCGGGATGCCGTAGTCAGCGAAGAGCTCCTTCGCCTGATGTTCGAACAGGTCCACGAGGGTCCGTCCTTGCTTATCCGACTGATGTTCGACGGCCCGGGCAACCCGTGCGTGCCGGGCGTTTCCGCCAGTGAAGCCTAGCCCCAAGCTTGACCTGCCCAGGTCACCGGGTCATGGTTCTCCCACTATGTGACGCTGATCTCACTTCCAAGCCTCACCTCCGGTCTCACTTCCGGCAAGGGTGCCCAGATGATGATCTGCACGAGAAATGCACCGATTCGCCGCCGGAGCGCCCGAGTGCCGATATATGGCCGTGATCTTTAATGGCCAGGATTCCTGGGGCCCCCGGTTATCCGATTCGAAGGAAACCGAGGGCCATTCCCGTCCGTGATCGCCATGGGACGTTACGTGTATGCGCAGGATCACCGATATCCACGACGCGTACCGGAACGCTAGGATCACGACCCAGCTTTTCCCTACCTCGCTTCACCCCGAGGCACGAAAGTTTCGGCGGGAAGCACCGGTAATCCCCCTCAACAAAGGAATCCGCATGAAGCGCATGCTCGCCGGCGTGGTGTTAGCCACCACTGCCACCCTGGTCGCCGCGACCCCCGCCATGGCCGCCGCACCGAAGAACCCCGTCGTCGCGGTGAAGAAGCAGCTCGTTCCCGGCAAGGGAGTGAAGTTCACCGAGCGGACCACCCTCGACGTCGAGGGGGATCGCTCAATCTTCGTCCGGCGCAGCGGCACCCTGCAGTTCAGCAAGTCCGGCATCGCGGCCTCGGACAGCACCGGCAGGTTCAACATCTCCCTGAAGGACCTGGGCGCGGACGCGGACGACGCCCCGGAGCTGCTCAAGGCGCTGGCCTCACCGGAGCGCACGATCCGGGTCGGCACCACGTCGTACCTGTCCGGAGGCATGTGGGCGACCATGCTGCCCGAGGACAAGAACTGGTTCAAGCTCCCCAAGGGCCCGACCGGTGGCGTGACCGGTACCTACAGCCAGCCGGTGAACCTCGCCGAGCCCGCCACGCTCAAGACCCTGTTCAAGAGCGCCAAGCCCACCAGTGGCGGCTACGCCGGCAAGATCACGGTGGGCGACCTATGGAAGGTGTCCCCGTGGTTCCGCGCCACCGGGGTCTCCAAGCCCTCGGCGAAGGCCCTGAAGAGCACGATCAGCTGGCGGCTCGCGGTGAACTCCGCCGGCCTGCCCACCCGGCTGGTGTCGACCTTCCCGATGTCCGTCCTGTCCGGCGGGAAGGGCAGCGTGAGCGTGGACACCAGGTTCTCCGGCTGGGGCACCACCGTGTCGATCAAGGCGCCGCCGGCGGATGAGATCGCTACCGAGTTCGAGAACGGTGAGGACGACGCGTCCGTCATCTGGGACTCGCTCGCCAACGTCGGCAGCTGATCCAGCTATCTGATCATCTCAGCCCTCTCCCGTCGCCAGGCGGGAGAGGTGCGGCTGCTTGGCGTAGTCGGTGAGGCCGATGACGTTCCCCCATGGGTCCGCCAGCTCCACCGTCCAGCCCGTGAACACCTCGAACGGCTCCACGCCCAGCTCGGCCGCCGCGGCGCGGGCGTCGGGGACCTCAAGCCAGACGCGCATGGAGCCGGGACCGGCCTCTTGGACGCGTACCAGCAGGCCGGGGGTCTCCTCCCCGATCGCGTAGAGGGCCATCTCCCCTGTCGAGAACTTCTCCTTCAGCCCCAGCACGCCACCATAGAACTCCTTGGCCCGATCGAGGTCGGCCACGCCGACCAGGACATTGTCGACGCCCAGGATCCTCATGACATCAGCCTCGGGTGGTCGCGCCAGGCGGGCATCGTGCGCATGTAGGCCCTGGTGGCCTCCTCGGCCTCGGGCCTCGGCCGGCCCGTGCGCTGGACCTCCCACTGCACCATGCGCTCGAACCGCTCGTCGAAGTCCTGCAGCGTCCCGTCGGTGTTGGAGCAGTAGCGGCACCAGGTGCTGCCGGGGTGGCCCGGCGCGTGGTCCTCGGCGCTCTCCATCGGCATTCCGCAGCTCTCGCAGCTCACGACCCGTCCTCTCCGTCTCTCAGGAGCGCGCGCAGCCCAGTCACGAGCCCTTGGCGTTCCTGCGGTGTCATCGTCCGCACGGCCTGCGCCAGCAGGTCGTCCTCGAGCACCCGCGGCGCCGCCGCCGCGGCGGCCGCCCTTCCCTCTTCGGTGACCCAGACGAACACCCGCCGCCGGTCGCGCTCGTCCCTGATCCTGGCCACCAGGCCGCGTTCTTCGACCCGGGTGACCAGCTCGGTGGTCGCGGCCTTGGACAGCTGCAGGTGCTCGGCCAGCTCGCTCAGCGTGAGCGGCCCCGCAGCCAGCAGGTGGCCGAGCACAGCGTGCATCCGGGCGGTCAGCCCGGCCGCGATCGGCTTTCTCGACGCCTTGAATCGCCGGTAGACCGCCGGGTAGAGCCGTGCCACCTCGCGGGCCGCCTCAGCTTCTTCCATGATTTCTTTCGTGTACGAACAGTTCGTATACGAATCGTATGACGAGACGCTGCCCCGGTCCAGGGTCTATCCGAGTCGCGACTCGCGCAGGCGCGCCCATTCGAGCGAGTGCCTGATGCCCTCCTCGACGGAGTAGCGGGCCTGCCAGCCAAGCAGGCTGCGGGCGCGGTCGCTGCGGGTGTAGGCGCCGGCCACGTCGCCGGGGCGGGAAGGGGCCTCGACGACCTCGATCGGGCTGTCGACGACGCGATTGAACGCCTCGACCAGCTCGCGGACGGTGGTGCCCGCTCCGGTGCCCAGGTTGATCACGCTTGCCGTCAGATCGTCGAATCGCCGTAGGGCCTCGACATGCGCGGCGGCCAGGTCCCAGACGTGGACGTAGTCGCGAATGCCGGTGCCGTCCCTGGTCGGGTAGCCGGTGCCGGTGATCTGGAAGGGCACCCGGTCCTCGTACGCCTCGATCATCTTGCCGAGGGCGTGGCTGGGGCGCCGCAGTTGCAGGCCGGTACGCATCTTCGGGTCGGCGCCGATGGGGTTGAAGTAACGCAAGGAGAGAATCTTGATGGGGCGGGTGGCGGCGATGTCGGCGAACATGGCCTCGCACACCGCCTTGGTCCGCGCATACGGGCTCATGGGGTCGAGCGGGGAGTCCTCGTCCACCGTGTGGTCCTCGCCCGTGCGGTAGATCGAGGCGGAGGAGCTGAAGATCATCCGGGTGCAGCCATTGCGGAGCAGATGGTCGGCGAACTCCAGGCTCTTTGCCACATTCGCGCGGTAGTAGCCGATGGGGTCGGCCACGGAGTCGGGCACGACGATGAGTGCCGCGCAATGGATGACAGCCTCGATATCGGGGTTTTCGGCAAATATCTTGTCAATCAGCGGGCCATCGCTGATATCCCCCTCGTAGAACGCCCGCCCGTCGGCGAACTCCCGCCGCCCGGTCACGAGACTGTCGAGAATCACGGGCGAGATCCCGGCATCCAGACACGCCGAGGCCATCGTGCTGCCGATATAACCCGCCCCACCACTAACCAAAACACGCATCCCCGAACCCTATCTTCGTGCGGCGCCGTACATGGCTAGGCTTTTCAAACCCCCATCTTGTACGGCTTCGCCGACTGGGCCGCCACCCGCCGCACTTCGGCTGGCGGAGCGGCGAGCTTGGGGCGGAGAGCGGCAGCTTGCGTGACCAGCGGAGCCCCGTGCGAGCGCGACCATAGACACAGCGCGGCGAGCTTGGGGCGGAGAGCGGCAGCTTGCGTGACCAGCGGAGCCCCGTGCGAGCGCGACCATGAGCAGGGCCTTCCAAGAACACGGCCTCTGAGCCCTTCAGTGGCTAAGCACCGTTACGGAGCGCATCCTGGGCCAAGTCCGTGGTCACCGCTGGACCCAGGCCCACCAAGACGCCGCAAGGCCTTCGCCTGGGTCGGGTTCGGTAAAGGTTTGGAGGAAAGGGTGGGTGGGTGACCTGGTCTTGGGGGCGTTGGCGTGCGACATTTCCAGATATGGGCAGGGACGTGCCGGTGGTGGTCTTCAGCCGCGAACATCGGCGGAAATATCGTGAAAAGGTGCGACGATGTCTCGACGTCTTCGCCCAGATGCTGCGTGAAGCTCGCTTCGAGCTCGAACGCCCCCTCGCCGGCCTGGAGATCGAGCTCAACATCGTGGACGCGGACGGCGAGGCCGCCATGCGCAACGCCGAGGTGCTCGCGGCCATCGAGCAGCCGGACTGGGCCACCGAGCTGGGCCAGTTCAACATCGAGATCAACATCCAACCCCAGGAGCTGAGCGGCGAGGGCGCGCTCCACCTGGAGAACGACGTGCGGGCCCGGCTCAACCATGCGGAGTCACGCGCCCGCTCCGAGGGCGGGCACCTGGTCCTGATCGGCATCCTGCCCACGCTGCGCGAGCAGGACATCGGCGAGGGCACGCTCTCGGCGAACCCCCGCTACCGCCTGCTGAACGAGCAGATCTTCGCCGCCCGCGGCGAGGACCTGCATCTGTGCATCGAAGGCGTCGAACGCCTCGACACGCACGCCGACAGCGTCGCGCCCGAGGCCGCCTGCACGAGCGTGCAGCTCCACCTGCAGGTGAGCCCCGAGGCGTTCGCCGCGCACTGGAACGCCGCCCAGGCCATCGCGGGGGTGCAGGTCGCGGTCGCGGCCAACTCCCCTTACCTGTTCGGCAAGGAGCTGCACCGCGAGACCAGGATCACGCTGTTCGAGCAGGCCACGGACACGCGGCCGGCCGAGCTCAAGGCGCAGGGCGTGCGGCCGCGCGTGTGGTTCGGCGAGCGGTGGATCACGAGCGTCTTCGACCTGTTCGAGGAGAACGTCAGCTATTACCCGGCCCTGCTGCCGCTCTGCGAGGACGAGGACCCGCGTACCGAGCTCGAACAGGGACGCACACCCCAGCTCCACGAGCTGACCCTGCACAACGGCACCATCTACCGCTGGAACCGGCCCGTGTACGCGGTGGTGAACGACATGCCGCACCTGCGCGTGGAGAACCGCGTGCTGCCCGCCGGGCCCACCGTGGCCGACGTCGCGGCCAATGCCGCCTTCTACTACGGTCTGATGCGCGTCTTGCCGTACGCCGAGCGGCCGATCTGGAGTCAGATGTCGTTCCAGGCGGCGGAGGACAATCTCAGCGCCGCGGCGCGGCACGGGCTGGACGCGCGGCTGTACTGGCCGGGGATGGGCGAGGTGCCCGCGGCCGAGCTGATCCTGCGCCGGCTGCTGCCCATGGCGCACGAGGGGCTGGCCAAATGGGGCGTCTCCCAGCCCGTCGCCGACCGGCTGCTCGCCATCATCGAGGGCCGCTGCCTGGCAGGGCGTACAGGGGCGACCTGGCAGGTGGAGCGGGTCAACGCGCAGGGAGGCGACCGGCACGAGGCACTGCGTGCCATGACCCTCGAGTACATCGAGCGCATGCACACGAATGAGCCGGTGCACCTGTGGGAGGTCTGAAGCCCGTGACCCTCCGTCCGCTGATCGTGTTCCTCGTCCTGCTGCTGGCCTCCTGCGGCATCGCCCGCCCGCCGTCCATGAATCCGCAGGACGAAGACCGGTTCGAAGACGATGTCCGCACGGCGCGGACGTTGGCGGAGGAATTCTGGAAGCAGCAGTTCGCCCAGCTTGGGGAGACATATCGGCCTATCGCCGACTTCGTCCCGTACTCCGGCGACTCGGGGCCGAGCTGCGGCGGTCAGCCCTCCGTGCCGAACAACGCCTTCTACTGCCCCGTGGGCCACTTCATCGCCTATGACGAGGCCTGGATGGAGGGCCTCTGGAACGAGATGGGGGACGGGTCGGTCTATGTGATCATTCCCCATGAGTTCGGCCATTCCATCCAGGCCCAGCTACGGTCCGACTTCCAGCTGAACGTGCAGATGGAGCTGCAGGCCGACTGCTACGCGGGCGGCACCCTGTCGGCACTGGTGAACTCCGGCGCGCTGACGGCGCAGCCGGGCGACGAAGAGGAGCTGCTGACCAGCCTGGCGGCCGCCGGCGACCCCACCGACGACTGGCTGAACCCGGCCGCCCACGGCACGGCCGAGCAGCGGCAGGCGTCGTTCGCGAACGGCTACCGAGGCGGAGTGGGCGCCTGCTGAAGCCATGAGGTCTCCCGGGGGTGTATGCCTCGATCAACCCAGAGGATGATGTGGTCGATCATGACCAGGCCGTACCGTTGACCCATGCCACTGGAGGAGATCGGCTGGCTGCGCCGGGGGGCGTGCAGATCCAGCGACCCTGACCTCTTCTTCCCACTCGCCCCCTCGCCTCTGCAGGAAGCGCGCGCCAAGGCGGTCTGCGCGGGCTGCCAGGTGATGGAGGAGTGCCGCTCCTACGCATTACGAGCGGGCGAGTCGGAGGGCATCTGGGGTGGCCTCACCCCGGAGGAGCGCCGCCGCACCCGCTTCCCGGCGGGCTGGCGCAACTCGGCCGCCGCCTCCTGACCGGGGTCCTTCCGGCGACGGGGGGCGATTGGCCCGAGGCGGGGCGAGACGGGCGCGTCGCGACGTAGCCTGCAAGGGTGCTCCTCCGCTCGATCGCCCTCCTCGCCGCCGCCAACCTCATGAACAACAAGGTCGCCCCCCGCCTGGGCCCGCTGACCTCGACCGCCGCCACGGCCGCGCTGGTGGCGATGGCCCGCAGGTCCGGCCTGTCGTGGGAGGAGCTCGGTTTCGAGCACGGCCGCCGCGGCGCGATCGCGGGCGGCGCCCTGGCGGCGGCGGTGGCCACCGCGTACACGGTGGGGATCTCGCACCCGCGCACCAGGCCGCTCTTCCACGACGAGCGCGCCCTGTCGCTCTCCCGCGCCCGCGTCCTGGAAGAAGCCCTCCTCCAGGTCCCGCTGGGCACGGTCCTCCTGGAGGAGGTGGGCTTCCGCGGGGCCCTGTACGCCATGCTGCGCCAACGGCACGGCACGGTCGCCGCCACGGCGGTCTCCTCGACCCTGTTCGGCCTCTGGCACGTCCTGCCTGCCATGGACATGGCCCGCGCCAACCCGGCCCTGGGTGCCCTGACGGCCGGCGAGTCCCCTAACCATCTGGACATGGCGCGAGTGGTGGCGGGAAGTGTCGTGTCCACTGCGGCGGCGGGGGTGCTTTTCTGCGAGCTACGCCGCCACAACGGGCTCCTGGCTCCGGCCATGCTGCACCTGGCGACCAACTCTTTGGGCTATCTCTTCGCCCGGATTGCCGCGAAGAAGAAGTAAGTCCGCGTGCTGCGGTCATTCTTTGAATGAGAGTTCTTCACCTATGGATGAGGATCCTCCCCCATTCCATGGAGCGTTCCATATACGCCTCACCTCGATGCTTTACGGTCTCTCGGGACGCCCTCCCTGAGGCCGGTGCCGTCTCCGGGAGCGCGTATATCAAGATCACAAGTTCTGATATTCGCTGGAGGTATGGAGGTGGTGTTGCATGCGTACGGTCATCGACATCGACAAGGAGCTTCTCGAAGCGGCCCAGAAAAAGCTCGGGACGGCGACCATGATGGAAACGGTTCACTCCGCGCTCCGAGCAGTCGTCGAACGGGACACGGAAAGGGCCAGCGCAATCCACGCGTTCGAGTTCTGGCGCACGGAAGGGAGCCCGGATCTGCTCGATCCGGAGGTCATGAAGCACGCGTGGCGACGACAGGACTGATGTATCTGCTCGACAAGAGCGCCCTGGCACGCATACGCACCAGCGAGGTGATTGCCAAGGCACTCCATCCGCTCTACGCGGCCCGCGTCGTGGCGACCTGTAGCGTCATCGACCTCGAGGTGCTCTACAGCGCCAGAGACTTCGGCCACTACCAGCGCATCCTGCAGGCACAGCGCCGGTGCATCTCGCTCCCCGTAGACCAAGAGGTGCAGAGGCGGGCCATCGAGGTGCAGATAGAGCTCGTCAAGCGCTCTCAGCACCGCGGCATCAGGCCGGAGGATCTGCTGATCGCCGCCTGCGCCGAGGTGCACGGGGCGACGGTCCTGCATTACGACCTCGACTTCGACATCATCGCCCAGGTCACCGGGCAGCGCGCGCTATGGGTCGTGCCGCCCGGTTCCGTCCCGTAAAAATCTCAGGCGGTGGGGACCACTTGGAAGGCCTCCGCGTAGCGGCCCTCGCCGAAGCCGGCCTCTTCGGCCCAGGCGGCGAAGCGGCCCCTGACGAATTCGGCGAAGCCTTCCACGTGCGACACCTGGCTCACATGCGACTGCAAGGCCGCGAGCTTGCGGTCCATGGCGTCGGTGATGTCCACCCAGTGGTTCGGGGTCGGACCGCCGTTCAGCCAGACCTCACGCACCGTCCACGCCTCCAGGCCCTCGTCCCTGAGCAGCTCGGGGAAGGCGTAGGGGTTGCGGGCGTCCGGGTAGACGGCGTCCAGGGTGGCGCCGCCGACCGCGCGGTGGTCGGGGTGGCTGGGGGCGATGAATCGATAGTTGCGATCCGGGTGGTGGGTGATGACGAGGTCCGGTCGGACCTGGCGGATCACGCGGGCGATGTCACGCCGGAGCTCCAGCGAAGGCACCACCTGCCCGTCGGAGTAGCCGAGGAAGCGCACGTCCGTCACGCCGACGGCCTTGGCCGCGGCACGCTGCTCGCTCCTGCGGAGTTCGGCCATGCCGGAGTTGTCCAGAGTACGTTCGTTGCCGCCCGCGTCACCATCCGTAATCAGCAGGTAAGTGACCTCCACTCCCCGGTCCACGAACAGCGCCACGCTCCCAGCGGCACCGAAATCGGCGTCGTCGGGATGCGCGGTCACGACGAGCACCCTGTTGATCTCGGCTTCCGGCAGCATCGCTCCCCCTTCTTGACCTTCCGTTGAAAGACAACCGGAGTCCTGCCTATGGCATTCCGTGCGCCGTTTGTCGGTGGGGAGTCTTAACCTAGACGCGTGCCCACCCAAGTCTCTGTTGACCACCCCTTGCTCGACGGCCTCAACCCGCAGCAGCGCGAGGCCGTGATCCATCACGGCGGTCCACTGCTCATCGTGGCGGGGGCGGGGTCCGGAAAGACGCGGGTGCTCACCCATCGCATCGCTTACCTGCTGGCCGAGCGCAAGGTGCACCCAGGCGAGATCTTGGCGATCACGTTCACCAACAAGGCCGCCCGTGAGATGAAGGAGCGCATCGACAAGCTCGTCGGGCCGCGGTCCAAGGCCATGTGGGTGATGACGTTCCACAGCGCCTGCATGCGCATCCTGCGGCGGGAGGCCAAGCGGCTCGGGTTCCCCTCCAGCTTCTCGATCTACGACCAGGCGGACTCGCAGCGGCTCATGGCGATGGTCTGCAGGGAGATGGAGCTCGATCCGAAGCGCTACCCGCCGCGCTCGTTCTCGGCGCAGGTCAGCAACTTCAAGAACGAGCTGATCGACTACGAGACCGCGATGGACAAGGCGGGCTCGCATCTGGAGAAGACGCTCGCGCAGGCATACAAGGCCTATCAGCTCAAGCTGACCGAGGCCGGGGCGATGGACTTCGACGACATCATCATGAACACGGTGACGTTGTTCCAGCTCTTCCCCGAGGTGGCCGAGCACTACCGGATGCGGTTCAGGCACGTGCTGGTGGATGAATACCAGGACACCAACCACGCCCAATACATCCTGATCAGGGAGCTGGTCGGGCATCCTGAGCTGCGGACGGCGGACGGCGACGTCGTGCGGTCGGGGGCCGACCAGTCCGAGTTGTGCGTGGTGGGCGACGCCGACCAGTCCATTTACGCCTTCCGGGGCGCGTCCATCCGCAACATCCTGGAGTTCGAGCGCGACTACCCTGACGCGCGGACCATCCTGCTGGAGCAGAACTACCGCTCCACCCAGAACATTCTGGCCGCCGCCAACGCCGTGATCGCGCGCAACGAGTCGCGCAAGCCCAAGAACCTCTGGTCCGACCAGGGCGACGGGCCCAAGATCGTTGGATACGTCGCCGACAACGAGCATGACGAGGCCATGTTCGTGGCCCAGGAGGTCGACCGGCTCAGCGACGAGGAAGGCGTGAAGCCGAGCGAGGTCGCCGTCTTCTACCGGACCAATGCCGCGTCCCGGGTGTTCGAGGAGATCTTCATCCGCACCGGTCTGCCTTACAAGGTGGTCGGGGGCGTGCGCTTCTACGAGCGCAAGGAGGTCAAGGACCTGCTGGCCTACCTGCGGGTGCTGGCCAACCCGGCCGACGTGGTGTCGATGCGGCGCATCCTCAACGTGCCTAAGCGCGGCATCGGCGAGCGGGCCGAGGCGACGGTCGAAGCGCTGTCGTCGCGTGAGGGCATCACGTTCTGGGACGCGCTGCGCAGGGCCGAGGAGGCCTATGGCATGGCGACGCGGTCGCTCAACGCCGTGCGCGAGTTCGTCGCCATGATCGAGGAGCTGATCGCCAAGGCGGAGGGCATGCCGCCGTCGGCCCTGGCGGAGGAGGTGCTGGTGGCCACCGGCTACCGCGCCGAGCTGGAGGCCTCCGAGGATCCCCAGGACGAGTCGCGGCTGGAAAACCTCAACGAGCTCATCTCCGTGGCCTCGGAGTTCGAGGAGGCCAATCCGGAGGGGACGCTGGTGGAGTTCCTGGAGCAGGTGTCGCTGGTGGCCGACGCCGACCAGATTCCCGACGCGGACGGCGGTCAGGGGGTCGTCACGCTGATGACCCTGCACACGGCCAAGGGGCTGGAGTTCCCCGTGGTGTTCCTGACGGCCATGGAAGACGGTGTCTTCCCGCACATCCGGTCGCTGGGCGAGCCGAAGGAGCTGGAGGAGGAGCGGCGGCTGGCCTATGTGGGGATCACGCGGGCGCAGAAGCGGCTCTACATCACACGGGCGGCCGTGCGCAGCTCGTGGGGGGCACCGTCGTTCAATCCCGCCTCGCGCTTCGTCAACGAGGTGCCGGGCAAGCTCATCGATTGGCGTACTGATCCGGAGAAGTCGGCCTGGAGCGCGGCCACCCGGCGGGAGCCCGCCGCCCGGCCCGCGCCGGCGAAGAGCGGGGGCGCGGGCGGGCGCAAGGTGCCGTCGCTCACGCCCGGGGATCGGGTCTCGCACGACGCGTTCGGGCTGGGCACGGTGGTGGCCGTGGACGGGGTCGCGGAGAAGACCAAGGTCAAGATCGACTTCGGTAGCGGCGGGGAGAAGACGCTGCTGCTGGCATACGCACCGCTCGAGAAGTTGTGATCCCCGAGCTCCGGGCCCGCCTGCGCCCTCACCTCTACAGGGCGCTGCCCTTCTTCCACTGGGTCCAGTTGAGCTGCCAGTAGCTCCATCCGTTGTTCCACTGGAGCTTGCGCTTGGTGCCGGTGATCTTCACGACGTCACCGCGCTGGGCGATCGTGTAGAACCACTTGGCCCCGGCCGGGGTGGCCCGGACGCAGCCGTGGCTCTGGTTGGAACGCCCGAGGAAGTGGTAGTAGCCGGCGCTCTGGTGGACGTACTCGCCGCTGTCGGAGATGCGGACCGCCCACGGGATCTCCTCCTTGTAGTAGCGCGGGTCCTTCGGATCCGTCACGCCCATCCAGGAGGAGGTCATGGTCTCGACGGCCTTCTTGCCCATCGTGAGGTGAATGCCGCTCGTGGTCAGGTAGACGTCCACGCCGTTCCTGATCAGGCCGCCCTTTCCTGCGCTGATCGGGATCTTCTTGGCGAGCTTGCCGTTCCGGTAGACCTTCATCGTGTGCGAGCGGGTGTTGACCACGGAGATGTGCTGCGCACCGACGGCGAAGCGGCGGGAGACGTCCTCGGCGCCGGTGTTGCCCGGCAGCTCCGACAGCCTCGCGGTGAAGAGCACCTTCTGGTACGGCTTCCAGTACGCCTTGGTCCGATAGATGACCTTGCGTGCCGACACCCACCGCCAGGCGCCTTCGACCGGCTTCTCCGGTGTCACTTCCAGCAGAGCCTCGACGTCCGCCCTGTCCTTGGCTTTGACGTCACGGTCGAACGTGACGATGATCGGGAAGCCGACGCCCACCTTCTCGGTCTTCTCCCCCATGGGAGTGATGTCGGCGATGCCGAGCTTGACCTTCTTCGCCGGGGCGGCGACCGCGCCGGCCGGCTGGGGCGCGGCGGCGGCTTGAGCTCGCGATACGGGGACGCTCTCCGCCGCACAGGCCGTCGCGGCGACCAGTGCGATCATGGCCGGAAGCATCCGGATGACGCGCTTCAAAGGGGTACTCCTGGACTAAGTGCCTATCTACCTCCTTGTGTGACAATTGAGACGGATGTTTCGACTGCCGAAAACGGATAACTTTCGCGTAACGGCGTATTAGACGAGGCGTCGGGCGGTGGCCCAGCGGGACAGCTCGTGTCGGTTGGAGAGCTGGAGCTTGCGCAGGACGGACGAGACGTGCGTCTCCACGGTCTTGACCGAGATGAACAGCTCCTTGGCGATCTCCTTGTACGCATACCCGCGCGCGATCAGCCGCAGCACCTCGCGCTCACGCTGCGTCAGCGAATCGAGCTCAGGGTCGATCGGCGGCGCCTCCGAGGAGGCGAACGCGTCCAGCACGAACCCGGCCAGCCGCGGCGAGAACACCGCGTCCCCCTCGGCCACCCGGCGGATGGCGTCCGTCAGTTCCTTGCCGCTGATGTTCTTGGTGACGTAGCCGCGCGCGCCGCCTCTGATCACGCCGATGACGTCCTCAGCCGCGTCGGAGACCGACAACGCCAGGAAGCGGACCTGGGAGCCGGAGCCCAGCACGCGGCGCAGCACCTCCTGGCCGCCGCCCCCGGGCATGTGCACGTCCAGCAGGACCACGTCGGGCTGGTGCTCGGCGATTGCCTTGACGGCCGATTCGACGTCCTCGGCCTCGCCCACCACCTCGATCGAGTCGCCCAGCTCGGCACGCACCCCGGACCGGAACAACCGGTGATCGTCGACGATCAACACGCGCGTCATGCCTTCTCCACCTTCATCGTCAACATCACTTCCGTGCCCTCGCCGAGCTCGGTGCGTACGCGGGCCGCGCCGCCGTGACGTTCCATTCTCCCGATGATGGACTGCCTGATCCCCATCCGGTCGAGCGGCACCGCCTCGAGGTCGAACCCCTTGCCCCGATCCTTCACGAAAATCGTGACCTCTTCACCCTCTACTTCCGCGTAGACGGAAATGGAGGGACTTTCAGAGTATTTGGCGGCGTTGACCATCGCCTGCCTGGCCGCCTTCAGCATGGCGCCGAGCCTGCCGCCCCCGTCGAGATCCATGTCGCCCACGCAGACCACCTCGATGGGCACGCCGTGCGCGTCCTCCTCCTCCGCCGCGATCCTGCGTACGGCGGCCGCCAGCGTGGCGTCGGCGTCCTGAGCGGGCTGGTAGAGCCAGTTGCGCAGCTCTCGCTCCTGGGAGCGGGCCAGGCGGGTGACCTCGCGCGGGTCGTGGGCGACCCGCTGGATCAGCGTGAGCGTGTGCAGCACCGAGTCGTGCACCATGGCCGCGACCTCGGCGCGCTCCTCCTGCCTGATGCGCTCGCGCCGCTCCAGCTGCAGCTCCTTCCACAGGCCCGCGAGCCAGGGCGCGGCGACGACCGCCAGGCCGCCGACGACCACGACGGTGAACAGCAACCCCGGCCTGGCCTGGGCCAGCTCGCCCTGCGAGTACAGGAATCCGGCCGCGCCGATCACCACGAGCACCACGCCGAGCAGCGTGCGCACGCGGTTCTTCCTGATGCTGAGCGCGGCCCCGCTCATCCAGCTCCGGCGGCGTTCGGGGTCGGCCTGCTGCCAGAGGATCAATGCGCCGATGCCGCCCACCGCGAACGGCAGCATGCCGATCCCGCCCTGCGAGGCCCCCGTGAGCAGCCCGAACGCCAGCAACGCCACCCCGATCGCGGTGAACGCCGCGAGCTGGCTCCAGTCCCGCTGCACCGGCTGGCCCTGGTACGGCTCCTTCGGAGTGATCATCCACAACACCGCGTACACCACACCGCCGACCCCGTCGACAACACTGAGCAGCACGAACGCCAGCCTGATCACCACCGGATCAAGCTTGAGCTGCGTCGCCAGCCCCTGGGCCACGCCGCCGAGCAGGCGGCCCTCCATGGGGCGCATCATGCGCCGGTACGGCGCGTCGCCGTTGGGCTCGGCGAGAGTCTTCTGGTCAGCCATAACATGGCCATCGTCACATGTCGGGGATGTCCTGGGCATCAGGGAACAACCCCCGGGTCGGGTCAGGGGTGTCCCGGATGCGAGCACACCGCGCGCCGGGCCACGATGGTTCCATGACAGAAGCTCCGCCCAGAGAACCGGCCGCCGGCCCGAAGGTGCTGCGACGCAGCAGCGAGGGACGCTTCCTCATGGGAGTGTGCGCGGGCCTCGGGCGGTACACCGGCATCGATCCCGTGGTGTTCCGGGTGACCTTCGCCGTGCTGCTGCTCGGCTCGGGCGTCGGCCTGTTCCTGTATCTGGCGGCGTTCCTGCTGATGAAGGAGCCGAACGGCGGGCCGGGGATCATCGAGCAGTGGACCCGGCGCGACTTCGACGCCGAGGCCGTGCTGGCGCTGCTGACGGCGGTGCTGGCGTTCGGGCTGGCGATCAACCTGGCCACGATCTGGTTCGACACGGGGACGCTGGTGGTCGGGGTGCTCCTGGCCGTGTCGCTGCTGGCGGCGCACTCGAGCGGGGTGGATCTGCTGGGGCTGGCCCGGTCGATGCCGGAGCGGCTCAGCCGCAGGCGCGTGGAGGAGCGGGCCGCGCCGTCCTATGGTGGCCGGCAGGCCGCTCCCCCGGTACGCCCGACGCCCACCGCCCGGCCCGCGCCCACGTTCAGGCCGGCCCCAGGGCCGCACCGGGCCGGCGACCGCATGCCGCCGGCCCCGGAGGCGCCGGGCGTCGGTGCGGAACGTGCGGAGACGCCAAGCGGCGCAGAGACGCCGAGCGCTGGCGCGACGGCGCCGGGCGCGGATGCGGAGACGCCAGGCGCACGCGCGGAGACGCCAGGCGCGGGCGCAGAGACGCCAAGCGCAGAAGCCGCGACGCCGAGCGCAGAGACGGCGGCATTTGCAGCGTGGAAGGGCGGCGAGCAGCTCGATCGGGAGCCGTCCGCGGCCCGCGAAGCGCCGCACGCGCAGGCGCCGCACGCGCAGGCGCCGCACGCGCAGGCGCCGCACGCGCAGGCGCCGCACGCGCAGGCGCCGCACGCGCAGGCGCCGCACGCGCAGGCGCCGCACGCGCAGGCGCCGCACGAAGACCCGGCGCACGCGCAGGCGGCGCACGGGGACGCGGCGCACGACGATCAAGCGGCGCGCGTGGATCACGGGGCGCCCAGGGATCAAGCAGCGCGCAGGGATCAGGCGGCAGCCCGCACGAGCAGGGCGGCACCGCTGGCCGACGAGACGCGGGAGCGCGAAGCGGCGGCCTCCGCGCGGAACTACACCCCGTACGGCGAGCCGTTCGCGCCCAGCGGCCCGTACCAACCGCTGGATCCGGCCAAGCGGGCCGGCGGCTACTCGCCGTACGACCCGGTCCTGTACGGCCGCCCGCTCCCGAAGAAGGAGCGAAGGCCGAAGTCGTTCATCGGCGCCATCACCATCCTGCTGGCAATCATCATTGGAGGGATCGTCGTGGCGGTCCAAGCCAGGTCGGCCGCCGGAGTGAGCCCGACCATCGTCGGCGGCGCGATGCTCATCACGATCGGCGCCGGACTGCTGATAGCGGCCTGGTGGGGCCGCGGCGCCGGGTTGGTGGCGGCCGGGACCGCGGTGGCGCTCATCGTGAGCGCGGGCCTGATGCTGGGCGGCCTGCCACGGAACATCGGCTCGTCCGAGTGGGCCCCGACGACGCTCACCGAGCTGAACGCCACCTACGATGTCGGCGTCGGCGACGGCCGACTGGACCTGTCGGAGCTGAAGCTGGCCCCGGGCACGACGGCGACGGTCAGCGCCGCGGTGTCGTTGGGCGAGCTGGAGGTGATCGTGCCGCCGACGGTGAGGCTGGAGGTGCACGCCTCCAACAAGGTCGGCGACATCACGGTCGACCAGTCGGTCCGGGGCGGCGTGGACATCCGGCTGGACAAGGTGCTGGAGCCGGAGATCGAGCCCAAGGGCGAGGTCTCGACGATCGTGCTCAACCTGAGGGGCGGGCTCGGCGACATGGAGGTGCGGCGTGCCGCGTGAGGTCGAGCGCCCGCGTCAGCTCCACAGGACGGACTGGATGGCCCTGCTCAGCGGCGTGCTCTTCGTCGTTGTGGGTATTTTGATCGTGACACGCGCGATCAGGGATCCGCTGGTCCTGATCGGCGTCACGGTGCTGGGATTGGCGTTCGCAGGGCTTGTCGCGATCGTCGCACGGGCGGTCCGCGGTAAGTAACCCTTGACCGGGAGTAACACCGGCGTAGGTTCGGGTGTGTCCGCCTTTCCCCTGCTCCTGAGGGAGGACGTATGCCCCGGATCACCGTCACCGTCGATGGGATCAAGTACGAGGAGGACGTCGAGCCGCGACTCCTTCTCGTTCATCTGCTACGAGAACGGCTGGGTAAGACCGGCACGCCTGTCGGCTGTGACACCAGCAACTGCGGCGCATGCACGGTCATGCTGGACGGCAAGAGCGTGAAGAGCTGCTCGGTCCTCGCCGTCCAGGCCGACGGCTTCGACGTCGTCACGATCGAGGGCCTGGGAGTCAACGGGTCGATGCACCCCATGCAGCAGGCCTTCCACGAAGAGCACGCGCTGCAGTGCGGCTACTGCACGCCCGGCATGGTCATGGCCGCGATAGACCTGCTCAGAGACGATCCCGACCCGTCGGAGGAGAGGATCAGGCAGGGCCTGGAGGGCAATCTCTGCCGCTGCACCGGCTACTGCAACATCGTCCGCGCCGTACGCAAGGGCGCGCAGGAGATGGGGCAGGCGGTGAGCACGCCATGACGATCCAGGAAGTCGGCCAGGAAGTCGGCAGGCCCAGGAAGCGTAAGGAGGACGCCAGGCTGCTGACGGGGCGCACGCAGTGGACGGACAACCTCACGCGTCCGGGACTCCTGCACGTGATGTTCCTGCGCAGCCCGATGGCGCACGCGAGGATCACCAGGGTCGACGTGTCGGGGGCACGTGAGCTTCCGGGGGTCGTGGCGGCGTTCAGCGGTCAGGACTTCGCCGCCGAGCAGGGCAGCCTGCCGTGCGCGTGGCCGGTGAGCGAGGACGTGGTCATCCCCGACCACCCGCCGATGGCGGTGTCGGAGGTGCGGTACGTGGGCGAGGCCGTGGCCTGCGTGATCGCGACGGACCGCTACCGCGCGGCCGACGCGCTGGAGGCCATCGACGTCGAGTACGAGCAGCTGCCCGCGGTGCTCGACATGAAGGAGGCGCTGACCGCGGAAAGCCCGAAGGTGCACGAGGCGGGCAACAAGGCGTTCAGTACCAAGATCACCTCGGGTGACGTCGAGGCCGCGTTCAGGGACGCGCCCATCGTCATCGACCGGACGTTCCGGCAACAACGGCTGATCCCGAGCGCGATGGAGCCGCGGGCGGTCATGGCGGACACCGACGGCGAGTCGTACACGTTGTGGTCGTCCACGCAGATCCCGCACGTGCTGCGGGTCATGCTGGCGGTCGTGACCGGCATCCCCGAGCACAAGATCCGCGTGATCGCGCCCGACGTGGGCGGCGGGTTCGGCTCGAAGCTGCAGGTCACCGCCGAGGAGGTGCTCTGCCTGCTGTTGGCGCGCAAGCTCGGCAAGCCGGTCAAGTGGACCGAGTCCCGCTCCGAGGGCAACCTGACCGTGCACCATGGCCGCGACCAGCTCCAGCACATCCGGCTGGCCGCCGACGCCGACGGGCGCATCCGAGGCCTGCAGGTGGACCTGCTGGCCGACATGGGCGCGTACCTGATGCTGATCACGCCGGGCATCCCACTGCTGGGCGCGTCGATGTTCAACGCGATCTACAAGATGGACGCCTACGAGTTCGGCTGCACCGGCGTGTTCACCACCAAGATGCCCACCGACGCCTACCGCGGCGCGGGCCGCCCCGAGGCGACGTTCGGCATCGAGCGGGTGATGGACGAGCTGGCCGCCGAGCTGCGCATGGACCCGCTGGAGGTGCGCAGGCGCAACTGGATCAAGCACGATGAGTTCCCGTACACCACGATTTCGGGGCTGACCTACGACTCGGGCAACTACGAGGCGGCGACCGACAAGGCGACCGCGATGTTCGGCTACGACAAGCTGCGTGCCGAACAGGGCGACCGGCGGGACCGGGGCGACCCGGTGCAGCTGGGGATCGGCGTGAGCACGTACACCGAGATGTGCGGCCTGGCGCCGTCCAGGCTGCTCGGACAGGCCAACTTCGGCGCGGGCGGCTGGGAGCACGGCTCGGTGCGTATGTTGCCCACGGGCAAGGTGGAGGTCATCACCGGTACGTCCCCGCACGGGCAGGGGCATGTGACGGCGTGGAGCCAGATCGTGGCCGACGCGCTGGGGGTGCCGTTCGACGACATCACGGTGTTGCATGGTGATACGGCGATCGCGCACAAGGGCATGGACACCTACGGCTCGCGCTCGCTGGTCATCGGCGGCATCGCGGTGCTGAAGGCGGCCGAGAAGGTCAAGGACAAGGCGCGCAAGCTGGCCGCGCACCTGCTGGAGTGCTCGCCGGACGACCTGGAGTTCGAGGCCGGGGCGTTCAAGGTGCGGGGCACGGAGTCGCAGAAGACCATCCAGGAGCTGGCGTTCGCCGCGTTCTTGGCGCACGACCTGCCCGAGGGCGTGGAGGCGCGGCTCGACTCCGAGGCCACGTTCGACCCGGACAACTACTCCTTCCCGCACGGCACCCACCTGTGCGCGGTGGAGGTGGACACCGAGACGGGCATGGTGAAGATCCGCTCGTACGTGGCGGTGGACGACATCGGCAAGGTGGTGAACCCGCTGATCGTCGACGGCCAGCTGCACGGCGGCATCGCGCAGGGCATCGCGCAGGCGCTGTTCGAGGAGGCCGTCTATGACGCCGACGGCAACCTGCTGACCACGACGATGGCCGACTACCTGCTGCCGTCCGCGGCGGACCTGCCGACGTTCACGCTCGACCGGACCGAGTCGCCCGCGACCAGCAACCCGCTGGGGGTCAAGGGCGTCGGCGAGGCCGGGACGATCGCCTCGACCCCGGCCGTGGTGAACGCCATCGTGGACGCCCTGCGCCCGCTCGGCATCCACGACATCGAGATGCCGTGCTCGCCGGAACGCGTCTGGCGCGCGCTGGAAGGAGTGCGGTCATGATCCCCGCGCAGTTCGAGTACGTGCGCCCGGACTCGCTCGCCGAGGCGTCGCAGGCGCTCGCGGCGGACGAGGACGCCAAGGTCCTGGCCGGCGGGCAGTCGTTGCTGCCGCTGCTGCGGCTGCGGCTTGCCTACCCGTCGACGCTGGTCGACGTCGGGCGGCTGACGGAGCTGAAGGGTGTGCACGACCGCGGCGACCACGTGTTCATCGGCGCCATGGCCACGCACGACGAGGTCATGCGCTCCGACGTGGTCAATGCCGGCTGCCCGCTGGTGGCGCTGGCCGCCGCCCACGTGGCGGACCCGGCGATCCGGCACCGGGGCACGTTCGGCGGCTCGCTGGCGCACGCGGACCCGGCAGGCGACCTGCCGGCCGTGGTGCTGGCCCTGGATGGCGTGTTCGTGGCGAGGTCGGCGCAGGGCGAGCGGGAGATCCCCGCCGCCGACTTCTTCGTCGACTACCTGGAGTCGTCACTCGAGCCGGGAGAGATCCTGGCCGGGGTGAAGATCCCGAAGCTGGGCGAGGGCTGGGGCTTCCACTACGAGAAGTTCCATCGCACCGCGCAGGCGTGGGCCATCGTCGGCGTGGCGGCGGCCGTCAAGCGCTCCAACGGCGCGATCGCCGAGGCCAGGATCGGGCTGACGTGCATGGGCCCGACGCCTGTGCGCGCCCGCGCGACCGAGTCCGCCCTGCAGGGCATGGAGCTGAGCGACCAGATCCGGCAGGCGTGCGAGCAAGCGGCGGCGGACACCTCCCCGCCGTCGGATCTGCACGCCCAGCCGGACTACCGCCGGCACCTGGCCAAGGTCCTGACCCACCGCGCGGTACGCACCGCGGCAGGCGCGCCTTAGGCCACCTCCGGGGGCGCCTCTTCCAGGGGCGCCCCCGCCCGTCGTAGTGTCGCAACATCGGCATAAGGAGCGGATCGATGGCGATGCGGTTCGAGCACGAGTTCACTGTTCCAGTCCCGATCGAGCAGGCCTGGGCGGTGCTGCTCGACGTAGAGCGGGTGGCGCCGTGCCTGCCCGGGGCGGCACTCGACATCTTCGAAGGCGACGAGTTCACCGGCAGGCTGAAGGTCAAGGTCGGCCCGATCATGGTGACCTATCGGGGGACGGCCAAGTTCGAGGACGTGGACAAGGACTCCCACACGCTCACCATCCAGGCCTCGGGCAAGGAAGCCCGCGGCTCCGGCACGGCCTCGGCCACGGTCAAGGCCCGGATGGCGCCGCATGAGGGGGCCACGGCGGTGACCGTGGAGACGACGTTCAACGTGACCGGGCGGCCCGCCCAGTTCGGGCGGGGCGTGATGGCCGAGGTGGGCGCGAAGCTCATCGACAAGTTCGCGGAAAACCTGGCCGCGCTGTTGTCCGAGCCCACCGTGGAGCCTGCCCAGCCGCAGGCGGCGCAGGAGGAGGAGCGGCACCTGAGCGCCGTGCCCACTCCCGACGAGGACGTACGCCCCGCCGGCACCTTGCGGACGTCGCGGACGCCCGATGAGGAGGCGCTCGACCTGCTGGAGATCGCCGGACAGCCGGTGCTGAAGCGGCTGGCGCCCGTCGCCGCCGCGATCGTGGGTCTGCTGATCATCGCCTGGGTGATTCGTCGGGTTATGCGCTGACCGCAAAGCTCCGGCTTTTGGGCAAAAGTCCATCAAGTCCGGACACTTCGCCCTCCCCGAGGGAAGTGCCATCCCCGCAGGCAGTTGGACCAGCGGGGGGACTTGGGGATGCCGGACTGCACCGTTGTCGTGATCACGTATAACGACGCGGCCCGCCTGCCCAGGGCCGTGCGCTCCGTGCTCGGCCAGTCGCTGCGCGACCTCGAAGTGATCATCGCCGACGACGCCAGCACGGACGGCACGCCGGAGGTGGCGGCCCGGCTCACCGCGCTGGATCCGCGGGTGCGTTATCTGCGCAGGGGCGTCAACAGCGGGGGCTGCGGGGCGCCACGCAACGACGGGATCGACGCCGCGGCCGCGCCGTACGTCATGTTCCTGGACAGCGACGACGAGCTGCCCAGGCACGCGTGCAAGAGCCTGCTCACCGAGATCGAGCGGACCGGGGCGGATTTCGTGTCGGGGCAGATCTCGCGGTTGTTCGAGGCGAGCGGGCGGCTGCAGCCGTACTACCCGTCGTTGTTCGCCCGCCGGCGCGTGGTCGAGGGCATCCGCGAGGAGCCCGAGCTGTTCCTGGACAGCTTCAGCACGAACAAGCTCTATGACGTGGGCCGGCTGCGCGAGCGGATGCTGCGCTTCCCCGAGGACATCCACTTCGAGGACCACGTCTTCGCCACCGAGTTGTACGCGGTGTCGCGGAGGTTCGCGGTCGTGCCGTGGGTGGTCTACCACTGGCACCGCTCGCCGGCGAACTCCTCGATCTCCTTGAGCGTCGACGACATGGAGAACGTGCGGCAGCGGGTCATCGCGGCCCGGCTCAGCGACGACCTCCTGCGCACGTACGGGGCCGAGGACCTGGTGCCGCACCGGCAGCGCCGGTTCGTGCGGCAGGACCTGCGGGTCTACCTCAATCCGCTGCCGGCGCGGGATCTGGTGTGGGTCAAGGAGTTCGCCTCGATCGTCCGGCCGTACCTGGAGGAGATCCCGGCCGACGTGGTGAGCGAGGCCGAGCCGCTCGAACGGGTCTGCTGCCGGCTCATTCTCGACGACCGGATCGAGGACCTGCGGGTCGCGGCGGGATCGCTGACCGGGCCGCGGGCCGCGCCACGGGCGGCCGTGCAGCTCAACGGGCGTACGTACTGGGGCACCTCGGTCTCACCCGGGCTGGACATCACCGCGCTGCGGCTGGCCGAGCTGCCCTTCTCGGCCTCCCGGCTGCGGCACGAGGCGTCGGAGATCACCTGCGAGGGCGAGCGGGTGCGGATGACCGTGCGGACCTACGACCCGTTCGGCGCGCTGCCGGTGGACTGGACGGCGTTCCTGCAGCTCGGCAGGGAGAGGATTCCCATCGAGCCGGAGCCGTCCGGCGAGGGGGGATATCTCAGCGAGGTCGTCTTCACGCCGTCCGGCAGGTGCGATCCGCGCATCGGCTTCACCAGGATCTCCGACGGGCACACCACGACCGACCGGATCATCGCCGACCCGCACACCCCGCCGATCGAGCTGCCGCGGTGCCGGGTGCTGGTCGAGGGTTATGCCGCGTACCTGTGCGTGCGGCCCGATCCCACCGCGCGGTCGGTGTGGCAGCGGGTCAAGCAGGTCGTGCTGAGGCGGTTCAACACGCCGCGCACCAAGCTGCGTGCCTACAAGGTGCTGATCAAGGTGCTGCCGCGGCGGCGGGACCTCGCATTGTTCGAGGCCGACGTCGGCAAGAGCTGCAGCGGCAGCCCGCGGGCCGTCTACGAGGAGCTGCGGCGGCGGAACCTGCCGATCGAGGTGGTGTGGTCGGTGGCCGGGAACCGCCGGAACTTCCCTCCTGGCGTGCGGCTCGTGCGGCGCGGCAGCTGGCGCTATCTCTGGACGATGGCGCGGGCCGGGATCTGGGTGGACAGCCACGGGTTCCCGCTGGACTACCCGAAGCCGCGCGGCACCCGCTACCTGCAGACGTGGCACGGCCAGGGGATCAAGTCGATCGGGTTCGACGCGCCGGATCTGCGCGCCGACTTCGACAAGCCGCGAGACCAGTGGCGGGCGGCGGTGGCACGGTGGGACGCGCTGGTGTCGCCGAGCGCGGAGTTCTCCCGGATCTTTGTGCCGTCCAACGGGTATACGGGCAGGGTCTACCGGTACGGGACGCCGCGCTGCGACGCGCTGGTCAGGGGCGTGGCCGTCGGGGACGTCCGGGGGCGGCTGGAGATCCCGCGTGGGCGACAAATCCTGCTTTATGCGCCTACTTACCGGGATTGGGCGAAGG
The DNA here is from genome assembly GCF_052245915.1 of Nonomuraea sp. 10N515B. Taxonomy (NCBI): domain Bacteria; kingdom Bacillati; phylum Actinomycetota; class Actinomycetes; order Streptosporangiales; family Streptosporangiaceae; genus Nonomuraea; species Nonomuraea sp. 10N515B. The sequence continues at coordinate 63,950 of NZ_JBQQBQ010000015.1, forward strand.
GAAGCGGTAAATCCGTACGGGTCGATCTGGAGCTGCTGGCTGAGGAACTGGCCGACGACTGGGTGCTGGTGCTGCGTACCCATCCGGTCGAGCACTACAGCCCGCCCGAGCACCTCAAGCACTTCGTACGGTCCGCCGGGTCCTATCCCGAGATCAACGATCTGATGCTGGCCTCGGACGCCCTGCTGACGGACTACTCGTCCGTGATGTGCGACTACGCGATCACCGGCAAGCCCATGGTGTTCTTCATCGACGACTGGGACGACTACCGGCTGTCGGAGCGCGGCGTCTACCACGACCTGCCCGCCATCGCGCCCGGCCCGTGCGTCACGACGACCGAGGAGCTGGTGAGCGTGCTCAGGCGGCTGCCCGGCCTGCACGCGTCCTACGCCGAGCGGTACACGGCCTTCCGCCACCTGTGGTGCGCCGACGAGCGCGGGGACGCCGCCGCGCGGATCGTGGACGACTTCTTCGGGTCCGGCCTCCTGGAGAAGGTCAGGTGAGCGTGGTCTTCGCCTGCGTGGACGCCGACACCCTCGGCGGCATCCAGCAGGTCACGCACACGCTCGCCCAAGGGCTGGCCGAGCGCGGCCATGAGGTGCACGTGATCGGCCTGCAGCGGTCCCTGGCGCCGTTCACGTACGTTGACCGGCCGCTCTACCACCGCCACGTGGTGGAGGCCGGCCGGAAGGCACGCAAGCTGCTCGCCGCGATCGGACCGGGATATGCGATCATGACCTCGCCGTCGGTGGTGATCAAGCTGTGGGAGCTGCTGCCCGCCGGGCTCCGGCCGATCGGCCAATACCACGGCTCGTACGACCACGCCCGCGGCTGCTGGCACCTCGGCTCGATCAGGAAGCACTACCCCAAGCTCGACCAGGCGGTCTTCCTGAGCGAGGACGATACATGGCGCTTCTCCGAGGACGCGCTGCTGCCCAACGCCTGGACGTTGCCGAACCCGCTGGCCGCCTGGCCGGAGCGCACGTCCACGCTCAGCTCACCCCGGGTGCTGGGCGTGGGCCGGCTGGAAGGTGTCAAGCGGTTCGACCGGCTGATCAGCGCGTTCGCCCGCTCGGGGGCACCCCCGCCCTGGGAGTTGCACCTGATCGGCGACGGCGCCGAGCGGGAGCGGCTCCGCGCGTGCGCGGACAGGGAGGGCGTCGGCGACCGCGTGGTTTTCAGGGGCCTGGTGCCGGCCGCGCGCCTGCCCGCCGAATACCTGAACGCCGCGATCCTGGGCCTGACCAGCGAGCACGAGGGCCTGCCGATCGTGTTGCTGGAGTCGGGCGCGCACGGGGTGCCGTCGGTGGCGTTCGACGTGTCGGGCGGCGTGCGGTCCGCCGGGCCGGTGTTGGCGCCGCCGGGGGACGTGGACACGTTCGGGGCCGAACTGTCCAGGCTCATGAACTCGGTGGAGGAGCGGCGGCGCCTCGGTGCCGCCGCCCGCGCACGGGCCGAGTCCTTCCGCCTCGACCACGTGCTGGACCGCTGGGAGCGGCTGTTCGCCCACATCGAGCGCTAAACGGTCAGCTCCGACCGCTGCTGCGGGACCCCCGCGAGCGAGCGCTGGCGCGAGGTGAGCAGGGCAGGCACCGGGCTCGGCTCGCGCAGCCGGTTGAAGCGGTCGCGCATGTGCTTGCGCATGCGGCTGGCCTTGCGCTTCTGCATCGTCTTCTGGCAGGTCGCGATGTGCTCCCTGGCCGGCTTGGGCACGCCGGTCAGCTCGTAGCCCATGGACTCCAGGCGGTCGCCGAGCATGTGCTCGCACAGCGCGATCTCCCAGTCGTCCAGCCGGTTGGCCCAGCTGCCCACCCGGGTGCGGATGACCTCGCCGTGCGTGTTGCTGTGCCAGACCTTGTGCTGCGGCACCGCCACGCTGGCCGCCTCACGTGGGGAGACCATCGATGGGGAGAAGTCCTCCTCCAGGAAGTGGCAGAGCTTTTTCAGCTCGGTCGCCGGATCGTCGGTGAGGTCCTCGTACCGCAGTTCGTAGTACGTGTCCTCGGACAGGGTGCGCCGCAGCCGGCCGCCCGCGTCGATGGCCTCGGCCCAGGTGGAGATGGCGTGGTAGGAGTCCAGCGTGTACCAGGGCATCTCCTTCAGCGAGGACACGCAGTCGCGGCCGTCCCTGATCAGGTGGATGAACTGGGCGTCGGGGAACAGCCTCAGCAGCATGTCCACCTGCTTGACGTAGCTGGGCCGCTTGTCGCCCCAGCGGCTCTTGTCGAAGCGGTCGGCGTACATGCGGAAGGCCGTGCCGATCACCGATCCGAGCGTGCCCGGACCGGCCACCGCCTGCCTGACGAACTCGTCCTTGTCGATCTTGAGCTCGCGGAACTTCGTGCTGCGGTCGGTCGCGATCCACTGCGCCAGGGCGCGGCGGCGATGGGCCACCCGCAGGTCGCCCCACTTGCGCCGGCGGTAATACGCGGGAACGAGGAAGCGGGTCTCCGGCGGCACCGCCATGCGCGGGTGCGAGTGCAGCATGAGCTGGAGCATCGTGGTGCCGGAGCGCGGACATCCGATGACGAAGACTGGTCGGTCGGACATTTCGTACTAACCCCCCGAAAACTTAGACGAGAACGCGCTCTCGGCTCTCCTGAGAGGAGGCCACGGCGTACCTGCGTGTGAAGAGCCACATCCGGTAGACAAGGACGACCTCGTTGACGAGCAGCAGGACCCCTGCCGTCGCGGCGACCGGGATCAGCGCCCACGCCCCCGCGAGGGGCGCGAGCACGAACACCGCGGCGTGGAACTCGATGCCGCTGATCAGGTGCGAGCGGACCCGGCGCCGGGCCAGGGACCTGTTGAGCCGCCGGTAAAAGCTGCGTGGCCGTGGCGCCCGCTGCGGCGCCATCTGCTCCAGCGGCTCGCGGGCCAGCGGCAGCTGGTCCAGCAGCGCGGGGTCCACGGGGTCCAGCGGGCCGGGATCCTCATCGACCTCCGGCAACTGCCGCTCTTCCCTGACGGCCTCGCGCACGCGCTTCATCTGCGGCGCGTTGACGTACCTGAAAAGGTCCAGCACGGCCACTCCCGCGCCGAGAAGCACGTAGCGCACATCCCCGGTCAAGGTGTACTGCCCGTACGCCAGCCCGCCGGCACACAGGACCACCCTGACCCGGTCCCCCACGTAGTCGAGCCAGAGGCCGAAGGGCGTCCCCGTGCCCTTGAGCCTGGCTATCTTGCCGTCCACGCAGTCGATCATGAAGCTGAGATAGAAGACCAGGGCGCCGGCGACGAGCTGATTCATCGCGAGGCAGGCGGCCGACACCATGCCGAGGACCAGCGAAAACACGGTGAGCGCGTTCGGCGTCAGCCGCGTGCGGTTGGCGACCGGAAGAGCGACCCGGCAGGCGACCGGGTCCACGAAATACACGGTCCACCAGGAGTCTCTCCGCTTGCGTGTCCCGTAGACGTCATCGAGCGAATAGGTCCTCATGGAGACCAGCATGAACACGACACGCACTCTTGCGATTACTGTCTGGAACTACTGGGGCATGTCCATGCCGCTTCTTGACCAACCCGGCACTCCCGATGCCGTGAACCGCCACGACGCGTGCGCCTCGACGTCCCTGAACCAGCCCTTCAGCACCAGCCCGCGGGTCTCGGTCCGCGCCTGCAGCCGCCAGCTCGGGCCACCGCCGGCCAGCCGCTCCGGGTCGATGGTCGTGACGATCCCGTGCCGTCCGGCGCGCCGCACCTCCAGCGGGACCTTGCGGCGGCCGTCGCTGAGCCACAGGTCGATCTGGCCGACCCGGCGGTCGACGCGGTGGATCGAGACGTGCCCGCGTACCCGGTATTCCGTGCCCGTCCACTCGCAGCTCTCGACCCTGGCGTGCAGTTTCAGCTCGTCGCGGGCGTCGAACACGGCGTCGGGGATCTTGAGCCGGCGGTTGCGGAAGAACGGGTAGTCGCCGTACCAGCCGGTGTTGCGCCAGCCACGCGGCACGATGCGGGCGGCGTCCTCGCGGGCGCGGCGGAACTCGCGGATCTTCCGCAGCTCGGCCACCAGGCCGCGCCCGAGCAGGTGCAGCTCAAGGCGGCGCAGCGACGGCGCGGTGTTCAGGGCGTTCTGGCCCAGCGAGGCCACCCAGGAGCGGGCCAGCTCGAGCAGCGGCTCCGGCTCCTCGCTGACCTCCAGCGCCTGGAACAGGAAGAGGATGTCCTTCTCCAGCACCAGCGCGTCGAAGCCGTCGAGCAACTCAGGCGCCCGCTCGTCGAGGAACGCCCGGACCGAGCGGATGGCGGCCAGCCGCTCGTGCAGGTTGGGCAGCTCGTTCCGGCACTGCGTGATGGACGACTCCCGCCTGCGCCAGTGATAGACCACGTCGCCCAGCATGTCCACACGGGTGGCCAGCACGTGCGCCCGCATGGCGACCGGCACATCCTCGTAGATGCCGGCGGCGAACCGCAGCCCGGCGCGCTCCCAGAAGTCGCGGCGGTAGACCTTGTTCCAGATCGTGCGGTCTCTGATGAGCACCGGCTTGTCGGTGATGTGGGTGCACAGCTGCGGCCGCCTGAACACCTTCTCGTGCAGGATCGACTCCTCCAGCACGCCGTCGACGAGCCGCCCCACCGCGCCGCACGCCAGGTCGGAGCCGGTCTCGGCCAGCTTGGCGACGAGCCGCTCGTACGCGTGCGGCGGCACGACGTCATCGGCGTCGGCGAAGGCCAGGTACGCGCCCGTGGCCCGCTCGATCCCCGCGTTGCGGGCCGGCCCCGGCCCCATGTTGTGTTGCTCTATCAGGACGAAGCGGCGGTCCTTGGCGACGAAGTCCTCGGCGATCCGCCGGCTGCCGTCGCTGGAGCCGTCGTCGACCATGACGACCTCGAAGTCCTCCAGCGTCTGGACGGCCAGCGACTTCAGGCATTCGGTGAGGTACGACTCCACGTTGTGGTACGGAACGACGATGCTGAGATGGGGGATCATGCCGAATTTGCTCCTCGGATCTCAGGATGGGATCGAGGGCAGCATGCCTTGGAATCCGCACCCGAGACCTGAGCCTGATGAGCTCTTTACCCGACGCGCCATCCGCTACGTTGGGCAAGGGATGTGTCACGCTTAGTTGGGAGCGCGATGCTGAGAGGCGTCCGGGACGACGATCTGCCGGTCATGCGGCGCTGGCGCAACCACCCGCAGGTGCGGGCCGCCAGCTTCACCACACACGAGATCGGGGCGGACGAGCACGCCCGCTGGTGGGCGGCCACCCGCGCCGATCCGGCCACACACGTGCTGATCTACGACCACGAGGGGACCGCCGCGGGCGTGGTGACCTACGCCGACCTGTCGGCGGCGAGCGCCTGCTGGGGCTTCTACCTGGACTTCGACGGGCTCGAACGGTCGGGGAGGCTGCTGCGGGCGTGGATCGGCCTGGAGCGGGCGGCCATCGACCACGCCTTCGGGCCGCTCGGGCTGACGACGTTGCGCGGCTCCGTGCTGGCCGACAACGAGCCGGTCAGGCTGCTGCACCGGCGGTTCGGGTTCGTCGAGGTCGGGTTCTACCGGCGGGACGTGGACGGGGTGGCGCGTGAGGTCGTGGCCATCGAGCTGAGGAAGGAACACACATGATCTCCATTGCGGGGCGGGCGATCGGTCCTGGTCATCCGCCGTTCGTCGTGGCCGAGCTGTCCGGCAACCACAACGGGAGCCTGGAGCGGGCGCTGGCCATCGTGGACGCGGTGGCCGCGGCCGGGGCGCACGCGCTGAAGCTGCAGACGTACCGGCCGGACACGCTCACCATCGACGCCGACGGGCCGGCGTTCCGCGTGGGCGACGGGCACGAGTTGTGGGGCGGAGAGACGCTTTACCGGCTCTTCGAGCGGGCCCACACGCCGTGGGAGTGGCACGAGCCGATCTTCGAGCGCGCGCGCTCGCACGGGCTCATCGTGTTCTCCTCACCCTTCGATCCGACGGCCGTCGAGTTCCTGGAGAAGCTCGACGTGCCGGCGTACAAGATCGCTTCATCGGAGATCGTGGATCTGCCGCTGATCCGGCTGGCGGCCGGGACCGGCAAGCCGCTGATCATCTCCACCGGGATGGCATCGACCGGGGAGATTCACGCCGCCGTGGCCGCCGCCAGGGAAGCCGGGTGCACACAGCTCGCCGTGCTGGCGTGCACGGCCTCCTACCCGGCCTCGCCCGCCGAGAGCAACCTACGGGCGCTGCCGCTGCTGGCGGCGCTCACCGGGGACGTGGTGGGCGTCTCCGACCACACGCCCGGCATCGGGGTCCCGCTGGCCGCCGTCGCGCTGGGGGCATGCCTGATCGAGAAGCACGTGACCGCGTCGCGGGCCGACGGCGGGGTGGACGCCGCCTTCTCGCTGGAGCCCGGCGAGCTGGCGACGCTGGTGACGGAGAGCAAGCGGGCCTGGGAGGCGCTGGGGAGCGCCGTGATCGGGCCGCGGGCCTCCGAACGCGAAGGGCTGCGGTTCCGGCGATCGTTGTACGTGGTCCGCGAGGTGCGGGCCGGGGAGACGGTCAGCGCGGAGAACGTACGGTCGATCCGGCCGGCCGGTGGGCTGCCTCCCGACGCGGCGCGGGACGTGATGGGGCGGCGCTTCGCCCGGGACGTCCCGAAGGGCACGCCGCTGACCTGGGACCTGATCTAGAGCAGTTCGAGCAGGGCGTCGGCGACGCGTTCCCGGCCCTTGCCGTCCACCAGGCCACTGCCCCGCCGGCCGTGCTCCTCGCGGGCGGCGGGCTCGGCGAGCAGGCGGGCCAGCGTGCCGACGGCCTGCGGTCCGGGCGTGTTGCCGAGCCCGGCCGCGACGCCCCTGCCCACCAGCTCCTCATAGCCGATCAGCTGGTTGCCGGCCACCCAGGTCAGCGCCGTGGGCACGCCGATATGGAGCAGCTCCCAGACGGCCGAGCCCGCCGCGGTGACCACGAGGTCGGCCTCGGCCATGAGCGCGGGCAGCCGGTTCGTCGGCGGGATGACGGTGATCGCGTCACCCGCGGCGAACGGCGCCGGGCTGACCACCGTGCCCTCGAACGGCACGCCGGTCGCCAGGAGCGCCCGTGTCCACGCCGGGACCACGCCCGCGCTGTCGGTGCCGCCGAAGAAGCACAACACCCGCGGCACCGCCATGCCCCGCCGCGGCGCCCGCTCGCATCGCCGCACGCTGTCGCGCAGCAACACGTAACGCGCCCCGGCCAGCCGACGGCCGGCGCGGAAGGGCCGGCGCTCGGCGCCGAGGTTCTGGTCGAGGTAGAGGTCGGCCGCCTGGCCCAGCGGATCGCCGTCGACGATCGCGAACACCGCCAGACCCGCATCCCTGAGCGCCGCCCCCGTGCCCTCCGGCAGGTCGTAGGAGTCGAGCACCACGGCGTCCAGCCGGAGCTCACGGGCCAGCCGCGCCAACCGGACCGGGTCTTCCTGCGCGGCGACCAGCGGAAGCCCACGCTCACGCAGCTGCGCCCGCGCCCACTCGGACCCGTCCACCGCACCGACGAAGACGACGTGCGCCCCCCGCGCGCACAGCTCCTCGGCCAACGCCACGCAACGCACCAGATGGCCGGCTCCGCGCCCGACCCCGGCGTCGCAGCGGAAGCCGACCCGCAAGCCGCCCGTCACGCGTCCTGGAGCGCTTTCTGCTGGACGTGGGCGTTGAGCTCACGCACCTCCGGCCGGTCGCGCAGCCAGCTCACCAGCGTCCCGACCGGCACGCATCCGTCGCCCAGCTCGTCCACCACCCGGGAGATGAGCCGCCAGTCGTCCTCGGTGTCGAGCGTGACCCGCAGATCGTCGGCGACGGGCTGGTAGGTGAGCCCGAGCAGCCGCGTGTCGCCTGGATGCTCGTAGACGTAGGAGGTCACGTGCACGCGGTGGTAGGCGGCCGCCTCCCGGTCGGCCCGCTCCAGCGCCTCCCGGCCGACGATCTCCACGTCGAGCCCGCGCGGCAGCGTACGCGCCAGGCTCGTGCTCAGGTAGCCGAGCCCGGGCACGGCCCGGTAGACGAGCGCCGCCTCCTTGATCACCTGAGGGTCGAGCAGCGGGCAGTCCGCCGTGAAGCGCATCACGGCCTCTGCCTCCCGCTCCTCCAGCGCCTGCATGAACCGCGTGAGCACATCGTCCACCGGTCCCCGATGCCAGTCCACGCCGAGGCGGCAGCACTCGGCGACCACCACGTCGTCGACATCCTCGGTCGTGGTGGCGACCACGAGGTCGTCCACGGCGTGCGACTCGCGTACGGCGCGAACCACCCACCCCAGCACCGAACGCCCGCCGCCCCCTAGCTGCCGCAGCACCTTACCCGGCAACCGCGTAGAGCCCATACGAGCCTGAATGATCCCGACAATACGCACAGCAGCCCCATTTCCCCGTGTGACAGTGCGTCATTGATCGATCGCGCTATGCTACCGCCGAGCATGACGACAACAGTGCGTAAGCGCGAATTTCGGGGGGCACGTGAGCATTCTCAGCGGATCATCAATTTTGATCACCGGCGGGACGGGGTCCTTCGGCAAGGCCTTCATCCGCCACGCTCTCGACACGCTCGGGGTGCGCCGCCTGGTGGTCTTCTCCCGCGACGAGCTCAAACAATACGAGAGCAGGCAGCTCTTCAACGACGACGAGCGGCTGCGCTGGTTCATCGGGGACGTGAGGGACCGCGACCGGCTGACCCGCGCCATGCACGGCGTCGACCACGTCGTGCACGCGGCGGCGCTCAAGCAGGTGGACACGGCCGAATACAACCCGTTCGAATACGTCCGCACCAACGTCGCCGGATCACAGAACGTGGTGGAGGCCGCCATCGACTGCGGCGTGCGCAAGGTGGTCGCGCTCTCCACCGACAAGGCGTCCAGCCCGATCAACCTCTACGGGGCCACGAAGCTCGTCGCCGACAAGCTGTTCGTGTCGGCCAATCACTACGCCGCCGCGCACGTGACCCGCTTCGCCGTGGTCCGCTACGGCAACGTCGTGGGCAGCAGGGGCTCGGTGGTGCCGCTGTTCCTGCGCCTGGCTGAGCGGGGCGCCAGCCTGCCGATCACCGACAAGCGCATGACCAGATTCTGGATCACGCTCGACCAGGCGGTCAGGTTCGTGGTCGACTCGTTCGACCTGATGCGGGGCGGCGAGCTCTACGTGCCGCGCATCCCCAGCATGCGCATCACCGACCTGGCCGAGGCGCTGGCGCCGGACAGCCCGATCTACGAGATCGGCATCCGTCCCGGGGAGAAGCTGCACGAGGAGATGATCGGCCCGGACGACGGCCGCAGGGCGTTGCGGCTCGCCGACCGCTTCGTCGTCCAGCCCACGATCGCGACGTGGGGCTACAAGCCACCGCAGACCGGCGAGATGCTGCCGGAGGGCTTCGCCTACCGCTCCGACACCAACGACGAGTGGTTGTCGGTGGACGACCTGCGCACTCTGGTGGCCGGCTGATGCTCCCCTACGGGCGGCAGTCGATCGCGGAGTCCGACGTCGAGGCCGTAGCCGAGGTGCTGCGCGGCGACTGGCTGACCACCGGGCCCGCGGTGGCCGCGTTCGAGGCGGAGCTGGCCCGCTGGACGGGCGGCGTGCCATGCGTGTCGGTCACCTCGGGCACGGCCGCGCTGCACGTCGCGTACGCGGCGGCGGAAGTGCGCCCGGGCGACGAAGTGATCACGTCGCCGCTCACGTTCGTGGCCACGGCCGCCACGGCGGCGCTGCTCGGCGCGCGGGTGGTCTTCGCCGACGTGCAGCCCGACACCGGCAATCTCGACCCGGACGCCGTGGCCGCGCTGGCCGGCTCCCGGACCCGGGCGATCACGGCGGTGGACTACGCCGGCCACCCCGCCGACTACGACGAGCTGCGGGCGGTCGCACAACGGGTGGGCGCGTCGCTGGTGGGGGACGCGGCGCACTCGATCGGGGCGGCCTACAAGGACCGGCCCGTGGGGTCGCTGGCGGACCTGACGACGTTCTCGTTCTACCCCACCAAGACCGTGACGACCGCAGAAGGCGGCGCCGTGGCGGCGGCCGACCCGGAGCAGCATGCGCGGGCGGCCCGCTTCAAGAACCACGGCCTGGTCAGAGACCCCGCCGAGCAGCGCGAGCCGGACGTGGGCGGCTGGCACCAGGAGGTGCACGCGTTCGGGCTCAACTACCGGCTGCCCGATGTGTTGTGCGCGCTCGGCATCAGCCAGCTGCGGCGGCTGGCCCGCTTCCGCGAGCGGCGGCGCGAGCTGGTCGCCCGCTACAACCTGCTGCTGCGCGACGTGCCGGGGCTGCGGCTGCCCGCGCAGCGGGCCTACGTGTCCCCGAGCTGGCACCTCTATCCCGTACGCGTCCGCGACGGTCGGCGGCGCGAAGTCTACGAGCGCATGCGGGCGGCCGGCATCGGCGTCCAGGTCAACTACATCCCCGCCTACTGGCATCCGGTCTTCGCCGACCTCGGCTACCGGCGCGGCCTCTGCCCGCGTGCGGAGGCTTACTACGCCGAGGAGTTGTCGCTGCCGCTGTTTCCCGATCTCACCGACGCCCAGCAGGACCGGGTCGTGGAGACACTGGCGAAGATCCTGACCTAGCGTTCGGCGAGGAGCAGGCAGCCGTCCTCGCCCCGGTCCACCAGAAACCGCCGCTCCGCGATGGTCGCGACGGGACGCTGGCGGGTGCGCACCAGCGGGCGCAGCGCCTTGCCCTGGTCGATGACGACCTCCCAGCACGACTCGTCGCCGACCCGCTCGTCGACGTCCGCCAGCGGCACCCGGGCGTGGAAGTCCCGGCCCGACAGCGCCACCGGGAAGTACATCTCCTCACCGTCGCTCCTGCGTCTCAACCGCAGCACCGGCTCCCCGTCGCCGACGTCGGACATCTCCCCCGAGAACACCAGGTCGCCGCCGTTCACCCGGCACTCCGCGATGATCGCCTCCGCCGTACGCAGCCGCAGGCCCCAGGAGCCCTTGACGCTGCGTACCGGCACCAGCCACACCCCTGACCTGCGGCGCGGCGCCGGGATCTCGGGTGGCAGCCAGCGCGGCCCGCCCACCCTGCCGTCGAGCCGCAGCCCTTGGCCCTTGAGGTCGAGCCGCAGGTCCCAGAGGCCGCGTCTGGCGAGCTGAGCCGCGGTCAGCGCGGCCGGGTCGAGGGCGAACCTGAACGGGAACACGTGCTGGGGCAGCGTGTCGCCGTCCTCGTCCGTCAAGTGCTCCCAGACCGGCGCGGAGTCCTGCTCGCCCAGCTGCACGGTCTCGCCGGTCCTGCGTTCCTCCAGCCAGACGCGTACGCGTGCCTGGCCCAGCGCGCCGACGTCGAAACGGCCGACGCCCGCCCAGCCCGCGCCGGCGAGCCGGCCGTCCCGCCAGTCGAGCTCCACGAGCCTGGCGGACAGGTCCAGCTCGGCCGACACCTCGGACAACTGTCCCGGCATCCATGGGTGGCGGCCGTACCAGCGCCTGCGCACGAACCCGGCCGGGCGCACCCGGGGCCGCAACCGGCCGTCGCGGACCTGGGCGTGCACGTCGGCGAGCTCGGCCAGGCGGCGCTCGTGCAGGAGGTGGATCTGAAGCCGGTGCGCGAACGGCACGCTCTGCCACGCCTCGCGCGACACACCGTCGAGATAGCGGACGATCAGGTCGATCAACGCGGGGTCCGCCGAGTCGCCCATGGCGGCCACGGCCTCCACCGCGACACTCATATCGATCTCCATCGTGTCGCGGTCGAAGTCCGGCTTGAGCCGCGGCGCGCGGCGGGCCACCAGGTCGGCGGTCTCCAGCACCGACAGGAGGCGGTCGCGCAGGTTGCCCGGCTCCAGTCGGCGCTGGGTGATCGAGGAGCCTGGCTCGTCGCGCTGCCGCCAGTGGTAGACGACCTTGGCCAGCACGTCCACCGAGCGCGCGCCGACGTGGGCGGCGATGGCGACGGGCTGGTCCTCGTACATGCGCTCGGGGAAGCTCAGGCCGAGCTCCTCCCAGAAGGAGCGGCGGTAGATCTTGTTCCAGAGCATGCGGTCGCGGATCAGCAGCCGGTGGCGGGTGATGTGGGTGCCCTTGACGGGCTTGGCGAAGGCCTCCTTGTGCGCCCACGAGCGGACCAGCAGGTTCCTGTAGAGCCGCATGACGTTTCCGCAGGCCAGGTCGGAGCCCGAGGACTCGAGCGAGGACACCAGGCGGCCGAACGCGCCCGGGGGCACCGTGTCGTCGCCGTCCACGAAGGCCAGGTAGCGGCCGGTCGCCTGGCGCAGGCCGACGTTGCGGGCCCGTCCCACACCCTGGTTGTCCTGGCTGATGAGACGGATGCGGCGGTCGCCGGCCTGCCGGTCCCTGACGACGGCCGGGCCGCCGTCGTCACTGCCGTCGTCCACGCAGATCACCTCCAGATCCTTCAGGCTCTGGGCGGCGATGGAGTCCAGGCAGGGTCCGATGTACTTCTCGACGTTGTAGAACGGGACGATGACCGACAGAACCGGCACCTGTACTCCTCCTCGTCAGCCGGACAACAAGCGGAACACTTTGCGGGCGACCCTGAGCGGGCGGGCCAGGCGGCGCGAGAGCCGGTAGCCGAGCGTTCTGCGGTAGGCGGTGGCCTTGCGATGTGTCCTGCGCAGCTTGGCCCTGGCCCTGACCAGCTCACGCTCCCGGTAGGACAACTTGGTCTCCAGGCGCGCGACGCGCGCCAGGGCGGCGGTGAGCTGGTCGGTCAGGCGGTCGCGGGCGCCGACCAGGTCCCGGTACGTCGGCGCCTGCTCCGCCAGCTCGACGGGCTGCCCCAGCTCGGCGTCGAGCTTGCGGGCCCGGTCGAGGTCGCCTGGATCGCAGGGGCGGGCGGCCATGCCGCACAGGGTCAGCGTGAGCTGGTCCGCCTCCAGCGGCCATGGCCACGGGTGATGGTGGCCGGCCGCCAGCAGCCTGACCGCGAACCGCCGCAGGATCCGGCACAGCACGACGCGCGGCTCGGGGGGCGTGGACGGGAGCGCCGCCATGGGGCCGATGGCGGCGAACCGCTCGCCGTCGTACACCAGGCTGTCGGTGCCGGCGGCCGCGTCGCCGCCCTGCTCCAGCCAGGTGGCCAGGTTTTGCAGCAGCTCGCGGACGGTCTTCACGTCCTCGCGGGCGCATGCTTCGACGAGGATCTCTTCGACGACCCGGCCTGTGGGGACGGGGTGCTCCGCGCCGTCGGGGAGGTGTTTGAGTCCGGCGCGGGTGAGCTCGTACAGGGCCGGCCCTTCCTCGATGAGGCCGAGCGGCAGCTCTCCCGCATCGTCGGCGCCGATCGGGCTCTCGGTGATCAGCGGAGGGCGGGTGGCCACGGCGAGCCACAGCGGGGCAAGCTCCTCCCCCAGGCGATGCCGGAACACCAGGCGGGTCAGGCGCAGCGGGTCGGCCACCAGCATGCCGTCACCGCCCCAGGAGCTCAGCGGGAACGTGAGCGCATCCGGCAGCTCGGCGGTCAGGGCCTCGCGAGCGAGCAGGGCACGAGGCGCCTGCCTGCCCGGATACGCGGCGTAGCACCGCTGCACCGTCAGCCCCGCCGACTCCAGCCCGGCGTCCAGAGCGCCGGGTCCACTGGGGTAGCTGGGGTCGAAGCCGTGCGGGGCCCACTGGTCGTCGGCGCCGTCCCGATCGGCGGGCCGGGCCTCGACGAGCCGATCCACGCCGAGGTCGTTGCGTACGCCGAGCACCAGGCGCCCGCCCGGCGTGACGAGTGCGGCCAGCGCGTCGAGCGACTCGATCCAGGCCGCGGCCGGCGCCTCGGCGGAGTGCGTGCGCAGCAGCCCGTCCAGGGCCAGCACCAGGTCGTACGGCTCGTCTGCCGCGAACACCTCCAGCCGTCCGCAGAAGACCGCCAGCCCCGGATGGCGTTCGCCGAGCGCGCAGGCGTCGGGGTAGGACCGCAGGAGCACGGCCGCCGAAGGGCTATGCGCTGCGGGGGCATGCCCCGCGGAGGCATGCCCCGCGGAGACGTGCGCCGCAGAGACGTGCGCCGCAGAGGCATGTGCCGCCACCTCGTCCACGACCAGCTGCGGATGCGGTCCGACCAGCAGGACCCGGCCGCTCGGCGGGAGCATCCGCCTGATCAGCTCCAGTGCCGCGCCCCGCCAGTCTGTCGCACCACCCATGTTGGACATGTCAGACCAAAGCAGCATCTCGCCACCGATCAAATGCACGTTCTCGGGCGCCTCGCCACTCATACACGTGTTCATGGCCTCACTCCGTCCGGCGGCTCGGTCGCCCGGATACCGCCGCCTTCCCCCGCGCTGGTCGCTTCGTTCCCGCCTCTGCTCCAGGCGGCGTCGCTCCCTCGCCCACCCGCTTCCATCCGAACATTCGCCGTAGCTCCTCCGGTGTCGCCTGATACTCGAATCCCAGCTCGCGCCGCGCCACCTCGGCCGCCAGCTCCGGATCGACGCGTGTGCCGTGCAGCTCGGGCCAGAGCCGCATGCGGCGCGCCGTGCCGCCGTACTCGGGACGTTCGTCCTCGAACTGCATCGGGTCCCCGTACACGGCCACCTCGCACCCCACTGAGGCGCCGTAGAACAGCGCGCTGCCGAGCCGGTTGGAGGCCACCCTGCGGTGGCGCCGCAACTGGACCAGCTGCTTGCGCAGGAAGTCCCGCCCCTTGCCCTCCCAGCGGGATCCGCGCTCGCCATGGCAGATGACTCGAAATCCCCTCGATTCGTACGCCCGCCGAATGTCCGGATTTGCGAATTCCAACCAATAAAGGCAGACCGTGACCGGACCGGTCTCGACATTTCGGATTTCGTCGGCCAGGCGGGCGTGGTCGCCAGTGACGGAATACTTCTCCCAACCATGAAAGGGATACCAGATCGTACCCTGACGCTCCGGCGTCACGCCCAGCTCAGGCTCCAGATAAAGGAGGTAAATCCAGGGGGCGCCGATGAGGTAGTGCCCCCTCCTGCCCATCGACCAGCCGCGGCGGCGCAGCACGTCGGACCAGATGAAGCGGGGGTATCCGGGGCTGCACCAGTGGTCGTTCGGGGGAAATCCATGGAGATAGTTCCATCCGTGCTGAAGGAAACCTTGGATGCGTTTTGGCACCTCGTCGGGCAGGCCGCAGTATCTGGCGAGTATGCGGGAGTGCCCGTACCAATGATTGGATTCGTCCATCATTTCCCCCTGTAGTGGTTCGCGCGCCCCAGCCCGACATTCCCAGTGACCAACGTGCCCCACTCGCCGTTATACGGTTCCATTACTCGAGACGGGGGCTTGGTTTCTCCGGACCCGAAAGTGCCGCTACACTACGTCGTGGCTTGAGGACAGAGAGTGAGTGATCATGAGTCATCTCGATCGCCTGCGGGCCGTCTTCCGCAGGGCGCTCAACCTTCCCGCCGACGCCGATGTCGACGGCCTCCAATACCGGGCTGTCCCACAGTGGGACTCGCTGGCCCACATGGCGTTGATCGCCGCGATGGAGGACGAGTTCTCCATCATGATCGACACCGATGAGATGATCGACATGAGCTCGTTCGCGAAGGCGGCCGAGCTGCTGGAGAAGCATGGCATCGGCGCCGCCGCCGTCTGAGCCCGGCGCAGCCGTGCCGCCTGCGCCCCGTGCCGCCATCTCGTCAGAGCCCACTACCACCACGCCGCCACCGTTGTCGTCGCCGTCGTCCGAGCCACGTGTCGCGCTCGTCACGGGATCGACGGCGGGCATTGGGCGGGCGATCGCGATGTGGCTGGCCGCGACCGGATACGCCGTCGAGGTGCACGGCCGCGACGAGGAGCGTGCGTCCAAGGCTGCCGCCGAGGTGGCGGCGCAGACCGGCGGGCCGGCCCACCCGGTCCACGGCGACGTGGCGGACCCTTCGCTCGTCTCGGCCATGATGCGGCAGATCTACCAGCGTCACGGGCGGCTCGACGCCCTCGTGATCAACGCCGGCATCCACGCCGCGGGCCCACTCGGCATGATCCGCCACGACACGATCAACCGGCTGTTCGAGGTCAACGCCATGGGCGCGACACACACCCTGCAGGCCTCGCTCAGGCTACTGCGCCGGGGGGCCTTTCCCGCCGTGGTGCTGGTCTCCTCGGTCATGGGCCGCGCGGGCGGCCGGGGACAGGCGGTCTACTCCGCGACCAAGGGGGCGGTCATCGGCCTCACCCTGGCCGCGGCCAAGGAGCTGGGCCCGGCCGGGATCAGGGTCAATGCCGTGGCTCCCGGCTACATCCGGACGGACATGCTCGCCACGCTCGACGGCGACGCCCGGGAGGCGACGATCGCGGCGACCCCGCTCGGCAGACTCGGCGCACCCGACGATGTCGCCGGTGCCGTCGCGTTCCTGCTCTCGCCCGCCGCGGGTTTCATCACCGGGCAGGTCATCGGGGTGGACGGCGGGCTGACGCCATGACGTTCGCCAAGCCATCGCCACGCCCGCAGGCCGGGCTTCGGGGTGCGGTCTTCCCGCACTCGGAGGCGCGGCTCGTGGTGGCCGGGGAAGCGGCGGGCCTGGGCGGCTATGCGCTGGGCAACCACATCACACGCACGGCGGAGGCTCTTTCCCGGCTGCGGCCGGGGCCGCTGTTCTGCGGGATGCGCAACAACCTCGCCTCCGTGCTGCGTTACCTCGCCGCCTGGCGTTCCGGCCGGCCGATCGCGCTGCTGGATCCGGACCTCCCTGCCGGGATCCTGGCCGATCTGGTGGGCCGGTTCCGGCCGGCCGCGCTGGTCGGGTTCACGCATGCGGCCGACGGCTCCCCGCCGGCGCGGCGCGAGGTGCCTGATCCGCATCCCGACCTCGCCATCCTCCTCGCCACCTCGGGCTCCACCGGCAACCCCAAGCTCGTGCGCCTGTCCCGCCAGGCCGTCCTGGCCAACGCCCAAGCCATCGCCACCGCGCTGTCCATCACGCCTGGCGAGATCGCGCCCACGAGCCTGCCGCTGCATTACAGCTACGGCCTGTCCGTGCTCAACAGCCATCTGGCGGCGGGCGCGACCGTGATGCTGACCGAGGCGGGGCTGCTGGAGCGGTCGTTCTGGACGCATCTGGACGCGCACCGGTGCACGTCACTGGCCGCCGTCCCCTACCAGTACGAGATGTTGCGCCGACTCCGATACGACCGGTCGGAGCATCCGACGATCGCCACGCTCACCCAGGCCGGCGGGCGGCTCAGCCCTGAGCTCATCGCGGAGTTCTCGGAGAAGGCGGACCGGTTCTTCGTCATGTACGGCCAGACGGAGGCCACCGCCCGCATCGCGATCCTGCCCCCGGACCGGCTCGCCGACAAGCCGGGCTCGGTTGGGGTGGCCGTCCCGGGAGGGCGACTGGACGTCGAGGACGGCGAGGTCGTCTATCACGGTCCCAACGTCATGATGGGATACGCGGAGACGGCGGCGGACCTGGCCCTAGGGGACGATCTGGGCGGTGTGCTGCGCACCGGCGATCTGGGGCGGCTGGACTCCGAGGGTTTCCTCTCCATCACGGGACGGCTCAAGCGCATCGCCAAGATCTTCGGCGTACGGGTGAACCTGGACGACGTCGAGCGCCTCCTGCGGGACTCCGGGCCGGTGGCGGCCACCAGCGGGGACGACCGGGTGACGGTGTGGGCCGAAGGGCTGGACGCGGCCGGGTGCGTGGGACTTGCGCGGCGGCTGGGGGCCGAGCTGCGGGTGCACTGGAGCGGGTTCGACGTACGCGGCATCGACCATCTTCCCCTGCTGGCCACCGGCAAGATCGACTACCGTGCCCTGGAAGCCCGCTCATGACGGCCTCGTCGTTCCTCCTGGTGCGCGGCGCACCGCACCTCCTTGGTGTTCTGCGCGTCCCGCGGTCAGGCGCCACGCCCCCCAGCGGACGGCCTAGCGACGCGTCGTGGAGGGCACGACGGCGGCGCTCTGCACGCCACCTGGCAAGGCGATCGGCGCGACTGTCGGCCAAGCCCATGCACAAGGCGGTCCGCTTCCCGGGGTGGGTCCACTTCCCGGGGGCGACGCGATCCCGGGGGGAACGCCCGATCCCGGGCACAACGCGATCGCGGGGGCACGCGATCCGGTGGGGCTACGCGGTCCCGTGGGGCGACACGATCCCGGGGCGACGTGCGATCCCGGGGGCGACACGATCCCGGGGGGCGACACGATCCAGGAGGCAACGCGATCCCGAGGGCCACGCGATCCCGGGGGCGACACGATCCCGGGGCGACGTGCGATCCCGAGGGGCGACACGATCCCGAGGGGCAACACGATCCCGGGGGCGACACGATCCCGAGGGGCGACGCGGCCCCGGGGGTGGTCCGCGATCCCGGAGGGGGCAATCCGCGATCCCCGAGGCGGCGTCTGCGGGGATAGGGCCGGGTGGGTGGGTCGCGTGTTGGTGTGTGGTCAATGGCGTGGGGGGCGTTGGTGAGCGTTTTCACGATGGATGAGGCCGAGCGGGAGGCAGTGCTGGTGCCCGAGCTGGCCGCCCTGACCGAGCAGCACAGGGCGGCCTGCCGGCCCTACAGTCGGATTCTCGACGCGATCGGTGCGGTGCCTCCCTACCAGCGCCTGATGGACCTGCCGTGGTTGCCGGTGCGGCTGTTCAAGACGCACGAGTTGCGCAGCGTGCCGCAGGAGCAGGTGTTCAGGGTGCTGACCTCCAGCGGGACGACCGGGCAGCAGCCGAGCCGGGTCTATCTGGACCGGGAGGCGGCCGCGGCCCAGACGCGGATGCTGGCGGCCACGCTCAGGGTGGTGCTGGGTGAGCGGCGGCTACCAATGCTGGTCGTGGACACCCGTTCCGTGGTGCGCGATCCGACGTTGAGCGCTCGCGGGGCCGGAGTGCTCGGGATGATGAACTTCGGCAGGGATCACACGTTCGTGCTGGACGAGCAGGGGCGGGTGGACGCGGAGGCAGTCAAGGGGTTCCTTGAGCGGCATGGGAGCCGGCGGTTCCTGATCTTCGGGTTCACGTTCATGGTGTGGCTCTGGCTGCGGGACCTGGGGGCGGATCTGTCGCAGGGGGTGCTGATCCACTCCGGTGGGTGGAAGCGCCTCGCCGAGCAGGCGGTGGACAATGCCGAGTTCCGGCGGCGGCTGGCGGCGGAGTGTGGGCTGACCAGGGTGCACAACTTCTACGGGATGGTCGAGCAGATCGGGACGATCTTTCTGGAAGGGCCCCATGGGGATGGGCTTTACTGCCCCGATTTCGCCAATGTCGTGATTCGTGATCCGGAGACGTGGCAGGAGGCGCCGAACGGCGTGCCCGGGCTGATCGAGGTCGTCAGCACGCTGCCGACGTCGTATCCCGGTCATGTGCTGCTCACGGAGGATCTAGGAGTGGTGCGGGGCGTCGACGACGGGGCCTGGCCGGGGAAGCGGTTCGAGGTCCTCGGCAGGCTGCCGCGGGCAGAGGCCCGGGGCTGCAGCGACACGATGGGGCAGGCCGGCTGATGCGGGACACATCCGGGGCGGATACCGGCGCGACTCGGGCGGGTGGCGGCGCGTCCCCAGCGGGTGGCGGCACCTCACAGGCGGGTGGCGGCACCTCACAGGCGCGCGGGGGCACCTCACAGGCGCATGGCGGCACCCCACAGGCGCGTGGCGCTGCGGTGGTGCGGGTGCGGTTTCCGTGGGAGGAGCGCGTACCCGTGGAGGTGCTGCTCGGGCAGGTGCGGGGCCGACTCGAGGTCGGGGATCGGCGGGTTCGGGAGTTCCTGGCCGAATTCGGCAGGCGGCTGTTGCGGCCGGCCCTGGCCCGGCGGCACCCTGAGCTCGGGTCGCTCGGATTCTTCCTGCGGCCCAGCGAGCTGGCCCGCACGATCGAGGGGATGGCCGGCGAGCACGTACGCGTGCCACGCGGCCTGATCTTCCACATCCCGCCCGCGAACGTGGACACGGTCTTCGTCTACTCCTGGGCCCTGTCGGCCCTGATGGGCAACCGCAACGTCGTACGCCTTTCGCCGCGTTCCGGCGCGGTCGCCGAGGCGATCGTCGAGACGCTGCAGGAGGCGCTGCGCGAGGCCGACCCCGTCGTCGGCCAGACGCAGCGGATCATCTCCTACGAACGCGAAGCCGAGGCCGTCACCGCCGCGCTCTCCGCGGCCTGCGACCTGCGGGTGGTGTGGGGCGGCGACCGGACGGTGCAGGACGTGCGCCGATACCCGCTCCCCCCGCATGCCCGTGACCTGGTCTTCCCTGATCGTTCCTCGTTCGCCGTGATACGGGCGGCGGCGTGGTTGTGCGCGCCGCGAGCCGCGCGGGTGAGCGTGGCGGAGGGGTTCGTCAACGACACCTACTGGTTCGACCAGGCGGCCTGCTCGTCGCCGCGGACGGTGTTCTGGGTGGGCGCGGAGGTTGATTGCGACGCGGCGCGGGCCGACTTCATCGATCACGTGTCGCGGGTGATCACGGCACGCGGCTGGGGTGTCGATGCGGCAATGGCCGTGGAGAAGCGGGTCTCCACCTATGGGCTGGCCGCGGACGGAGTCGCGCAGAGCGTGGAGTTCCGCGGGAACGCGCTGGCCAACGTGACCCTGGCGGCTGCCGACCAGGCGCCGAGGCGGTGGCTGGGCGCGGGGACGTTCGCCCATGCCAGGCTCGGCTCGCCGGCCGAGCTGGCGGGACTGGTCGAGCGGCGGGATCAGACGATGACCCATTACGGGTTCGGGCGACCGGAGTTGGAGGAGCTGGCCAGGGCACTGGCGGGGCGCGGGGTCGACCGCATGGTGCCGGTCGGCAGCGCGCTCAGTTTCCATCGGGTGTGGGACGGGGTCGATCTGCCGGCCGAGTTCACCCGGCTGGTGACGGTGGTCCGATGACGACTGTTCGCACGGTGGCCCGATGACGATGGTTCGCGCGGTGCTGTGCCGGTGGTCCTCGGTTTCATGACGATCGCGCCGCTCAAGAGCATATATGCCGCTCCGGTGCGGTCCTCGGGCCGCCGGCTGAGCCCGGGGTGGTGGCCTGCGGGGATCGTGGCGGCCGGTGCGGTGGCCGTGTTCCTGTGGTGCGGGGTCTCGGCCCGCGATCTGGCGGCGTTCGCGGCGTACGTCGGGCTCGGGGTGGCGCTGCCGGGGACCCTGCTCTGGCGGGCACTGACAAGGGGCGGTCGGTCGACGGCCGAGGACGTCGCGGCCGGTCTTGCGCTCGGCTACGCGATGGAGGTCTTGGCCTACATCCCGGCGAGGGCCGCCGGGATGCCGCTGCTCGTGCTGGTCCCGCCCGTCGCCGTGCTCGGCACCTTCCTGATCGCGCCGGGGCTGCGGCGGCATTGGCGGGGCCGGGCCATCGCCGAGCGGATGCCCGGGTGGTGTGCATGGATGCTGGCAGGGGTGATCGGATACCTGATCACGTGGAGCACGTTGTCCCTGTACCGGGTGCCGATCGCGAGCGCGTACGTGGACATGCCCTACCACCTGGCCCTGGTCGGCGAGGTCAAGCACCATTTGCCGCCCACGCTGCCGTCCGTGCTGGGTGAGCGGCTCTGTTACCACTGGTTCGTCTATGCCGACATGGCCGCGACGAGCTGGGTCACCGGGATCGAGCCGGTGACGCTGGTGTACAAGTTGTCCACGCTGCCGATGATGGCGGCGATGGTCGTGCTGGTGGCGGTGCTGGGGCGGCGGCTCGGCGGGCGCTGGGGGGCCGGGGCGGCGGCGGTCGGAGTGACGTACTTCCTGCTCAGCCCGGTCCTGCAGGACGGCGTGTCCTTCACGGCGCGCTCGATGTTCACCGCCTGGGCGAGTCCCACGCAGACGTTCGGGGCGTTGTTGTTCGCGCCCGTGGTGGTGTTGCTGGTCGCCGGCTGGTCGCGGCGAGGGTGGGTGGCGCTGGTCGTGCTCCTGCTGGCGTTGACCGGGGCGAAGGCCACGTTTCTGCCGTTGCTGCTGGCGGGCTTGCTGGCCGTGGTCGCCGTGCGGTGGGTCGTGGAGCGGCGGCTGCCGCACAGGTGGGCGGCCGCGGCGGCACTCACGTTGGTGTGCCTGCTCATCGCTCACTTCGTGGTTTTCGGGCGGGGGTCTCATGGGATGGCGGTCTCGCCGTCCGCGACGATGCGGGTGGTGTGGGGGGCGGTGGCCGGCATCGAGATGCCCGCACTGGCCTCCGCGTCCCTGGGCCCGTTGGTGGTGCTCACCGTCGTGCACCTGTTCTGCCTCGGTTGTGTGTGGGGTGGGGTGGCAGGGCTCGGGCGGCGGGTGCTGGAGCCGCCGATGGTGTTGTTGCTCGGGATGGGCGTGGCCGGAATCGGCGCGGCCACGCTGCTGGGACATCCGTCGGAGTCGCAGCTCTATTTCCTGGAAGGCGTCCGGCCCTACCTGTCGATCGCGGCCGTGTGCGGGATGCTTGCCCTCCGAAGCGGAGGAGATCGCGACGAGAGAGCGAGGAGCGAAGCCGGCGCGACCATGAACAAGCCCTGGCGGGCCGTGGCGTGGACAGGGGCCGGGGCGGGCGCCGCCGTGATGGCAGCGCAGCTCGACGTGCCCGGGGATGCGCTGGAGCGGGTCGTGGTGCCGTACCTGCTGCTCGCGGTCGCGGCGGTGGTGGTGTGGCGGTGCGGGTCCGTGCTGGCGGTGGTGGCGCTGCTCGCCGGGTATTCGGTCCCGGCCTCCGTGCGCGACGTGGTCGCGCACGTCACGCCTGCGCCGGGGGAACGTGAGCGGCTGATCCCCGACGGCGCGCTGGAGGCCGGGCGGTGGTTGCGCGAGCACTCCTCACCCGCCGACGTGGTGGCCACCGACCTGCATTGCCGTCCCGTCGCGCCGCATCCGTGCGACAGCAGGCACTACTGGGTGTCGGGGTTCACCGAACGCCGGGTGCTCGTGGAGGGCTGGGGGTACGCCGAGAGCACGCAGTCGCGTACGGAGTTGTTCGTGACGTCGTACCTGTCGGTGCCGTTCGCAGACCCTGCCCGGCTGGCGGCGAACGACGCGGTGTTCGCGGCGCCGACGGCGGAGAACGTCCGGCGCCTCGCCCGAGAATACGGGGTCAAATGGCTCTTCACCGGGCGAAATCCGAACCTGTGGAAATTCGCCCGGCTGCGGTTCCGCAGCGCGTCCATCTCGGTTTACGAGCTCACAGAAAGGTAAAGTCACCCTCCGCTCAGCGGAATGATGAGGGGAAACCCCGCGCGGCCCGTTGGACATCCCAGCAACATTTCCCTGGACGTACGGCCACAGGCAAAGGATCAGGGAATTCATGGACACGCGTGCCGCCACGAAGCCGGCCCCCCGCGTCCTCGACACCGCGGCCCGGCTCGCCAGCGTCGACATCGTCATCCCCGTGCTCAACGAAGAGCGTGCCCTGCCTGGCTGCGTGCGGACGCTGGCCGCTTTCCTCGACGACCGATTCCCGCTGCCGTGGCGTATCACGATCATGGACAACGGCAGCACCGACGCCACCTGGCCGCTCGCCGCCGCGTTGGCCGGGGAGTTCGACCAGGTGCACGCCCGCAGGATCGACGTACGCGGCCGGGGAGCCGCGTTGCGCACGGCCTGGCGCGACAGCCCGGCCGACATCGTCGCGTACATGGACGTCGACCTGTCCACCGACCTCGACGCCTTGTTCCCGCTGGTCGCGGCGGTGGCAAGCGGACACTCCGAGATTGCCATCGGCACCCGGCTCGCGCACAGCGCGCGCACCCGCCGCTCGCTGCGCCGCGAGGTTGTGTCGCGTTCCTACAACGCCCTGCTCAGATACGGTTTCGGCGCCGGGTTCAGCGACGCCCAGTGCGGTTTCAAGGCGGCCAGGACCGACGTGGTGCGGCCGCTCATGGACAAGGTCGAGGACAACGGCTGGTTCTTCGACACCGAACTGCTCCTGCTGGCCGAGCACAACGGGCTGCGGGTGCACGAGGTGCCGGTCGACTGGATCGAGGACATGGACTCGCGCGTACGCGTGGTCAGGACCGCGGCCGACGACCTGAAGGGACTGGCCAGGCTGGCGTGGTCGATGTCGACGGGCCGGGCCGGCGTCCGGGTGAGCAGGGCCGAGCCCGTGCCACGGCATCCGGACGCCGTCGTGGCCCGGCCGCGGGCGGTGACGCTGGCGAGATTCACCTCATTCGCCGCGATAGGCGTGTTGTCCGTCATCCTGTTCACGCTCATTTACCTCCCGCTGCGCGCATTCTGGTCTCCGGCCACCGCGAATTTGGCCGCGCTCGTCCTCACGGGAATCGTCAATACCGAGGCGAATCGCCGGTGGACGTTCGGCCGGGTGCGACGCAGCACCATGCATGTCCGCGCGACGGTGCTTTCCGCCACCACCTATGCGCTCACCACTGCCGCCGTGCTGGCGGTGCCGCCGGAGGCCGGGCGAGCGGCCGAGGTCGGGGCGGTCGTGGCCACGTACTGCCTGCTGACCGTGATCCGCTTCACCGCGCTGGACCGCTGGGTCTTCTCCCGCACGAGGAGTTGAACACACCGATGGAAGCCACAGAGATCCGCCGCCTGATCGCGCTGGAGAACCACCACTGGTGGTACCGCGAGCGCCGGGCCATCCTCCGCCGAGAGCTGCGTGGGCTCGGCCGTCCCGGACGAGCGCTGGACATCGGGGCCGCCGGCGGCGGGAACACCAGGGTGCTGGCCGAGGCGGGCTGGGACGCGACCGCGACGGACAGCAGCGAGACGGCCGTGGAGCTCGCCAGGCAGCGTGGCGTCAAGGCCGTGTGGGCGGACGCGCGGGCGCTGCCGTTCGAACGGGACAGCATGGATCTGGTGACCGCGTTCGACGTGCTCGAGCACATTCGCGAGGACCACCTGGTCACCGAGGAGATCGCCAGAGTGTTGGCGCCGGGCGGGCACGCGTTGATCGCGGTGCCGTGCGACATGGCGCTGTGGTCGGCCCACGACCACGCCGTGGGCCACGTCCGCAGATATCACCGCGACTCCCTGACCGGCGTCGTCGAGAAGGCGGGACTCCAGGTTCAGCGGGTCTGGAGCTGGAACGTTCTCCTGCGGCCCCTCGTGGTCCGGCACCGCCGCCGCTCCCGGGGGAGCGACCTGCGGAAGATGCCCGCCGTGGTCAATGCGGGCCTGTCGGCGATCGTCGCGGCCGAGCGCTACCTGCCGGTCAAGTCGCTCAAAGGCGTGAGCTTGTTCCTGCATGCCAGGCTCGGGGCGTGAGAACGGCGGACGGCGTTGGCCTAGGCTGTCATTTGTGGTGATTCACGCCTTACTCGCAGCCTCGCTGGCCCTGACCTCCGCGCCTGCCGCTGCCCACGCGCAGATCGACTGCTCCCGGGTGAAGTGCCTGGCGCTGACGTTCGACGACGGTCCGGGAGAGACCACGCCCGCCCTGCTCAAGACGTTGAAGCAGGCGGGGGCGAAGGCGACCTTCTTCCTGGTCGGCAAACAGGTGGAGGTGCGTCCGAAGATCGCCGCGCAGGTGGTGGCGCAGGGGCACGCGATCGGCAACCACAGCTACTCGCATCCCTCACTGCCGACGCTTCTCGACGACGAGATCGTCGCGGAGCTCCAGAGCACCCAGGAGATCATCCAGCAGGCCACGGGGCGGTCGCCGGTGATGTTCCGCCCGCCGTACGGGCACACGGACGAGCGGGTGCTGGGACTGGCCGACCAGGCAGAGCTCGCGCAGATCATGTGGACGGGCACGACGCTCGACTGGCAACTGCGTGACGCCAAGAAGATCAAGGCGGCCGTGCTCAGGCTGGCCCAGCGCAACGGCGTGATCCTCATGCACGACACGGTCCCGGCGACCGTGAAGGCCATGCCCGGCATCGTCAAGGAGCTCAAGAAGCGCGGCTACCGCCTCGTCACGGTGCCGACACTGCTGCGCGGCAAGGGGCCGAAGGCCGGAGTGAGCTACTTCTAGGGGGCCCTCCGGCAGCTCGGGATCGGAGACATGGGGAGCGACACGACCGTCGAGAAGCCCAAACCGTGGGGCGCCCTCGCCACCTTCCTCGCCGTCCAGGCGGTGCTCGGGTGCTGGTGGGCGGCCTTCTACCCCGGCCTGTTCAGCCGCGACTCGGTCCTCTACCTGAGCCACACCGTCGTCGGCCCCTGGGTGAGCGACCATTCCGTGGTCTACGACGCGCTGCTGTGGCTGAGCTTCCGGACGACCGGCGACCTGGGCGTGGTCACGTTCGCGCAGACCACGGCCATGGCGGCGGCGCTGACCTTCCTGGCCCAGTCGCTGAAGGCGCTCGGCGCCCCGCGTGCGCCCACCACGGCGGTGGCGGTGCTCATGCCGTTGGCGCCGCCTGTGGGGGCGTTCGCGGTCACGTTGTGGAAGGACGTGCCGTTCACGATCTGCGCGGTGGCGATCGCGGGGGTGTGCGCGCGCTTCGCGGCCCGGCGCGCGATCACCTGGCCCGGGCTGGCCGGGCTCGGGGGGCTGATGCTGGCGCTGGGGTTGTTCCGCGCGAACGGCTTCCTCGTCGTGGGCGTGGCCGTCGTCGTGCTCGTGCTGGTCGTCACGACCATGCGGGTGCGCCTGCTCCTTGCCGGTACGGTCGCGGCGGCGCTTCCGCTCGTGCTCACGAACCTCATTTTCCCCCAGTTCGGCATCGTCGCCCCGTCGAAGACGTACGTCTACCACACGGCCTTCGGGGACATCGCGGTGGCGTTCCGGGACCGGCCCGACCTGTTCAGCGCGCGGGACAAGACGTTGATGGCGTCGGTGGCGCCGCTGGAGCGATGGTGGTGGGGCGGGACGTGTTACACGATCAACCCGCTGATCTGGCGGGGCGACTTCAGCTGGCAGCAGGCCGACGCGCACACCACCGAGCTGCTCGAGTTGTGGAAACGACTGCTGCTCAGCGAGCCGCGGCTGATCGTCGACGCGCGCCTCTGCCGAGGGGCGATCGCCTGGAAGCCTGTGCAGGATCCCTTGATGACGGGTGGGGCGACGTATCGTTTCTCGCGCCGGCCCACCGCGGACACCTACGTCGGGCCGGCCAAGGTGCCGGACTTCCCCGGACGCGAGGTCTACACGCTGCGGCCGCTGTCGTCGGAGCTGAACCAGGTGGCCGATCGGTGGCTGACGGCTTCGCTGGAGCCCGGGTACGACTGGGCGTTGTGGCGGGGGGCGTCGTGGGCGTACCTGTCGTACCTGGCCGTGGCGCTGGGGGCGGTGGTGGTGCGCAACCGGTATGCGGTGGGGGTGGCGGCCGTGGTGGCCGGGCAGCAGCTGGCGGTGCTGGCCAACATCTCGGCGCAGGATTTCCGGTACATGGCCTCGCCGATCTTCGTCGGGGTGCTGCTGGTGCCGTTCCTCTTGAGGAGCGTGGGCGTTTTGGTTATGCGGCTCGTACGGCGGGGCCGGCACCCGGTACGGCCACCACAGCCCGAACTCCTACCTTCGCCTGAGCCGTCGCCCGAGCCCGCGACGGAGGCGGAGACCGGGACCGGGACCGGGACCGGGACCGAGCCTGCGGCTGAGCCTGCTGAGCGCGAGCAACCATGAGGCCCACGACATCCGCGTGAAGCATCGCGGGCTTCGGGCAAGAAGGCGCCGCTCCATCGCCAGGTGCGGCCGTGACTCCACGGCATCGTCACGTATCTCGTCGCGCGTCACCGCTGTACCGAGTTGCGCAGATGGAAGGCGCTCAGCCGGACGGCCGAGCGGTGTACGGCGTGGGCTCTGCCTCCATGAGATCGGCCAGCGCTTGCCGCGCCTGGGTCTCCCTGGCGGGTATGCGCAGCGACTGCCAGATGGCGAGCGCCTGGCGGTAGGCGTCCGCGGCGGACGCGGCGGCCCCTCGAGCCCGGAACACTTCGCCCATGGTGATCAGCGCCCGTCCGAGGCCCCACGGATCCGAGTGGACATGTGCCTGCTCGATGGCCTCGGAGGCGATCGCCTCGGCCTCGGCCCATCTCCCCTGGGCCGCAGAGAACCCGGCGAGGTCCCCACCTGCATGGGCGAGATGGGCATGTTCGCCAACGGCGAGCAGAATGGCGCGCACCCGTTCCAGGCAGACCTCGGCCTCGGCGAACCGCTGTTGCCTGCAGTAGATCAGACCGGTGCAGCGGAGGGCCCAGGCTTCCAGAAGGGGGGTCCGGCTGGCGCGGAAGGCATCCCGGGCGCGCTCGAACAGGCTGAGGTAGTCGCCCTCGCGGTGTTGGTGGCGCCAGGTGAGAATCCGGCGGGCGGTCACGAGCCCGACTGACAACCAGTCGCCGTCCGTGCCCTGATGGGGCTCCGGTTGGGAGACGGGAGCCGGAGAGGGATCGGATCCAGGTCCGGCGGCCAGCCGGTAGGCCCTCAGCGCGCGTTCGCCGTAGCCGAGCGCGGCCAGATAGTCGTCGCGGTCGCTCTCGACCAGCATCAGCAGGCCGAGCATGGTGGCCCTGCCCTGGTCGTCGCCGAGCCGTTCTGCGGCCCGCAGGCCGGATGACAGCACCGCCACCCGCTCGTCGTGGCGACCCTGCAACTCCAGGATGTTCGACAGGCGTTGCGCGAGCGGCCAGGCCAGCCCCGCGTCGCCGCCTGAGTCACCGCTCGAGTCACCGTCCGGGTCAGCGCCTGAGCAACCGCTTGAGTCACCGTGCGGGTCGCCGCCTGCGTCCGCCGCGCGGCGGACGAGCGAGACCAGAGTCTCGCGTTCCTCGTCGAACCACTCGACCGGACGGTCTCGCACGCGCTCGACGATCGCGTCGGGTGGTCGCCAGCACGGCTCGGGGGCACGGTCAACCCCCACCCAGTGGGCCAGCCCGTCATCGGCGGCGGCGGCCAGGGCGAACCATCCGTGCGTGGCGCGCCGGACCGCCGCATCGCGCTGCCCGGCGTCGCCGCCCTGCGCCGCCAGCTCCGACGCGCACAGCAGGACGAGGTCGTGCATGCGGTAGCGGGGACCGGTGGCATCGCGCCCCGCGGGCTCCACCAGGTGCGCCTCCACCAGCTCATCGAGGACGAGCTCCGCCCCCGGGCCGATGAGCGCGGTGGCCACCCAGGACGGAAAAGGATTGATCCGCAGGAAGCCGAGCCAGCAGAACAGCCGCTGCTGGTCACCGGTCAGGTCGCTGTAGCTGTCCAGGATGCCGGTCCGCACCGCGGCGTCACCGAGCCGCAGCCAGTCGAGGCGCGTTTTCGCGTCCCCGAGGCGGTCGGCGAGGTCGGCGAGGGTCCAGTTCTGCCGGGTCGCCAGCCGTGCTGCCGCGATGCGGACCGCCAGCGGGAAGCCGCCGCAGTAGCGTGCGATCTGCCTGGCGGCCGCCAGGTCCTGCCGTTCA
This sequence comes from Nonomuraea sp. 10N515B, assembly GCF_052245915.1. NCBI lineage: Bacteria > Bacillati > Actinomycetota > Actinomycetes > Streptosporangiales > Streptosporangiaceae > Nonomuraea > Nonomuraea sp. 10N515B. Next base: position 92,994 of record NZ_JBQQBQ010000015.1, read on the forward strand.
CCGGCGGCTTCACGGAGCAACTCGACGGCGCCGGCCTCCGGTAGCGGGGGCATCTGCAGGGACAGCCAGGCGTCGGTGCCCGCCAGCCGCCGCCTGCTGGTGATCAGTACGGCGGAGCCGGGCCGTTCGGGCAGCAGGGCGCCGATCTGGTTCTCCTGCTGGGCGTTGTCGATGATGACGAGCACGCGCCGGCCAGTCAGTATCCCCCTGAACATGTCGACGCGGTCGTCAATGCTGTCGGGAAGCTCCTGCGGCGGTACCCCGAATGCCTCAAGGAACCGTCCGAGCAACGCCTCGGACCGGCTTGACGGCGAAAGCCTCGCGCAAAGGATGCCGTCGGGGTAGTCGCGCCGCAGTTCGTGGGCCAGCCGTACGGTGAACACCGTCTTCCCGATGCCGCCGGGACCGGTGATGACCACGCGCGGCGACGTGGCGGCGTCCGCGGTGCGCAGGGCCGTGACGACCCGTTCGAGGAGCTCCCCGCGCCCTGCCAAGTCCGGGATTCCCGCCGGCAGTTGGACGGGCGGCGGATGGCGGCCCGTGTAACCCGCCGGGTCGGCACGCGTCGGAACCTGGTCGCCGCCCGCCTGCAGCATGTCCATCTGGAGCCGCCGCAGCCCGGCACCCGGCTCCAGCCCCATCTCCTCCGCCAGGCGTCGCTGCGCCGCGGCGTAGACACTCAGCGCCTCGGGGGTGCGCCCGCCCTGGTGCAGGGCGCGCATGAGCTGTCCGACCCCATGCTCACGGAACGGGTGCTCGGCCACGTGCGCGGTCAGCTCGCCGACCAGCTCGCGGTGCTCGCCGAGCGCGAGCCGGTGCTCCCAGCACTGCTCCATGGCGGCCAGGCGCTGCTCGTCCATGCGGGCGGCGGCCGACGTCAGGGGCCCACCGGCGGGACCGCCCAGAGCCGGGCCGCGCCACAACGCGAGAGCGGCACGCAGCGCCTCTACGGCGCGATCGAGGCGGCCTTCGCCGGCGAGGGGGCCCGCCTCGGCCACCCGGTGCTCGAACCGCTGCCAGTCGAGCTGGGCGTCATCGTCCAGCCGCAGCAGGTATCCGGGTCCATCGGTCACGATCCGGTCTGCTTCCCCGGCTGACGCCAAGGCGCGCCGAAGGTCGGCGACGCCGTTCTGCACCTGCTTGCGTGCGGTGGAAGGCTCGTTGCCGTCCCACACCGCCTCGATGAGAGCTTCGATCGACACCACCCTGCCGGGCTCGAGCAGCAGCATGAGAAGGATCTTGTTCTGTCGAGGGCCGCCCGGCCGGATTCGCCGGCCGTCCCGGCGTACGTCGAGCGGGCCCAGGATCCGGAACTCCAGCAACGGGCCCCACCTCCGGGAGGAGTCGGTCAGGTCGGCGCGTGGGCCAGCATACCGAGGACCAAGGACGGATCAGGGATGAATCAATGACGGACCGAGGGCGGCGTCCCCCATCCTTGAGCGCGGATCACAACATGGCACTCTCCTCCGGGCGCAGATCGAAGAGGAGGGCGGGGACAAGGCTGATCATGCGCTTGGTACAGCCGTTCCCCTCTAGGGAGGCAACACGTGTTACAGAAGATGCTTCGGGCCCTGGTGGTCGCCGTCCTGCTGACCGTGGGCGGCACGGCGCCGCCCGCGGCTGCCGATCCGGGAGGACCTGGAGGCTCCGAGCCGACGGCTGATCAGGCGGCGACCGCGTCCGCGAGCAGGTCGGTCGGCCAGTACGTCCCGCTCGACCTGCCGGAGCGCATGGTCGACACCGGTGCGGGAGGCGTGGCCGCGGGCGGGACGGTGACGCGCAAGCTGGCCGGAAGCAATGGCATCCCCGCCGAGGGGGTCGTGGCCGTGGCCGCGCACGTGGCGGTCGGATCGCCGCCGGCCGCCGGATCGCTGCGCGCCTGGGCGGCCGGCGACCCGGTGCCGCAAGTGACGACGGTCGCCTTCGACGCGAACGTCCAGTGGTCGTCCGCCCACGCGATGATCCGGCTCAACGCGGCGGGTGAGGCGAGCTTCCTCAACAACAGCACCGGGAACGTGCGCGTTGTCGTGGATGTCAACGGCTACTACGTCAGGGACGCCGTGCCCGAGGGCCTGCGGTTCGTCCCCGCCGTCCAGAGCAGGATCCTGAACACCAAGGAGGGCGTCGGCGTCTCCACCACCACCCCGGTCGGGCCGAACTCGTCGATCACCTTCCAGGTGGCCGGCAAGGGCGGGCTGCCCGCCGCCTCCCAGATCGGCGCGGTCGTGCTGAACGTGACCGCGGTCCAGACGACCGCCACGGGATCCTGGCAGGTCTATCCGGCGGGCTCCTCCCCCCGCTACGGGCACGGTCATTTCGTGGCGGGCCGTCACAAGTCCAACACCGTGATAACCAAGTTGTCCACGGACGGACGACTGTCGCTGCGCAACGCCGGTCAGGGAAGTACGCACTACCTGGCCGACGTGGTCGGCTACTACCGGGCGGCGCCGTCGGCGGTGCCCACGTCCGGCGTGATCCCCGTCAAGCCGCAGCGGGTCCTGGACACCGCCGCCGACGGCGGACCGATCCCCGCCAAGGGCACCAAGGTGCTCAGGGTCGGCGGGACGGCCGGAGTCCCGCAGTCGGGGGTGTCGGGGGTGGCGCTGCTGCTGTCGGCCCGCGGCTCGGCGCACGCGAGCTTCCTGACCGTCTACCCGGGCGGGACGAGCGCCCCCGATCCGTCGTCGGTGCAGTTCCCCGCCAACGGGACCGGCTTCAACCTGGTGTGGACCAAGACCTCGGACAACGGCACCATCCGCATCTACAACGGCAGCGCCAGCCCCGTCCAGGTCTGGGGAGACTTATACGCTTATGCCGAGGCTGCGACCAAGCCCGACGCACCGACCCAGGTCAAGGCGGAGGCGGGAGACAAGCAGGTCACCGTCTCCTGGCAGAAGCCCTTCGACGGTGGTACGCGCATCACCGGGTACACGGTGACCGCGTACCCCTGGGGCAGGACCGCCACCACCACCGGCGCGACGACGGCGACGGTCACCGGCCTGGACAACGGCACCGCGTACACCTTCACCGTCACAGCCACCAACAGCCTGGGGACCTCGCCGCCGTCGGCGCACTCCACCCCGGCGATCCCGGCCGACCCGAAGCCCCCGGGCCGTCCGCTGATCACCGAGGTGTTCCCGCGCGACGGCGAGGTGCGAGTGAGCTGGAGCCCGCCGGAGACCGGCGCGGCCGGCGTGACCGAATACGTGGTGGCCGCCGAACCCGGCGGCGCGAGCGTCAAGGCGAGCCCCCAGGAGACCGAGGCCGTGGTGTCCGGCCTGGACAACGGCACCGTCTACACGTTCACGGTGACCGCGGCCAACGGCAACGGGTCGGGACAGCCGTCGCCGACGTCGGAACCGGTCTCACCGGCCGAGGCGGAGGTTCCGGTGAAACCGCTGATCACCGCGGCGGTGCCGCTGGACGGCAGGATCGACATCCAGTGGGCGCCGGCGGCCGACGGAGGCTCGGCCATCACCGGCTACACCGTGACCGCCGAGCCGGGCGGGCGCACCGTGGACACCCCGCCCGACACCACCGTCGCGTCGGTCTCAGGGCTGACCAACGGCACCGCGTACACCCTGTCGGTGGTGGCCAAGAACAAGGCCGGCACCAGCCCGGCCGCGACGACCGACCCGCTGACGCCCGACGCGAGCCGGGCCCCGGCCGTACCGACAGACGTGCGTGCCTCGGTCGTGGCCGACGGCTCGATCAAGGTGACGTGGACCGCGCCGGAGGACACCGGGACCGCGCCGATCACCTCCTACACGGTGACCGCCACAGGAACGGGCGGCAAGTCGGCGACCGTGACCGGGACCTCCGCCACCCTCACCGGCCTGCGCGCCGACACCGGCTACACGATCACGATCGCCGCCACCAACACGCACGGCATCGGCACGGCCAGCGAGGCTACCGGGCCAGTGATGCCCGACCTGTCCGTCAAGGCAACCCCCAAGGTGCTCTCCAACGCGGCGCTGAACACCCTTCAGACCGCCCACCCCGACGGGACGCTCGACTTCGTCCAGCCGCCGTCCGAGATCACCTCACTGACACCGGGGACGTTCATCATCGCCACCTCGCATCCGCGGTTGCCGGAGGGCCTGTTCCGCAAGGTCACCGGCGCGCGCGAGATGAGCGGGCTGTTCGTGGTGTTCACCGCCCACGCCGGTCTCGACGAAGTGCTCGGCGCGGGAGCCGTCGCCTACGACGAGACGATCAGCGCCGCCGAGATCCGCGATTTCAAGCCCGCCTCGCCCGGCGTCACCCTGGTCCAACCCATCGTCGAAGGCCGCACCCTCCAGCAGGGCGCCCCACGCGCGACCCGGGGCGCGAGCATCGGAATCCGCGACGGCGAGGCCGTGATCAGCTTCTCCACCAGCGTCAACGGCTTCCCCTACGCCTCGCTCCAAGCCGAGGCCGGGCTGCGCCCCATCCTCAAGGGAGGCATCGACATCGGCGTGGACGGTGTCAAGACCCGGCTGAAGCTGGGTGCGCAGACCCGGGCCAACGCGACACTCAAGGCAGGCATCGGCGGCGAGCTGAAGCAGACGATCCCGCTGGGCTCGTTCACCACCGCACCGATCACCATCCCCGCCGGGCCGGCCCCGATCGTGCTCGTCCCCGAACTCACCTTCAAGGCCACGGTCAGTGTGAACGGCTCCGTCGGCATCCGGGTCTCGGCGGGCTATTCCCGCGTCATCGCCGGCGAGATGCGCACGCACAACGCCACCGTCACCGACTTCAACGTGATCAACGAGCCGGGCAGCAGCAATTACCTGGACGACCTCCAGGCCTACGGCTCGGTCGGCGCCCAGGCCGGGGTGTCGGTAGGCCTGCTGCTCAAGGTGTACGGCGTGGCGGGCCCGGAGTTCAGCGCCGGCCCGTACGTCAAGGCGACCGTCGACGTCGGCGCGAATCCCTGGTGGGAGGTCCGGGCGGGAATCTCGGCCAGCGTCTCACTGAAGCTGAAGCTCTTCACCTTCGAACTGTCCAAGGACTGGCCCATCGGGGACGTCAACACCGTGATCGCCCGGGCTCCCGGCGCCTGGGACGGCATCCTCATCCAACCGAGCAGCGCCGACATCGGGCTGAACGAATCCCTCACCCTCAAGGTCACCGCGAACGGCACCCCACCGCCGGTGCGCTGGCGAGTGGTCTCCGGCCCGGGCACCGTCAACCAGGACGGCGTCTACACCTCCGACGAACGCGGCGTCGCCGAGATCGAGGCCGCTCCAACGCAGGGCGACAAACAACCCGCCCGGGCGGGCATCCGGGTCGGCACCCGGCCCAGCCCTCCGAAGGTCGAGGTCAAGCCCGCTCCGTTGTCGCTAGGGGTGACCTGGCCGGCGGTGACACCCGGCGACAGCCCGGTCACCGAGTACGCCATCACCACCCATCCGCCCACCTCCACCACCTACGTGCCCGCCCGCGCCGGAGCGGCCAACTACTCCGCCTACACCGGCCAACTCAAGCTCGGCAAGCCCTACTACGTCCAGGTCACCGCGATCACCGCGGGGCTGTCTTCGACGTCCGGCTGGGTAGGACCGACGACCCCCGCTGAACTGCTGGGCCGCCTCGGCTCGCCCACCTACATCGCCGCAGACGCCAACGGCAACCCGGAAAAGTATGGTGTGCACGGATTCGCGCTCTCCAACAACGGAAGGTATGCCTTCTTCGGGATCGAGGCCCGCAGCAACCTGGCCCCACCCGAGATCTATGACCCGAACAGCACCGTCATCTATCTCATACGCAAGGATCTGACCACTGGTGAGATCGACCTGGCGTCCCGAGGCATGGATGGACACACCCCGCACCCGATCCAGACGTCGTTTTCTCATCCATCGTCGCCTTCTTACGACGGAAACAGCGTGGCATTCATCACCCCAGCCGCGGGTGGAAGCTCGGAGCGTGTCCTCGTTCACGACATGGCCGAGCTGACAACTTGGGAGGGCGCACCGGCGAGCGACGGCACGGCGCCGGTGGTAGCGGAACTCTCCGGGAATGGGAATGTCCTGGTGTACCAGGAGATGGATGAGGAAGACCTGAACGCCGACAAGCCCATCTGGCGCAAGCAGCGGAACGCTGGGCGGGAGCTGGTCGACCCATGCGCGCGGGAGCGCCAGCCATGTGACATCGCCGTCAGCGTGTCGCACGACGGCAACCGCATTGTGTACACGCGCAGGGACAGGGACCTTGCGATAGACCAAAGACTCCCCATGCTTTGGGAAGGGGGCACGCGGACCAACCTCATGCAGAACGCGTCCGCCAACGAGTACGCACGCGACCCTGTGATCTCCAGCGACGGCGCCAAGGTGGCAGTCATCTATAACAACCAAAGGAGGGAAAGTACCGCAGTCGTGCCAATCACGGCGAGGTCTATCACCGAGGCGGACGTGGTCGTGAAAAGCCTGTCATCCCCGATGGACCTGAGCACAAACGGGCGAGTCATGGCATATATGGACGGCGCAAACTCGACAGGCACTCCCCGGCTCGGAATCGCAGACACGGTGGCGAAGACCTCACAGCTCGTCTTCGAATTCGGCCACCACGGGGACATGACGGTCAGCGGCGATGGCACCGTGCTCGGATGGATGCAATATTGCCAGGGAGGCCCGTTACCGTGCCCCGAGGGCATGCTCGAAGGTCCGTACGTGCAGCACGTGCCGCGGTTGGGCTGATCTGATGCGATCGAGGTTCGGAATGCGCCTCACCCGACGCGTTCTGTGCCCGGCGGTGATGTCGGTTGCGATGGTTCTGGTCACAGCCGCAGCGCCGGCGTCGGCATCGGCGCGGCAGGATCCCGTGTCGCACGGCACCAACAACGTGTTCGGGAACCCCACACCCGAAGTCGTCCTGCCCGAGAACCAGGCCACACTCCAGCGGCAGTTCGACATCGAGATGGTCAACGTCGCCGGCGGGGCGATCACCCATGTCGGCGCCGCCGGGCAGCGCACGCGGATCGGGTCGGTGGAACGACCCGCGACGCGGCCGATGGCCGCCGGGGACGGGTTCTGGGCGTCGAAGTACTCCCGTGCGGTGAACGGGGGCGGCGGACATGTCCTGGCGGCCTCGGTCTACGTGCTGCGGCTCAAGGCCGGGCCGGACCGGGTGTACGACCCGCGCTTCTACGGCACCTGGCGGCCGGGCGACCCGCAGGACTGGCGTACGAGCCTGATCAACATCCGCCCCGACAGGTACCACGAGGCCGACAGCGGCCGCTGGCAGGCCGACACCATCTACACCGACATCGTCGGCGGGACGGGCATCTTCGGCGGTGCGAGCTCGCCGCCGGTCGGCTCTCCCTTCACCTACTACGACGAGGCCGCCCGGCAGTGGCGGCCCGTCACCGCCTACTTCGCCGGCGACTACACCAAGCCGCCGCCGCGCAAGCTGCGGTTCACCGTCTACAAGCCCGTCACGCAGCACGGATCACCCTCCTCCATCGAGTTCGAGAACTGGGCGGCGGGTGACACCGTCGCCGGCGTCGAGCACCCCGCCAACGGCCGCGTCCTGCTGGGCTACCCGGGCCGCGAACCGGTCCATATCGCCGACGTCCTGCAGCGAGTCACGGGCGTGGGCCGGTTCGGCGGCACCGAGTTCGCCCACGCCGGCCAGGTCGACACCAACCATCCCGGCGCCCTCACACTGTCGACCTCGCCGTACGCCGGGTTCAGCCACGACGAGAACGTGCGCGGCGGCCTGCAGATCGTGCCGGCCAACCACGTGAAGTGGCTGAGCCACCGGCTCGGGCAGAACTCGTTCATCGGCCTGCCGCAGTGGCTGATCGTCGGCCCCACCGGAGCGGACAAGGCGCTGCTGGACCGCCGGGTTCCCTATCTGGTGGACGGGCAACTGTCCGTCTTCCCCGGCTGGGAGGCGATCGCCCCGATCTTCGGCATGTACGTCAGGACGGCGTACGACGCGGCGGATCCGGACCGCGGCACCCGTTTCACGGTCTCCACCGACTACGGGCGCACTTGGCGGTCCAGTCCGGAACTGGTCGGCGTGCGCGACCCGTCGAACTGCGCGGACACCTCCTGCGTGCAGAACTGGACGAACATCCGCCTCCACCTCCGCTACCCCGCGGGCCCTTGACGCGCGGTAGGAACCTTCTCCTGAGGTAACCGATATGAGAACCACCAGGGCGGCTTTTGCCGCCGCCGTCGTGATCGCGCAAGCTGCTTGGGCGGCCGGGACCGCGCACGCCGCCGCGGATCCGCTGCAGCCGGCCGCGGCCTGCCCGACCAGCGGCGAGGTATACCGGATCTTCATGGCCGCAGACGGGTCCGACGCCGCCGACGGCTGCACGCGCTCAACCGCGGTGGCGAGCCTCGCTCGGGTACAGGCCCTGCTCAAGGCGGCCGCCCCAGGAAAGGACGTCGAGGTCCGCATCGCCCGGGGCACCTACCGGCAGACCAGTCAGGTGTCGTGGGACCACTACGTGCCAGGCCACGCCATCTCCTTCCTGCCCACCGGCTACACGCCCGGCAACGGCAGGCCGGCCGACGGCGTGCCGATCTTCGACGGGGGCGGCGCCGCCGGGTGGTGGTTCAAGGCCACGCTGCCGAGCGGACATCCGGGCGGCGCCACCATGCTGCGGTTTTACTACCTGCAGGTGCAGAACTACGCCAACGGGCTCCAGATCGTCGGCGGGTTGACCACGTCTGGCGGGCGGCGCCTGCCCGCCACCAAGGGAGCCAACAAGAACATCATCTGGGGCATGACCTTCACCAGGCTCGGCAACAAGCACGCACCGCAGACCGCCGGTACCGCGGCGCTGTCGCTGGCCAACTCGAAGGGCAACCGGGTCGAGGCCAGCCATTTCAAGCAGCTGGAGAACACGGGCTCCGAGGGCAAGCTCATGCATGGCGTCTACCTGGAGACCCACAGCAATGGGAACACGGTGACGCGGAACCGGTTCGAGCTGGTCAGCGGCGACGCGACGCGGGCACGCAACGACAGCAACGGCAATCGCCTCTTCGACAACACCTTCCGCAGGACCGGGGTGCGCGGCGCGTACGAGGAGTGGTTCTGCCATCCCACGACCGGGTGCGACCGGCCGGCCTCCCAGGAGTGCGCATCACACGGGAACGTCTTCTACTCCAATGACATCGGCGCCGCCTACGACGGCGGCACGCTGCCGGACTGGAGCCTGATGCCGCCGGGCAACCGCTTCGCCGGCGACCACCCCGGCTGCACCAACGAGGGCCAGCCGAGACTCCGGACATGGAGCAACACGTGACAGCGGCCTAGCGACACCCCGCCGGCCTGAGCGGCGAGGCGTCTCGGCGTCGGGTTCGGGAGATCTCTACCAGCCGCCCCTGTGGAGCTGGCCGCGGACCGCACCGCCGGGGAACTCGGCGTTGTGCAGGTTGGCGTACCAATTCTTGGGGTTGTTCTTGATGCGGAAGGCCACCTGGGAGGGAGCGGTGGCGGTGCCGGCCAGGCCGTTCACGCCGGCCGGCAGGCCCTTCTCGGCGGCGAAGAACGGCACGGCCACGGGGCCGTTCTTGCCCTTGGGCGCGCGATGGATGTGGGCGGCGGTCGGCGCGGCGACGCGGTTCCAGGCGGTGGCGAAGTGCACCTTGGTGCCCTTCACCCAGACGAGCCAGGCGGCGCGCCCGTCCGGGTCGCCGACCTTCATGCCGGGCGCCGGCACCTCCTGGTCGCCGTCGGCCACCGCGGTGAGCGTGCTGCGATTCCCGACGGCCAGCACTGACTCGAGCACCACCGGCCGGACCCGGTGCAACTGCGCGCGTACGGCGCCGCCGGGGAACTCGCCGGTGTGCAGGTTGGCGTACCAGCCCATGGGGTTGTGCATGATCCTGTTGAGCAGCCCGAGGTCCTTGACGTAGACGGTCCCCTTGATCGCGCTGAGCGAGGCGGGCAACGCCTGACCGAAGAACGGGATCCGGACGTCGCCGTTCTGGCCGGCGTCGCCCCGGTGGATATGGAAGCCGGTCGGCGGGGCGACTTTGTGCCAGCGGATGGCGTAGTCGACGCGGTTGCCATGGATGCGGAACACGGCGATCGCACTGCCGTTGCCGTCACCGACCTTCATGCCCGGCGCGGGCACTTCGTTCTTGCCGTAGAGCTTCGCCGCGAAGTACATCGGGGTGCTCGACTCGACCTGGGCGGCGGCCGGGCTGAGGGAGGCGTTGATCAGCCCAGTGGAGATCAACGCCGTGGCGAGCGCGAGGCCGGGGACGGTGAGGATGCGCTTCGTCATGATCGACCCTTTCGAGGCCTCACGAGGTGAAGCCCCCATAGCGGAGGTGACGCAGGGTGGTACGCCCCGCGTCGTCCGCTGGGTTCAATCCGGAAATGTGGATAAATACGCATTCGAGCCCGGCCACGGCCGGATGAACCCTTCGGTTTGCGGCGCCGTACCTCTCGAAGATCGGACTATCCCGACACCAGAAGGAGGGGCCGCATGCGGATTCCATCGGGGGGAAGACGATTCGGACCGTGGTTGGGGGCCGCTTGCGGGAGCATCGCGCTCGCCCTGTCGGGCTCCCCGGCGTTCGCACACGCCGGCACGGCCGCAGCACAGAGCATCGTCTGCCCAAGCGTCGCGGACAAACTTCCCCAAATACCAGCCACCGCCCAGGCCGAAGTCGACCGCAACCTCGCCCTCCTGGACAAACAACTCCAGGAGGCCAACGACCGACTAGCCCGCTCCGTCGGCCAAGGAGGCCCCAACTTCGTCCAGAACGCCATCCTCGGCCCCCTCGCCTCCAAGCGAGGCGCCACCATCGACCGCATCGCCATCGCCATCGGCCGCACCGCCCAACGCCCCACCGGCCTCGACAACCTGGCCAACTGCACCCTCGGCGATGCAGGGAACGCCGCGCTGTCGGCCGCCGACTTCGTCGACATCCAGCAGGTTGCCGCCTCCGAGCAACCGGAGCCGAGTGAGAGCGGCTCGACCGGCACGTTCGTCTCTCGATGCGGCACGAGCAGCGAGGGCCACAGCAACAACGACAACGTCATCACAGCCCCCGGCGTGAGTAACGGGACCCAGGCCCAGTACGACTACGTCGGCAACATGTCCACCGACGCCGTCTCCACCAACGAGAGCCTTTCCGACGCGGACACCACCTGCCGCAACCAAGCCGATCAGTCGGCCTACTTCTGGCCGACCCTGCGCGTACTCGGCGCCGAGACGGACGCGGACGCCACCGGCACGGCCATACAGCCGTCGTCGGTGCGACTGGAATACCGCGGCAACGCGACCTCCGAGGTCACCGCGCCACCGCAGTTCCTCAGGATGCTCGCCGGCGACGCCAGAGCCGCGACCAACGGCGGCGCCGAAGCCCGCCCGACGTGGACCTGTACGGGCTTCACCGACCGCCTGACCGACAAGTACCCTATCTGCCCCTCCGGCAGCGACCTGGTCCGCGTCTTCGACATGCCGAGTTGCTGGGACGGCGAGAACCTCGACAGCGCCGACCACCGCACCCACCTCACCTTCCCCGACGAGGAGGGGGCCTGCCCGAGCGGCACCGAGGCCGTGCCGCAACTGCGCCTGACGCTGACGTACGACGACGTCCCCACCACCGAGCCCGAGGGCACGGACATCCCGTTCGCCGTGGACAGCTTCGCCAGCGAAGGGAACAGCCCGAACACCGACCACGCCGGCGCCGTCGTCGTGATGTCGGAGCAGCTCATGGACAAGGTCGTGCAGTGCATCAACGGCGGCAGGAACTGCTGACCCAGTAGGCACCCGCCTGCCGACGGCCGGACAGCACCTACTGGAGCGAGTCCGGCCGTCCCTACGCGCTACCGCATGCGTAGATCAAGAGATCACCCCATGTCCCCGGCTCCACAGTGCCCAGCGGACGAGATGGTCATGTTCGCCCGCAGGGAGATCGGCGAACTCACGGAGGCGATAGACGCCGCGATCGACGCGCACCCCTTTACCGGTGTCGACGTGGTAGTGCCGCGCTTGGTAGGCATAGCCGTCCTCCGATGGCCTGGGCTGCGGCGAAGTAGCCACGCTGGTGGGCTGTCGAGAGTTCGGCTTACGTCACTCCCACTCGATGGTGCCCGGGGGCTTGCTGGTCACGTCGACGACGACCCGGTTGATCTCCCGGACCTCGTTGGTGATCCGGGTCGAGATCCGCGACAACACGTCGTACGGCACCCGCGCCCAGTCCGCCGTCATCGCGTCCTCCGAGGTGACCGGCCGCAGCACCACCGGGTGGCCGTACGTGCGCCCGTCCCCCTGCACGCCCACCGACCGCACCTCGGCCAGCAGCACCACTGGGCACTGCCAGATCTGGCGGTCGAGGCCGGCCCGCGAGAGCTCCTCGCGGGCGATCGCGTCGGCCTCGCGCAGCAGGGCCAGGCGTTCGCGGGTCACCTCGCCGACGATCCGGATGCCGAGGCCGGGGCCGGGGAACGGCTGGCGCCAGACCATGGCGGCGGGCAGGCCGAGCTCCTCGCCCGCCCGGCGCACCTCGTCCTTGAACAGCGCGCGCAGCGGCTCCACCAGCTTGAACTGCAGGTCCTCCGGCAGTCCTCCGACGTTGTGGTGGGACTTGATGTTGGCGGTGCCGGTGCCGCCGCCCGACTCGACCACGTCGGGGTAGAGCGTGCCCTGGACCAGGAAGTCCACGGGGCCGTCGGCCATGATGGCGCGCTGCTCGTCCTCGAAGACGCGAATGAACTCGCGCCCGATGATCTTGCGCTTCTCCTCGGGGTCGGTGACCCCGTCCAGCGCCTTGAGGAAGCGGTCGGAGGCGTCGACCACCCGCAGCTTGACGCCGGTGGCGGCCACGAAGTCGCGCTCGACCTGCTCCGCCTCGCCCTTGCGCAGCAGGCCGTGGTCGACGAACACGCAGGTCAGGCGGTCGCCGATGGCCCGCTGCACGATCGCGGCGGCCACCGCCGAGTCCACGCCGCCCGACAGCGCGCAGATGGCGCGGCCCTCGCCGACCTGGCGGCGTACGGCCTCGACGGACTCCTCGACGATGTTGAGCATCGTCCAGGTCGGGCGGCAACCGGCCGCGTCGAGGAAGTGCTTGAGCACCACCTGGCCGTGCTCGGAGTGCAGGACCTCGGGGTGGAACTGCACACCGTAGAGGCCGCGCTCGACGTGCTCGAAGGCGGCGACCGGGGTCTCGCGCGTCGAGGCGGTCACCCGGAAGCCCTCGGGCGCGGCGGCGACGCTGTCACCGTGCGACATCCAGACCTTCTGGCTGGCCGGCAGGCCGGCGAAGATGATGCCCTCGTCGAGCACCTCCAGCGCGGTGCCGCCGTATTCGGCCACGCCCGTGCGGGCCACCTCGCCGCCGAGCGCCTGCGCCATGGCCTGGAAGCCGTAGCAGATGCCGAACGTGGGCACGCCCGTCTCGAACAACCCATGCGGCACGGGCGGCGCGCCCTCGGCGTAGACCGAGGAGGGACCGCCGGAGAGGATGATCGCCTTGGGATTCTTGGCCATCATCTCCTCGACGGGCATCGTCGACGGGACGATCTCGGAGTAGACGTGGCACTCGCGCACCCGCCTGGCGATGAGCTGTGCGTACTGCGCGCCGAAGTCGACCACCAGCACTGTGTCGAATTCAGACACCGTGAGAACCCCCCCAAAGGCGAAATGCGGTACCCCCAGTCTATCGGCCCCGAATATTGCGCCTGGCCTGCCGGGGAGACTCGTGCTAACACAGAAAGATGGATCTTGTCTGGCCGGTGGCCGCGTGGGCCGTGTGGGTCGCCGCGCTGGCCGCCGCCTTCAAGGTGTCCAGCCGCGAGCGGCCGCCGAAGGCGCCTCCTGCGCGGGACGCGCCTCAGCCCGTGGTGGAGCTTCTGCGCGACATGCGGGCGCAGGAGGTGTTCCATGCGGCGCTGTTCGAGCTGGCCGGGCGCGGGTGGGCGACGGTCGAGGGGGACCGTCTTGCGTTGACAACCCCACGGCGGGAGCCGCTGCTGCCGTACGAGCGCTGGGTGCTGGATCGGGTGGCCGCCCGGATGAAAGGGGCGGCGGACGCGCCGGTCGTCGCGCTCATGCCGGACGGCGACGATCTGGAGCGCGCGTTCATGCCACTGGTCCGGCAGAGTGCGATCGATCTCGGTCTGGCGCGGCGGCGCTGGCCCACCATGATCGTGCCGGTCCTCCTGGCGGCCGCGCTCGTCGTCCCCTGGTACGCCACCATCACCAGGTCAGGGGTGTCGTGGGCCGGCGGGATCGCGACGATGGTGTCGTTCGTGGCGGGGATAAGCCTGCTCATGGGCGGGCGGGGATTCCTCCCGACCGCGCGCGGCCGGGAGATCGCCGGGCCTGAGGCCGCGCCCCTCAACCCCGAGCAGGAGTGGATCTTCACAGGCAGCGGCTGGCACGGTGTGGAGATCGAACCCGCCGAAGCCGCCTGGCCGGGCCACAAGCGGCAGGAGGTCACCGGCCACGTCGTCAAGCGGTGGGTCCACGTCGAGTCGGGCGGCGAGCACGGGTCGCGGCGGGACTACTACATCGCGCTGCACGACGGCAGCTCCGACAAGGCCACGGCGTTCCGCGTGGAGCAGGGTGTCTACAAGGACGTGCTGCCGGGCGACGCGGTCCGGCTGGTCGTCAAGCCGCGCAGCGGCATCGTGGTCAGGGTGCTCGCCCACGAGCGTCACTGGTAGGACGGCAGGTTTCCAGTCAGCAGGGTCTCGGTCTGCAGGCGCAGCCTGGCGGCGTATTTGGGATCGCTCAGCACCAGGAACCGCTCCTCGCGGATGGCCTGCACGGCCAGATCAGCGACCTCGGACGGCTCGATGCCGCCCGCCGCGGCCCTGCCGACCTGCTCAAGCGCCTCCACCTCGTCCTGGGTGGGGCTGCCGGCCAGAACGGACGGGCGTACGCGCTCGGACTCGGCGATCCGCGTCCTGACCGCCCCCGGGCAGAGGGCGGTCACCCGGAGCTTGGCGCCCACGGTGGCCAGGTCCTGGGCGAGCGCTTGGGAGGCGGCCAGGGCGGCGTGCTTGCTGAGCGCGTAACCACCCGACCCGGAGACGGCGAACAACCCCGCCACCGACACCGTGTTGACGATGTGCCCCTCGGTGTCCTGTTCGATCATGCGCGGCACGAACGCGTGGACGGCGTGCAGCACACCCCACAGATTGACGCCCAGCAGCCAGGCGAAGTCCTCCTCGCCGCGGGTCCACATGTGGCCGCCCTGGAAGACGCCGGCGTTGTTGCAGAGCACGTGCACGGCCCCGAGCTCGCCGAAGCAACGATTGGCCAGGTGGGCGACGGCGGCCGCGTCGGAGACGTCGGTGATCTGCGTGAGCACCTTGCCGTCCCCGGCCAGCGCGGCGGTCTCCGCGACCCCGCCGTGGTCGACGTCGGCCAGCATGAGCGTCATGCCCTCGGCCGCTAACCGCAGGGCCAGGGCCCGGCCGATGCCGCTGGCCGCGCCCGTCACCACCGCAACCTTGCCAACGAGCTCGCGCACGTGATCGACGCTACAGGATCGCGCCGATCAGTCCCAGGGGCGGCGAGCCCAGATCGAACAGCGCCTTGTGGAAGCGCTGCACGGTGAAGCCGGTCCCCCACTCCGTGCGCGCCCGCTCCCGCAGGTCGAGGATGAGCAGCTTGCCCCAGGTGTAGCGGCCGTACGTCGGGTCGAAGGTGGCCCGCCGGGCTTCCGACAGCGCCGCCGGCCCCGCCAGATGCGTGTCCGACTCGAAGCGCCTGGCGCCTTCCTCGACCGTCATCTGCCCGGTGTGCACGCCGATCGCGCAGGCCAGCCGGGTGACGCGGATGAGCGCCTCCACCCACACGCCGATCTCGAAGCGCGGGTCGCCGGCCTCGAACCCCTCCTCGACGCACAACTCCTCGGCGTAGTGCGCCCACCCCTCGATGAAGGCCATCGACTGCAGCAGCCGCCGCACGTCCGACGGCGCCCGGCGCAGCGCTCGGGCGTGCGAGAAGTGTCCCGGCGCCACCTCGTGCACGTTGATCGCCGGCAGCGTCGTGTGGCTGAAGACCTCCAGCCATTCCTCCTGGTCCTGCTCGGGCCAGGAGGGGTCGGGCGGCGTGATGTGGTACCAGGACGGCCCCTCGGGCTCGCCGGGCGAGTTCCAGGCCATCATCGCCATGGCCCAGCGGCGCGACTCGGGCGCGAGACCGACCAGGCACTCGCCGTCGTGGTAGGGCACGAGGTCCTTCTCGCGGGTGAACGCGATGGCCTTCTCGGTGCCCGCTCTGGCCGCCTCGATCACGCCGTCCGCGTCGGGGTGGTCTTTGACGAGCTCACGTACGACGTCCAGCGGCGGTCCCGAACGCCCCAGCCGCGCGCAGGCCTCGGCGAGCAAGCCCATGAGCCGGTCGCGCTCGGCGTCGGCCCGCTCCGCCAGCCGGCCCAGGTCCACCGGCAGGCCCTCGGCGGTGCCCATGAGCCTGGCCAGCACGTCGCCACCGAGCGAGGCGTCGGGCTCGCCCTCCGCCGCGGCCCGCTCCATGTGGGCGACGAGCCTGCCATGCGCTGCCAGCGCCTGCTCGTCCGTGACACCGGCCGCCAGCCCTCTGGCGGCGCCCATCAGGGACTTCGCGACCGGCGCGCTCATCTGGTCGAGCGCGACGATCGCGCCGTCCACGGCGTCCGGCCAGAGCGCGAGATGGGCCGCCTTGGCCGCGGCGCGCTCGGCCTCGGGGCCGTAGTCGCGGTCGTAGCAGGCGAGATCCAAGTTCGACAGGTGCGCCATGGGGTTCTTGCGGTGCAGCTGCAGTTCCCCGAACTGAAACCGCAGGCTCTCCTCGAACACCTCCAGGTGCTCGGCGTCGTGCGGGTCGGCCGGCGCGGCCCCCTCGCCGAGCCGCGCCAGCCCGGCCCGTACGCCGTCGGGCGACAGGTCCTGGATCCGGCCGTCGTACTCGTGCCTGCCGCCGCCCTCGCGCGCCTCGGCCACCATGAGGTCGGTGACCGCCTTCAGCCTGTGATCAAGTTCCGTCATGCCGCCGACGCTAGCGCACGGGTATCGCACCGATAAATCATGCGCTTCCCGGCAAATCATGATGTGAGAATGCTCGGCATGGCCCTCCAGATCACGACCCTCGCCGAGCGCCCGGAGCTCGGGGCGGCGCTGTGGAACATGGACCACACCTGGCCCGAGTTCATGTTCCAGGATCCGATCGCCGATCTTTTCTACCCGTTCGCCGACACGATCTACCCCGAGTACGTGCTCGTGGCCGACGACGACCTCGACCCCGGCCGGCTGGTCGCCAGGGCATGCATGATCCCGTACCGGGCGGACGGGGACGAGCTGCCCGACGACGGCTGGGACGGCGTGGTCCGGCGGGGCTGGCTGGCCCGCCAGCGCGGCACGCGGCCCGACGCCGTCTCGGCCCTGGAGATCACCGTCCACCGTGACCTGCAGGGCAAGGGCCTGTCGTCGATGATGCTCGCGGCGATGCGCGAGCGTGCCGCCCGCCACGGCTTCAGCGAGCTGGTCGCACCGGTCCGGCCCAACATGAAGCACCTCGAACCGCACACCCCGATGAGCGAGTACGCCTACCGCACCCGCGACGACGGCCTGCCGTACGACGGGTGGTTGCGGGTGCACGTACGCGCGGGCGGCAAGATCGTCAAGGTGGCGCCGCGGTCGATGACGATCGCGGGCACGCCGGCGGAATGGCGCATGTGGTCCGGCCTGCCGTTCGACCGCACGGGCGCCGTCGAGGTGCCGGGCGCGCTGAACCCGGTGCACTGCTCGGTGGAGCACGACCACGCCGTTTATGTGGAGCCGAACGTCTGGGTCAGCCACCCGCTGGGCTAAACGGTCGTACGGCGGCGCAGCTCGGCCAGGTGAGGACCGACGTCCAGGCCCTTCCCCACGGCCCACGCGTCATCGTGGTAGGTCGCCAGATGCCGGTCGGCGGCGTCGCCGATCAGCGAGACCACGGTGCCGGTCTCACCTCTCGCGCGCATGCGTTCGACCAGCTCCAACGCTGCCCAGAGAGCGGTGCCCGAGGAGCCGCCCACCGGCAGCCCTGTCACCTCCCTGATGTGCCTGGCCGCCGCCACGCTCGCCGCGTCCGGCACGGGGATGACCAGGTCGACGAGGTCGGGGCGGAAACCGGGCTCGATGCGCGGCCGGCCGATGCCTTCGATGCGCGAGGGCATGCCGGTCGCGTAGTCGGGGGTGTCGAGGGTCCAACCCGGGAAATACGCCGAGTTATCAGGATCCGCCACCGCGACCCGGCACCGGCGTTCCCCGCCACCCGCCGCTTCGTCGCTTGGCACGGGCCTCCCACCGACGCCCGGCGCGGACCCCTCGGCAGAGACCCCTGGAAAGGCGCCGTCGGGGCCGTCGGCTGGGCGGTGGGAGCGTAGCCAGTGGCCGAGGGTGGCGGAGGTCGCACCTGTGCCTGCGCCTGTCACCACCCAGTCCGGGCTCACCTGGCCGAACAACTCCTCCGCCAGGTCGTGCTGCGCCGCCCGCCCGAACTGGTCGAGGAAGTGCCCGTCGATCTGCCGGGCCGCGTCGTAGATCGCCAGCGGCGGCGTCACGAACCTGCACTCCCCGCCCAGCGCCTCCACCGCCCGCGCCCGCGCCTGGCTGCGCTCGCCCGGCATGACCACGACGTACGGCAACCCGAGCCGCTGCGCGAACCACGCCTGCGCAACTGCGGCATTCCCGCCCGTCGCCTCCACCACGGTCGTGCCCTCGACGACCAGCCCATCGAGGATGGCCTGCCGGAACAACGCCCTGGCATGCCGGTGCCTCAGGCTTCCCGTCGGCTGCGCGGACTCGTCCTTCAACAGCAGCCTGATCCCGGGCGCCGGCACCGGGAAGTCGATCAACGGGGTCGGCGGCCCAGCCGCCAGGACGTCCAGCGCTCGCGCGTTCCAGCTCACCGCTCCACCCTGTCAGGCGCTGATCAGGAAGACAGCGCCTGTTCGCCACAGGCGAGCATCACACGTCCAGGTACGTCCGTTCGCCCGGCCCGAGCAGCCGGAGCCGGTCGCCGAACCCCGCGAACGCCTGCTCCACCGTGTCCCTGCCCTGCGTGAAATGCGCCCAGTGCTCGAAGTGCAGCGGCACCACGTACCGGGCCTGGAGGATCTCCGCGGCCGTGACGGCGTCGGCACTCGGCAAGGTGAGGAACCCGTCCACCAGCGGCGTCCGCGCCCCGCCCGCGAACAGCAGTGCCACGTCCACCGGCCCCACCCGCTCCGCGACGGCCCGCACGACGTCGAGCGAGGCGTTGTCCCCGCTCACATAGACGGTCGGCAGCCCCTCCCCGGCGAGCACGAACCCGGTCACCTCCCCCACCAGGTGCTCGGTCCCGTCAGGCCCGTGCTGGGCCGGTACCCCGGTCACCCGCACCACACCACCCACGTCGACGGACGTCCAGTTGGGCAGCCCACGCACAGGCGCGCCCACGCGCTCGGCCGCCGCCCCTGTGGACAACACCAGCGGCGCGGACGCCAGATAGGCGCGCCCGGCTCTGTCCAGGTTGTCCGGATGCTGGTCGTGGGAGAGCAGCACGACGTCCACCGGCCCGACCTCGTCGGCCCCGACGGCGGGACCTGCGGTCTTCGTGAGTACCCTGTTCCCGATCGGGTATTCGCCGGGCGCGTCGAACGTGGGATCGGTCAGCAGCCGCACGCCGCCCAGCTCCAGCACCGCGGTCGGCCCGCCGATATAACGGATTTCCATGAACGTCAACGACACGGCGCCACGCCGGGTTATTCCGCCCGGAGCCCGTCGTCGATCCGCCAGGTCGCCCGGTGGCAGAGCACGCGGAAGCCACCCCGACACATCGTGGCAGCTCAGCGGGGTTTGGCGGCAGTTGACCAAGATGGACGTCCCATGTACCGGCGCTGGACGTCACGTGCATACCAGAGGACATTCTTAAAGCTACCCATGGGTAGTTTTTGCGGATCCGTGCCATAGCGACAGAATCTCTTCATGGCAACCTACGCTGCGCTACGACCCGGAGATCCACAACGGCTGGGGGGCCTGGATCTCCTCGGCAGGCTCGGCGAGGGCGGCCAGGGCGTCGTATATCTCGCCAAAGACCATTCTGGCGGACATGTCGCGGTCAAATGGCTGCGGCCCGACTTGTCCGGCGACCACGCCAGCGTCGAGCGGTTCCTGCGCGAGGTCCAGGTGGCCCAGCAGGTGGCGCCGTTCTGCACCGCCGCCGTCCTGGGCACCGGAGTCGAGCAGGACCGGCCGTACATCATCAGCGAGTTCATCGAGGGGCCCTCGCTGCAGCAGGTGGTGCAGGAGGAGGGCCCGCGCGCGGGCACCGTCCTGCACCGGCTGGCCATCGGCACCGCCACCGCGCTGGCCGCCATTCACCAGGCCGGGATCGTGCACCGCGACTTCAAGCCGGCCAACGTGATCATCGGCGCGGACGGGCCGCGGGTGATCGACTTCGGCATCGCCAGGGCGCTGAACGCCACCTCCACCGTCAGCAGCACGGTCGTGGGCACGCCGTCATACATGCCGCCCGAGCAGATCATGGGGCATACCGTGGGTCCGGCGGCGGACATGTTCGCGTGGGCGAGCACGATGGTGTTCGCCGCCTCGGGGCGGGCGCCGTTCGGCAGCGACACGATGCCCGCCGTGATCAACCGGGTGCTCAACCAGCAGCCGGATCTGGGCGTCCTGGACGGGATGCTGGGTGACGTGGTGGCCGCCTGCCTGAACAAGGATCCGGCCCAGCGGCCCACCGCCGAGCAGGTGATCATGCGCTTGCTGCAGCACCCGGCGCCCAAGCCCGGCATGCTGGCGCAGGCCGCCGCCGAAGCGGCCCCGCAGGCGCCCTTCGCGCCGCCGACCGGACCGCCCTCGGGTCCGCAGCCCGGCCTGCAGCAGGGTCCGCAGCCGGGCCCGCCCTCGGGTCCGCAGGCCGGCCCGCCGTCGAATCCTCAGTCCGTGCCGGTTCCCTATCCCGGCCACTTCCCGCACCCGGCGCCGGCCGCGCATTCCGGGCAGGTCCCGCCGCCTCCCCAGCAGCAGTGGCAGCCGCCGACGCCGCCGCCTCCGTACGGACAGCCGACGTACGCGAGCATGTACAACCCGCCGCCGAAGAAGAGCAAGGCCCCGTTGATCGCCGGCATCACGGTGGCGGTCGCGTTGCTGCTGCTCGCCGGGGTGATCGTGGTCATCCAGATGGACAAGGCGGCGTCGGTGCAGGCGGGACCGTCCGACTCGGCGACGCCCGGTCGCACGCGGACCAGCACCAGTGCCAGCCCCAGCTCTGGCACCGGCACGGACACCAGCGCCAGACCAAGCCCCAACCCGTCGTCCACGGCCGCCGTGCCGCGGACGGGCACCAAGCAGACGCTCCCCGGCAAGGTCTCGCTGTACGAGAACCCGTCCGACGCGATCGTCCTGACCTCCTACGAGATCTTCGACAAGGCCAAAGACGACTGGATCGACTACGCGAGGGGCTCGCTCCGCGGCCCGTTCACCAAATACTCCGGCAACTGGGAGTCCATGGTCTCGCCGGACGGCCGCTACCTGGCCAGCAGGGGCAGACAGTACAGCGACGACGGCTACGACTTCATCTACATCACCGACCGGCAGTCCAGTGAGCGTACGACGATCAAGACCGTCAAGGAACCGCTGATCAGCAGCATCAGGGCCTGGTCGAAGGACGGGTCGAAGATCCTGCTCAACACGGAGCGGAAGACCGGGAAGGACAAGTGGATCTATCTCGGCTTCGTGCTCGTGGACCTGGCCACGAAGGAGGCCACCAAGGTCGACGTGTCCGACTCCTCTGTCCGCGACACGGCCTTCGGCTTCGACGGCGCCGACGAGGGCGTGGTCAACGCCTACGGCAGCGAGAAGAACCGCGGCCTGCGCTTCTTCGACGCCCAGGGCAAGGCCACGCGCTCGATGCCGGGCATCGGCACGCTGTCGGCCGGCACGCAGGACATCTTCTCGCCGTCGGGCAAGACGTTCGTCACCAACTGCCCCAACGGCGGGGACGGCGATCACTGCATCTGGGACGCCGCCTCCGGCGAGCGCCTGCGCAAGTTCTATTCCGACTGCGACAAGGTGCTCGGCTTCTACGACGAGAGCCACCTCTACTGCTGGGAGCAGGACAACGGCCTCAATGACGAGATCCAGGTGATCGACTTCTCCGGCAAGCTGTTGCGCAAGCTGCTGGAGGTGCCCAACAACGTGGACTTCAGCCCCGCCTTCACCATCAACCCGCAGCGGGGCTCCTGAACCATCCGGTAGGGAAAGCCGTGATGAGGTCATGAAGACGCTGATCCGTACGGCCGTGACCGCCGCGGCACTCGTGACGGTGGCGGCCGCCTGCACCTCCTCCACGGGAGAGGCGCCGGTGCCCCCGAAGAAGACGACCCTCGGGGCGGTTCGCCTGGTGGCCTACACCAGCTGCGACGACATGCTGGCGGGCCTGCGGGAGAAGGCGGCGGCGAACGTCGGCCCGTGGGGGTTCGGCGGCGTCATGCCCCTGACGGCGCGGGCGGAGGACACGGCGGCGATCACCCCCAACGCGAAGACGGCCGTGCCCGAGCACTCCACGACCAACGTGCACGAGGCCGGCGTGGACGAGCCCGACCTGGTCAAGACCGACGGCAACCGGGTGATCACCGTGACCGGCGGCACCCTGCGGGTCGTCGACACCGCCACGCGCAAGGTCACCTCGACGCTGAAGCTGACCGAAGGCGACGAGCGCGTCTTCGCCCCCGCCGACCTGCTGCTGTCCGGCGACCGCGCGCTCGTGTTGTTCCGCGGCTACGGCGACATCATGGTCAAGGGGCGCTCGATGGTCCCGCTCGGCGACACCCGTTACGTGCTGGTCGACCTGTCCGGCGAACCGAAGGTCCTCAGCACGGTCAAGCCCCAGGGCACCTACGTGGACGCCAGGATGGTCGGCTCCACCGTCAGGATCGTCACCCGCAGCCAGCCCGAGATCACGCTCCCGCAGCCCAAGGAAGACGCCTCGGAGGCCGAGCGCATCAAGGCGAACCAGGCCGCGGTGCGCCAGGCCCCGATCGACGCCTGGCTCCCGAAGATCGAGATCACGGACGCGGCAGGCGCCGTCAGGAAGGACGCGGTCCGGTGCGAGCGGGTCAGCCACCCCGCCGACTACACCGGCACCTCGCTGCTGACCGTGCACACGCTCGACCTGGCGCAGGGCGTCACCGCGACGGGCACCGACCCGATCAGCCTCGCCGCCGACGGCGACATCGTGTACGGCACCGGCACGAGCCTGTACGTGGCCAGCAACCCGCGCTGGTGGTCGTTCCCGATGCCGATCGAGGACACCCCGGACGCCGCCCCGGCGGAGGAGCCCACCCCCGAAGAGCCGAAGCCGACCCCCACGATCCCGCCGGAGGAGACCGAGATCCACCGGTTCGACGTCGCTTCCCCTGGACCGCCCTCCTACGTGGCCTCCGGCAAGGTCAACGGCAGGCTGCTGAACCAATACTCGATGTCCGAGCACGACGGCCACCTCCGCGTCGCCACCACGCTCACCTCGGCTGACGGCAAGAACAGCTCCAGCACCGTCCACGTCCTGAAGGCCGACACCTTGGCCAAGAGCGGCGAGGTCGGCGGGCTCGGCGAGGGTGAGCGCATCTACTCGGTCAGGTTCATCGGGCCGATCGGCTACTGCGTCACGTTCAAGCAGGTAGACCCCCTCTACACGCTCGACCTGCGGGACCCGGCGGCCCCCAAGGTGACCGGCGAGCTGAAGATCACCGGCTACTCGGCATACCTGCACCCCGGCGGTGAGGGCCGGCTGATCGGCATCGGGCAGGAGGCGAGCGAGCAGGGCAGGACGCTCGGCACCCAGGTGTCGTTGTTCGACGTCAGCGACCCCGCCAGCCCGCGCCGGCTGTCGCAGCTGTTCCAGAAGGACTCAGGGTCGGAGGCCGAGTGGGATCCGCACGCGTTCCTGTACTGGCCGAAGACGGGCCTGTCGGTGATCCCGCTGACCCAGCAGACCGAGTCGGGCGCACTCGTCCTCAAGATCGATGACTCGGGTGTGTCGAAACTGGGCATGATCAAGCACCCTGTCCAGGAGGGCCAGGACTACCAGCCCGGCATCCAGCGCTCGATGGTCATCGGCGAGACGATCTGGACCTTCTCGCAGGAGGGCATCCAGGTCAACGACGCCGCGACGCTCGTCTCACAAGCCTGGATACCGCTTCGTTAAGCCACCAAGAGGTGTCGGTTCGTGACGAACCGGCACCTTTTTTATGGACTTTTCCAGACAAATGATGAAAGCTTTACTGACAGCTCCCTGTCGAGGAAGGGCTTTCATGCGACCACTCACCCCCCTGCTCGCATTGCTCATCGGCGCTCTGGCGTTACCCCTGACGCCCATCCCCGTCTCTGCCACCGCACCGGACGGCACGTACATCGTCCAGCTCAACCCGGCGATGCGGGCGCCCCGCGGCGCCGCCCAGGACCAGGTGTCCCAGCACGGCGGCCAGCTCATCGGCGTCTACGAGCACGCCTTCAAGGGCTACACCGCCCGCCTGAGCGCGGCCGCCGCCGAGCAGCTCAAGCGCAACCCGAACGTGCTCAGCGTCGAGCCCGACGCCGAGGTCACCGCCTTCCCGCAGACCACGCCCACCGGCGTACGGCGGATCTTCGGCCCCGACAACCCGAACCTCGACATCGACGGCACCGACGACGTCCGCATCGACGTGGACGTGGCCGTCGTGGACACCGGCGTCGACTACACCCACCCCGACCTCAACGTGGTGGCGCGCACCAACTGCGTGAACGGCCTCTGCCGCGACAACAACGGCACTGACGACAACGGCCACGGCTCGCACGTCGCGGGCACTGTGGGAGCCATCGACAACGCGATCGGCCCGGTCGGCGTCGCGCCCGGCGCCCGGATCCACGGTGTGAAGGTGCTCAACGCGTCCGGTTCCGGCACCCTGTCCGGGATCGCCGCCGGCATCGACTGGGTGGTGGCGCGCGCGTCCACCATCGAGGTCATCAACCTCAGCCTGGGCTGCAACGGCTGCTCCAGCAGCGCGATCAGCAATGCGATCGCGAACGCGGTCAACCGCGGCGTCGTGGTCGTCGTGGCCGCCGGCAACAGCCACGCGAACACCTCGACCTTCTTCCCCGCCAACCACCCCGACGTGGTCACCGTCTCGGCCCTGACCGACAACGACGGCCTGCCCGGCGGCGCCGGCGGCAGCACGCTGTCGTGCCGCAGCGAGACCGACCAGGACGACACCTCGGCGTTCTACTCCAACTACGGCGCCGCCGTCGAGATCACCGCGCCGGGCACCTGCATCTACTCGACGTGGCGGAACGGCGGCTACAACACGATCAGCGGCACCTCGATGGCCTCGCCGCACGTGGCGGGCGCGGCCGGCATCCTCACCTCGGGTGCCCGCAAGCCGACGACCAGGGCGGGCTCGCTGGCCGTACGCAGCACACTGATCGCCACGGGCAACTCCAACTGGACCGATGACTCGGGCGACGGCGTCAAGGAGCCGCTGCTCGACGTGCACGACGCCACGCGCTACCCGCCCCCGGCGTAGCAGTGTCAGCGGGCGGCCTCCGGGCCGCCCGCACCGAGCGGCCTGGACGGTCGGTCATGCTCACTCCGGTGCGACCACGGGGACGATCTCGGGCGCGCCGAGCCTGGTCGCGTCCGCCTCCTGGTCGGAGTCCTGCTCCTGGGAGCGACGCTCGGCTTCCACGCGCTTGGTGTAGTACTCCACCTCCCTCTTGACCTGCTCCCCGTCCCAGCCGAGCGGCCCGGCCAGCAGCTCGGCCGCCTCCTGCGCCACGCCCTGGCCGCGGTGGAAGGTCTCGATGGAGATGTGCGTACGCCGGGTCAGCACGTCGTTGAGATGCCTGGCGCCCTCGTGGGTGGCGGCGTAGACGATCTCGGCACGCAGGTAGTCGTCGGCCCCGGTCAGCGGCCTGGCCAGCGACGGGTCCCCTTCGATCAGCTCCAGCACCTCGTCGATCAGCGACCCGTACCGCTGGAGCAGGTGCTCGATCCTGGCCACGTGCAGGGACGAGCTCTGGGCGAGCCGATATCTGGAGTTCCACAACGCCTGGTAACCCTCGGCGCCGGCGAGCGGGATGCGGTCGGTGCACGAGCGCGGCACCCGCTGGTCGAGCCCATGCGCCACGGCGTCCACGGCGTCGCGCGCCATGACCCGGTAGGTCGTGTATTTCCCTCCCGCGATCATCACCAGCCCCGGCACCGGGTGCGCCACCACGTGCTCTCGGGACAGCTTGGAGGTCTCGTCGGACTCGCCCGACAGCAGCGGCCGCAGCCCGGCGTAGACGCCCTCGACGTCGTCGCGGGTCAGCGGGACCGACAGCACGGCGTTCACATGGTCGAGCAGGTAGTCGATGTCCGCCCGGGAGGCCGCGGGGTGGACCTTGTCCAGCGTCCACTCGGTGTCGGTGGTGCCGATGATCCAGTGGCGGCCCCACGGGATCACGAACAACACCGACTTCTCGGTACGCAGGATGATCCCGGTCAGCGAGTGGATCCGGTCGCGCGGCACGACCAGGTGGATGCCTTTGGACGCGCGGACGTGGATCTGGCCCCGCCCGCCCACCAGCTCCTGGATGTCGTCGGTCCAGACGCCGGTGGCGTTGACCACCTGCTGGGCGCGCACCTCCAGCTCCTCGCCGCACTCCAGGTCCCGCACCCGCACGCCGGTGACCCGCTCCCCCTCCCGCAGGAACCCCACGACCTGCGACCGGGGCGCGACGAGAGCGCCGTACGTGGCCGCCGTGCGCAGCGTCGTCATCACGTAACGCGCGTCGTCCACCTGGGCGTCCCAGTACTGCACGGCGCCGGTGAAGGCGGCCCTCTTCAGCGCCGGGGCCAGCCGCAGCGCCCGCGACCTGGACAGGTGCCGATGGCCGGGGACGCCGCGGCTGAGCCCGGAGGCGAATCCGAGCGTGTCGTAGAGCGCCACCCCGGCGCCCACGTAGGGGCGCTCCCAGCCGAAATGGGTCATCGGGAAGAGGAACGGCACCGGCCTGACCAGGTGAGGCGCGATCCGCTGCAGCAGGAGCGCGCGTTCCTGGAGCGCCTCGCGTACGAGCTCGAAGTTGAGCTGCTCCAGGTAGCGCAGGCCCCCGTGGATGAGCTTGGAGGAGCGTGATGAGGTGCCCGAAGCGAAGTCCCTGGCCTCGACCAGCGCGACATCGAGGCCGCGGGTCGCGGCGTCGAGCGCGATCCCCGCGCCGACGATACCGCCGCCGACCACGACCACGTCGAGCTCCCGCGCGGCCATGTCCTCCAGTGCCGCGGCGCGCTCCGCGGGCCCGAGCCGCGCCACGCTCCTTCCCGACGTCATAGCTCCCCCTATCGCCTGCGCTCCATACCTACCCAAGCCCGGCCCCATACGACCCCTGCCTCCGGCGAGGGGGCCGCTGTCACGCGCGTACGACCTTGACGCCGGCGTCGGAGAGCTGCCCGGCGAGGGCGTCAGACAGCTGCGCGTCGGTGACGAGCGTGTCGATCTGGTTGATGGGGCAGATGCGGGAGAACGCCCGTTTACCGATCTTCGAGGAGTCGGCCACCACGACCACCTGGGCGGCCCGGCTGATCATCAGGTGGTTGACGCTGGCCTCGCCCTCGTGGTGCGCCGACGCGCCCAGCTCGACGTCGAGCCCGTCCACGCCGAGGAAGGCCACGTCCAGCGTCACCTGCTCCAGCACGCCGGACGCCAGCGGCCCGATGAGCTCGTACGACTGCTGCCTGGCCACCCCGCCCGTCACCACGATCTTGACGTGCCGGCGTACGGTGAGCTCCGCGGCGATGTTGAGCGCGTTCGTGACGATCGTGAAGCCGCTCTCCAGCGTGGACAGCGTGGCGAGGGTGCGCGCCAGCTCGGAAGTGGTCGTGCCGCCGTTGAGCCCCACCACGGCCCCCGGCGTGACCAGCTCGGCCGCCGCGCTCGCAATGCGGTGCTTCTCGTCGGCGTGCCTGGCTGTCTTGTAGCGCAGCGGCAGGTCATAGCTCACGCTCTGCGCGACCGCCCCGCCCCGCGTGCGCATGAGCATCTGCTGCTGGGCCAGCTGGTCGAAGTCCCGCCTGATCGTCGCGGTGGAGACGTCGAGCGCCTCGGCGGCCTCCTCGACCGACAGCCTGCCCTCCTGGGCCAGCAGCTCGAGGATGGCGTTCCAGCGGTCGTAGCGGGACACGAGGCCTCCTAGCGGATGTGGTCAGCAGCAAGCGTGGCACACCACCGCAGCCCGAGCCACTACTGCACATTGCTGCGCTTTTCTGCTATAAATAGTGCAGAAACAATCAATCATGGGAGGCATGCGGTGACCACGCACACCGAGGCCGAGATCGCGTCCCAGCCGTCGTGCTGGCGGCGGGCCATCGAGGACGTTCCCGTTGACGTGCTCCCCCGCCGGGGCGAGCGGGTCGCCGTCGTGGGCTGCGGCACGTCGTGGTTCATCGCGATGGCGTACGCGACCCTGCGCGAGCGCGCCGGGCACGGCGAGACCGACGCCTTCGCCGCCTCCGAGTTCCCCGTCGGCCGCCGCTACGACCGCGTGCTGGCGTTGTCCCGCTCGGGCACCACGACGGAGGTGCTGGAGCTGCTGGCCCGGATCGACACGGCGACCACGGCCATCACCGCAGATCCCACGACCCCGATCATGACGGCCGCCGACGAGGTCGTGGTGCTCGACTACGCCGACGAGCGGTCGGTCGTGCAGACCAGGTTCGCCACCACGCAGCTCGCCCTGCTGCGTGCCGGCCTCGGCGAGGACCTCACGCAGGCGATCGCCGACGCCGAGGAGGCCGTGGCCGCGCCGCTGCTGGACACGCTGGTCGAGGCCGAGCAGTTCAGCTTCCTGGGCATCGGCTGGTCGGTCGGGCTGGCGCAGGAGGCGGCGTTGAAGATGCGCGAGGCGTCCCGATCGTGGACGGAGGCCTACCCGGCCATGGAATACCGGCACGGCCCCATCAGCATCGCCGCGCCCGGGCGCGTGACGTGGATGCTCGGCGCCGCCCCCGGCGGCCTGCGGGCGCAGGTCGAGCAGACCGGCGGGACGTTCGTCGAGAGCGGGCTCGACCCGATGGCCGAGCTGATCCGCGCCCAGCGCGTGGCCGTCGCCAGGGCCTTCGCGCGTGGGCTGGACCCTGACGAGCCCATGCACCTCACGCGATCTGTGATTCTTTCCTCATGAGCCTTACTCTCGCCGACGCCAGGATCGTGACTCCCGAGGGAGTGCACGAGGGGTGGCTGACCATTGAAGACGGCCGCATCACGCACGTCGGCCACGGATCCGCGCCGGGGCCGGGCCTGAGCCTGGGCGGGCGGCACATCGTCCCCGGGTTCGTGGACATCCACAACCACGGCGGCGCGGGCGGCTCGTTCCCCACCGGCGAGCAGGACCGGGCCCGCGACGCGGTGGCGCTGCACCGGCGGCACGGCACCACGACGACCATGGCCAGCCTGGTCACCGACTCGCTCGACGGGCTGACCCGGGCCGCGGCGGCGCTGGCCGAGCTGTGCGACGAAGGGCTGCTGGCGGGCATCCACTTCGAGGGCCCCTACATCGCCAGGAGCCGCTGTGGGGCGCACGACCCGACGCTGCTGCGCGAGCCCTCGACGCAGGAGTTCGCGGGGCTGGTGAAGGCCGGGCGTGGGCACGTACGCATGATCACCATCGCGGCCGAGCTGCCCCGCGCGCTCGACATGATCCGCATGGCCGTTGCCGAAGGCGTGATCGCGGCCATCGGGCACAGCGACGCCGACTACGACCAGACGATCACCGGCATCGAGGCGGGCGCGAGCGTGGCCACGCACCTCTACAACGCCATGCCGCCGCTCGGGCACCGCGCCCCGGGTCCCGTGGCGGCGCTGCTCGACGACGAGCGCGTGACGGTCGAGCTGATCAACGACGGGGTGCACGTGCACCCGGCCATGTTGCGGCTGGCGTACGAGGTGGCAGGGCCCGGCAGGACCGCGCTGGTCACGGACGCGATGGCGGCCACCGGGCTGGGCGACGGCGACTACGCTCTCGGCTCCATGCAGGTACGCGTGGACGGCGGCGTGGCCCGGCTCGTCAAGAGCGGCTCCATCGCGGGCTCCACGCTGACCATGGACGTCGCCTTCCGGCGCGCCGTGCGGGAGGTGGGCATGTCGCTGCCCGACGCCGTCCAGGTCGCCTCGCTGACGCCGGCACGGGTGCTGGGGCTGTCCGACAGGATCGGCTCGATTGCCGTCGGCAAGGCGGCCGACCTCGTGGTGCTCTCCGATGAGCTGGAGGTGGCCGGGGTGATGAAGGACGGCGTCTGGGTCACGGAGCCCCGATGATCCTCACCGTGACGCTCAACATGGCGCTCGACGTGACCTACGAGGTGCCTTCCGTCGACTGGGACGGGGTCAACCGGGTCGGCGCCGTGCACCGGCGCGCGGGCGGCAAGGGCGTCAACGTGGCCCGCGTGCTGGCCGCGCTCGGCCGCCAGGTGCTGGTCACCGGCCTGGTGGGTGGGCCCACCGGCCGGGCCATCGAGGAGGACCTGGAGGCGGCGGGACTGCGGAGCGAGCTGTGCCGCATCGCCGGCGACTCCCGCACGACGCTGGCCGTCTGCGAGACCGCCGGCCCGACCGCCCCGCAGGAGCCGGGCGCCCCGCATGAGAAGGTCACGACCCGCCGCACGGCGCTGTTCAACGAGCCCGGCCCCGACGTCACACCCGACGAGCTGGCCGGCTTCGTGCGGCGCTACACGTCCCTGGCGCGGGAGGCGGACGTGGTGGTCCTTTCGGGCAGCCTGCCGCGCGGTGTGCCCGCCGACATCTACGCCACGCTCGCCGGCATCCCCGACGCGCCCGTGATCGTGGACGCGGACGGCGACCCCCTGCGCCACGCGCCCAAGGGCCGCCCCGCCGTCGTCAAACCCAACGCCGAGGAGCTGGCCAGGGCCTTTCCCGGCGGACAGGGCGCGCAGGAGGTGCGTAGCCAGGGTGCGGAGGCCGTGGTCGTGTCCATGGGCGCCGACGGGCTGCTGGCCGTGACCGGGGAAGGGACATTCCGGGCGCGGATGCCGTACACCGTGGTGGGCAACCCGACCGGGGCCGGCGACGCCCTCGTCGCGGGACTGGCGATGGACGTGGAGCGGCCGTGGCCCGACCGGCTCAGGAGGGCCGCGGCGCTCGGCGCGGCGGCCGTGGCCGCGCCGGTGGCCGGCGCGTTCGACCATGACGTCTACGCCGCCATCCATCCACAGATCGTCATCACGTAAGGAGCCCCGCCATGCCCCTCGCCGCCATCGGCGACATCGTCCGCCAGTCGCCCGCGGGGGTGGGCGCCTTCAACGTGATCCAGCTGGAGCACGCCGGCGCCATCGTGGCCGGCGCCGAGGCGCTCGGCCTGCCGGTCGTCCTGCAGATCAGCGAGAACTGCGTGCGTTACCACGGCGCGCTGGAGCCGATCGCGCTGGCCTCGCTCGCAGTGGCCCGGCAAGCCGACGTGCCGGTCGCCGTCCACCTCGACCACGCCACCGACCGCGCGCTCGTCGAGGAGGCGGTGAAGCTGGGGCTCGGCTCGGTCATGTACGACGCCTCCGCGTTGCCCGACGAGGACAACGTCCGCACGACCGCCGAGGTGGCGGCCTGGTGCCACGAGCGGGGCGTGTGGGTGGAGGCCGAGCTGGGCGAGGTCGGCGGCAAGGACGGCGTGCACGCGCCAGGCGCCCGGACCAAGCCGCACGAGGCGGTCGGCTATGTGGCCAGGACGGGCGTGGACGCACTGGCCGTAGCCGTGGGCACCTCGCATGCGATGACCAGCAAGGACGCGGTGCTGGACCTGGAGCTCGTCGCCGAGTTGCGGGCAGCGGTGCCGGTGCCGCTGGTGCTGCACGGCTCGTCGGGCGTGCCGGACGACGTGCTGCGCGAGGCCGTACGGCGCGGCATGAAGAAGATCAACATCGCGACGCACCTGAACAAGGCGTTCACCGGCGCCGTACGCGACTACCTGGCCCACGACGAGCGCGTCGTCGACCCCCGCAAATACGTCAAGGCCGGCCGCGACGCGGTGGCGCGCGAGGTCACGCACCTGCTCGGCGTGCTCACGGGCTGAGCTCCTTCCGCATCATCACGGCGGAGCGGCCCTTGACGCCCTCCCTGCCGGTCTCGACGTAGCCCAGCGACGTGTACAAGGCGATGTTGGAGGCCATCTTGACGTTCGTGTAGAGGCGCAGCGCGGGCAGCCCCAGCCGGCGCGCCTCCTCCTCGGCGTACGCCAGCAGCCCCCGCCCGATGCCCTTGCCGTGGCTCTCGGGCCGTACGGCGACATTGTCGACCAGCAGGACCCCGTCCTCGGGCACGAGCACGATCAGCCCTCGGAGGTCGTCGGTGACGTGCACCCGCCCGGCCTCGATGAGCGCGCCGTAGTCGGCCTCCATCGGGACCGGCCGCATGCCGACGACCTCGATCCACGGCTCGTAGGCGGCGTGGACCAGCTGCTCAACGTCGGCTCTGTCCTCGGGCCGGGCAAGTCTCATGCGGCCAATGTTGCCAGCACCCGCTCGACCTGCCGCCGGAAGGTCCCCGGCGGATTGCGCGGGCTCTCGTGCGACAGCAGGAACAACCAGGTCATCCCGTGCAGTTTGCGGTAGTCGCGCATCAGCCGCTCCTCCGGCGGGCTCAGCTCGAACCGCCCCACGATGTCCACCTCGCCCTCCACCCACATGGACACGTGCTCGGCCATCTCCGCCAGCTCCCACACCCGGTCGCTGCGTCCGGAGTCCTCGAAATCGACCCTGCGGACGCGGGCGCCGTCCCACAGGAAGTTCGCCAGGTTGCCGTCGCCGCCCCCGAACACCGGTGTCACCCCCGACTCACCGGGAGTCCAGCTCTCCAGCCACCGCAAGCCCTCTTCCACGGCCCGATCCGCCAGCGGATCCCGCGACCGCCACTCCGCGCCCCGCCGCCGGACCCAGTCGCGGACCGCCGCCCGCTGCCACGGGCGTATCGGGACGGTCTCGAGCACAGCAGGCGGCACCGCCGCATACAGCACGTCGAGCGCCTCGGCCATGGCCGCGACCTGGGCATCCCCCACGGACAGCCCACGCAGCGACACCCCGTCGATCCTCGTCATCGACACCACGCCGGCCTCGAACGCGATCGGCTCCGGCGCCAGCCCCGGAGCGTGCTCGGCCAGCAGAGTCAGCGCCCGCCATTCGCGCTCCGCCCCGCCCTGCTTGCCGTCCACATACCGTTTGGTGACGACGTCCCCGTCGAAGACCACCTCGTGCGTATGTTGAAGATCAGCCACACGTCAGGGTAGCAACCGCTCCACCCGCCACCGGGCCTGACCGGCACCGGCCATGCCCTACTCCCGTGGACCCCCGTCACCAGGGGAGGGGCCGCCCGTCGCGGAAGAAACCACCGGTCGGTCCATCATCCGGCAGATCGACGCCCCACAGCACGCTCCTCGCCCCCTCGGCGACGGGCCGCCCGCCCGGACCGCCCATGTCCGTCGCCGACCAGCCGGGGCAGACGGCGTTCACCAGGATCCGGTCCTGCCGCAGCTCGGCGGCCAGCATCTTCGTCAGCGCGTTGAGCGCGGCCTTCGACACCGCGTACGCCGGCGTGCCCGCCCTCATGGACGCCAGGGACCCGATCTCGCTGGACACGTTCACCACTCGTCCGCCTCGCAGGAGGGGCAGGAGCGCCTGCGTCACCCGCCACGCCCCCAGCAGGTTCGTCTCCAAAGCCTCCCGCACCACGCCGAGATCCGCGTCCACGGCCCGCTGCCAGGTGTCGTAGTGAATGGCCGCGTTGTTGACCAGGACATCCACCCGCTCATGAGACTCCCGCACGCCCTCGGCGAACGTGTCCACGGACTCCTGATCCGAGACGTCCAATCGCGTCGGCACCACCTCGCCGCCCAGCCCCTGAGCCGCCTTCTCGGCCTTGGCCAGGTCCCTGGCGGCGAGCAGCACCGTGTCACCGGCCAGCGCGAGCTGCCGGGCCACCTCCAGCCCGATCCCCCGATTGGCCCCCGTGACCACGCATACCCGACCCGCCATCAATGCCCCTGCTCATTTGCCTCGCGCCTGCGTCGCAGGAACTCGCGCTCCACCTCGTTGCCCGCCCGGTCGATGGCCGCCTCGTACGCCTGCGCCGCCTCCTCATGCCGCCCCAGCCGCCGCAACAGGTCGGCACGCACGGCGTGGAACAGGTGATAGCCCGCCACGTCGAGCCCGTCGACCAGGGCCAACGCCTTCTCGGGCCCTTCCGTCTCGGCCACCGCCACGGCCCGGTGCAAGGCCACGACCGGGCTAGGGTCGTACGTCAGGAGCTGATCGTACAGCCGCAGGATCTGATCCCAGTCGGTGTCCGCCACGCTCGGCGCGTCGCTGTGCACCGCGTTGACCGCGGCCTGGATCTGGTACGGCCCCGGCCGGTCGATCCGCAGGCAGCTCCGCACGAGGACCTGTCCCTCCTCGATGAGCCCGCGGTCCCAAAGCCCTCGATCCTGCTCGGCCAGGGGCACCAGCTCGCCCGTCGGCCCCATGCGCGCGGCCCGCCGCGACTCAATGAGCAGCATGAGCGCGAGCAACCCCATGACCTCGGGCTCCTCCGGCATGAGCGCGGCCGACAGCCGCCCGAGTCTGATGGCCTCCGCGCAGAGCTCCTCGCGCACGAGCCGATCGCCCGAGCTGGCCGTATACCCCTCGTTGAAGATCAGATAGATCACGGCCAGCACGGCGTGCAGCCGCTCAGGCAGATCGCGTTCCTCCGGCACCCGGTACGGGATCTTCGCAGCACGGATCTTGTTCTTGGCCCGGACCAGCCGCTGTGCCATCGTCGGCTCGGGCACCAGGAACGCCTGCGCGATCTCCGCCGTGGTCAGGCCGCCGAGCAACCGCAGCGTCAGAGCGACCTGGGCGTGGACGGCGAGCGCGGGATGGCAGCAGGTGAAGATCAGTCGCAGCCGGTCATCGCGTACCGGCCCCTCCTCCGGAGGCTCGTCGCGGAACTGCAGCAGCGCGGCCTGAGCATGTTTGTCCTGCCGCACCGACTCCCTGCGCAGCCGGTCGAGGGCCCGGTTGCGGGCGGTGGTGATGATCCATCCCGCCGGGCTCGGCGGCACCCCGTCCACCGGCCAGCGCCGCACCGCGACCGTGAACGCCTCCTGCACGGCCTCCTCGGCCAGGTCGATGTCCCCGAAGGCACGCACCAGCACGGCCACGGCCCGGCCGTACTCCCCCCGGAACACCCGCTCGATCTCGGGCATGAACCCGCCTCAATGCCCCCGGCGCGCCATCGACTCCACCGTGTTCTTGGCCTCCAGCAGGGACGCCCCGGTCGCCTCGCGGTAGATCTTGATGGCCAGGATCGTCTTCCTCCTCTCCAAGGCGTGGTAGAACTCCGGCGGCAGGAACGGGCCGCCGGAGTTCGCGAGCTCGGGATCGATGCCGAGATGCCGCTGAAGATCCGCAACCTGCCGCTCAAGCCGGGCAATTCTGTCCTCTACGGATTCCATGGTCGAAACACTACGCGTCCGGATCCAGCAGCACGCGCACGAGTTGCCGCGCGAACTCCGCCCGGCCGCTCGGCGTAGCCCTCGTGCCCGCCCCTGCGGGCGAGCACGGAATCCTTGGCATGGCAAAAATGCGGATGAATGCAACGGCCTGCATGATCCTGAGTACAGTCAGTAAGCAGGGCCTCTACGATGACGGGAGCTGACCGTGAGGGAGGAGTCACAAGAAGTGACAGCAGTCGCCAGATTGCCAGAGGAGCTTCGCTTCATCCTGCCGAGCTCGTCCTCGTCCTATCAGATGTGGGTTGACGGCGATCTCCAGGACTATCTCCACATCCCATACGACGGCACCCGAGTCGAAATCATCGATGGAGAGATCGTCGTGTCCCCCGCCCCCCGCCTGATGCACAACATCATCTGCACGGAGATCGCCGAGATCATCGGTCGCGCGCGTCATGCAGACCCGTCCTACCGATGGCGCAGCGTCCTCGGCAACGGCCTGAACTTCGTCGCCGAGGAGAACGGCTACATTCCGGATGTCATCGTCATGGATTCCGAGGTCACGCAGGAGGCGTTGAAGCTCAACCAGATGCACTTGATGACCGACCAAGCCGAAATGGTCGTCGAAGTGACATCTCCCTCGACGGCAAACCGAGACCGCCCCCCGGCCGACAAGCAGTCAGGCAAGGGCAAGTGGTGCGGATATGCGCGGGCCGAGATCCCCTACTACCTGCTCGTCGATCTCGACCCGGCTGTCTCCGCCGTCACCCTTTACTCGATACCCGACCAGGCCTCCGCCGCCTACCTCCACAAGGAGAACTGGAGCCTCGGAGAGACGATCACCTTGCCCGACCCGATCAGGATCGAGATTCCCACGGACGACTGGAAGCCCTGGGAATGAGGCCCGGTCTCGGGAAGCCGACCTTCCCGAGACCGGTCAGGGTCAGCGCTGGGTCGGCGCCACCACGACCTCGACCCGCTGGAACTCCTTGATGTCGGAGTAACCGGTGGACGCCATCGTCCGCTTCAAAGCACCCATCAGATTCATCGACCCGTCCGCCACGCTCGACGGCCCGTGCAGGATCTGCGCCAGCGTCCCCACGGTCCCGAACTCGACCCGCCGCCCCCTGGGCAGATCCGGGTGGTGCGCCTCCGACCCCCAGTGGAACCCGTGCCCCGGCGCCTCGGCGGCCCGCGCCAGCGGCGAGCCCACCATCACGGCGTCCGCCCCGCACGCGATCGCCTTCGCGATGTCCCCCGAGGTCCCCATGCCACCGTCGGCGATCACGTGGACGTAGCGCCCGCCCGACTCGTCCATGTAGTCCCGCCGCGCCGCCGCGACGTCCGAGATCGCGGTGGCCATCGGCACCGCCACCCCCAGCACGTTACGCGTGGTGTGCGAGGCGCCGCCGCCGAAGCCCACCAGCACCCCGGCCGCGCCCGTGCGCATGAGGTGCAGGGCGGCCGTGTAGGTGGCGCAGCCGCCCACGATGACCGGCACGTCCAGCTCGTAGATGAACTGCTTGAGGTTGAGCGGCTCGGCCCGGCCCGACACGTGCTCGGCGGAGACCGTGGTGCCGCGGATGATGAAGATGTCCACGCCGGCGTCGATCACGGCCTTGTGGTATTGGACCGTGCGCTGCGGCGACAGGCGTACGGCAGTCGTCACGCCTGAGGCACGGATCTCCTCGATGCGCCGCCCGATCAGGTCCTCCTTGATCGGAGCCGCGTAGATCTCCTGGAGGCGCTTGGTGGCCGCCGCCGCATCCAGGGCAGCGCACTCCTCCAGCAGCGGCGACGGGTCCTCGTAGCGCGTCCAGAGCCCTTCGAGGTCGAGCGGGGCCAGCCCGCCGAGCCGCCCGATCTCGATGGCGGTGGCCGGCGACACCACGCTGTCCA
Source organism: Nonomuraea sp. 10N515B (assembly GCF_052245915.1). Classification (NCBI taxonomy): domain Bacteria; kingdom Bacillati; phylum Actinomycetota; class Actinomycetes; order Streptosporangiales; family Streptosporangiaceae; genus Nonomuraea; species Nonomuraea sp. 10N515B. The sequence continues at coordinate 130,332 of NZ_JBQQBQ010000015.1, forward strand.
TGGGTGCGACGACCACGGGCAGCTCGAACCGGTAGGCGTCGATCTGCCAGGCGATCGAGACCTCCTCCGGGTCACGAGTGCGCCGCGAGGGCACCAGGCCGATCTCGTCAAGCGCGTACGCCCGGCGCCCGGTCTTCCCCCGGCCGATCTCCACCTGCTGAGTCATGAACTTACCTTCTGTGATAGTTCGGAGCTTCCACGGTCATCTGGATGTCGTGGGGGTGGCTCTCCTTGAGGCCCGCCGCCGTGATCGGCATGAGCTGCCCGTCGGTGTGCATCTGCTCGATCGTGCGGCACCCGGCATACCACATGCCCTGGCGCAGCCCGCCGACCAGCTGGTGCGCGACGGCCGCGACCGGCCCGCGGTAGGGCACCTGCCCCTCGATGCCCTCGGGGATGTATTTGTCATCGCCGCCGACGTCGGCCTGCGCGTAGCGGTCCTTGCTGAAGGAGGTGCCACCGCGCTCGCGGTTGCGTACGGCACCGAGCGATCCCATGCCCCGGTACGACTTGAACTGCTTGCCGTTGATGAAGATCAGCTCACCGGGCGACTCCTCGCACCCGGCCAGCAGCGAGCCGAGCATGACCGTGTTCGCACCGGCCGCGATGGCCTTGACGATGTCGCCGGAGTATTGCAGGCCACCGTCGCCGATGACCGGGATGCCCGCCGGCGCGCACGCCTTGGATGCCTCGTAGATGGCCGTCACCTGCGGCGCGCCCACGCCGGCCACCACTCGGGTGGTGCAGATGGAGCCGGGCCCGACCCCCACCTTGACCGCGTCCGCGCCGGCCTCGACCAGCATCTGCGCGCCCGCCCTGGTCGCGATGTTGCCGCCGATGACCTCGACCTTGCTGTTGGCTTTGAGCTTGCCGATCATGTCGGCCAGTCCCTTGGAGTGGCCGTGGGCCACGTCCACGACCACCACGTCCACCCCGGCCTCGATCAGAGCCTTGGCACGCAGCTCGGCGTCGCCGCCGACGCCCACGGCCGCGCCCACGAGCAGGCGGCCGTCGGCGTCCTTGGTGGACAGCGGATATTGCTCGCTCTTGGTGAAGTCCTTGACCGTGATCAGGCCGCGCAGCCTGCCGTCGGCGTCGACCAGGGGCAGCTTCTCGATCTTGTTGTGCCTGAGCAGCGCGAACGCCTCGTCCCTGGACACCCCCACCGGGGCGGTGACGAGCGGCATCTTGGTCATGACCTCGCGGACGGGCCGCGACTGGTCGGTCTCGAAGCGCATGTCGCGATTTGTCACGATGCCGACCAGCGTGCCCGACATGTCGGTCACGGGCACCCCCGAGATCCGGTACGTCGCGCACAACCGCTCCACGTCGGCCAGCGTGTCGTCCGGGCTGCAGGTGACCGGGTTGGTCACCATCCCCGCCTCGGAGCGTTTGACCAGATCGACCTGCTGCGCCTGCTCCTCGATCGACAGGTTGCGATGAAGAATGCCGATGCCGCCCTGCCTGGCCATGGCGACCGCCATGCGCGCCTCGGTGACGGTGTCCATGGCCGCCGAGACCAGCGGGATGGACAGCGAGATGCCGCGCGACAGGCGGGATCTGGTGTCGGCCTCTCCCGGCTGCAGGTCAGAATAGGCGGGCACCAGCAGCACGTCATCGAAGGTCAATCCCGTATCGGTGAACTTGGACATGCTGCCGCCCCCTCTGCCGTTGCCTTGATTGGACCAAGTCTAGGGCCTGCGTCCAAACCGAGTCTCGGCGCCTGGGAAGTCGCGATGCCGGGAGGACGATGACCCCCACGGTCCGTCGTACTCCCGGCATCAAAAGTGCCGGGGGATGGGACGGTCGGTGATCCGTCCCATCCCCCGGCCACCGGCATCCGCTGTGGTGACGCGACGCGCCCACCGAACCCCCCTCCGCGTTCTGATGAGCGGCGCGACCACTGCTTCTTGACGATGCCGACGCTAAGTAAAGCCTGCGTTACTCAACGGAACATCGCAAGGTAAAAACGTGCAATTGCACGAAGTTGCATCGCAGGGGTTGCGAGTCGGCGCAAGGAGCGGACACCAGCGGAATGCGGCGTTATTCTCGCGGCACGCCGTGAACCCCCTACGGAGTCGCACACAATGCGCAACGAGTCCCGCATCCGGTCAGATCCCTTCGAGACGCTGGGCCTCGATCCTGCCCAGCGTGCGCTCTACACGGCCATTCTGCGGCTGCACAGAGCAACGCGCACGGATCTCGCACAGGCCATGGACGGGCCGGTGGAGAGCGTAGGCCGCCAACTCGACGCCCTCGTCAAGCTGGGGGTGGTCGACGAACGATCGGGCGAATACCTGGCCAGGCACCCGGCCGCGGCGCTCGGCCGGCTGATCTCCGAGCGCCTGGACCGGCTGGCCGAGGAGAGCCGCATGATCGACTCGGCGCTCGGCTCGATCCGGGCCCTGGTCCACGACTACGACGCCGGCCGGGATTACCAGAGCGGCCCGTTCACCGTGGAAATGGCGAGCGGCGCGGACGTGCTCTACGAAAGCGTGGTCGGCATAGCCGTGCAGTCGCCCGGGATGGAATTGTTGACCGCCATTCCGGATGAGCGCACAATGACCGACTTTGTCCGTAAATTTGCGGACCCGTGGATAGATGCGCAAAAACGAAAGCTTCTCACGGTTCGCGCTGTCATCCCGGTCGCCACCCTCACCCTGCCCGGCGTCCGCGACCAGCTGATCGAACTCGCCGAGACCGGCGGCAGCGTACGCACGCTGCGCCGCGTCCCGAGCTGGTTCATGACCGCCGGGCCGGAGGTCGCGGGCCTGCCCGCGCTCTGGGGCGGCAACCTGCCCGACCACGCGTACAACTTCTATCTCGTCCGCACGCCGATCGTGGTCGGCGTGCTCCACACGCTCTTCGGCGAGCTGTGGGCCAGGGCCGTGCCCCTCCCCTGGGGGCGCAAAGGAGACGGGATGGTGCAGGTCCTGCGCCTGGCGGCGCAGGGCATGTGCGACGAGTCGATCGCCCGCCAGCTGGGCGTGTCGGTCAGGACGGTACGCGCCAGGTTCGCCGACGCCATGGCCGAGCTGGGCACACAGTCGCGCTTCCACGCAGGTGTGGAGGCCACCCGGCGTGGATGGCTGAGCTAATACTCTCCGCTCAGGCCGCATCGGTCATATGGTGGGAAGGTGCTGGAAGACGTCCCCCGCGACCCGTTCGCGGACGACCCGAACGACCCTTCCTCGGCGATGGGCGCGCTCGACGACGCGGAGCCATTGACCGCGCAAGAGCGTGACGAGGCCATCACCGACCTCGCCGACGTCGAGGTCTTCCGCTCTCTGCTCGAACCGCAGGGGGTGCTGGGTCTCGTGCTCGACTGCCCGGAATGCGGCGAGCAGCACTTCTTCGACTGGGAGCTGCTGCGCGGCAACCTACGACAAATGATCGAGAAAGGCCAGCCCCAGGTCCACGAGCCGGCCTTTCACCCCGACCCGGCCGACTACGTCACCTGGGAGTACGCCAGAGGCTACGTCGATGGCGTCATCGACACGGAGGAACGCCGCTGACCGACACCACCGAGCACGGATGAGCCGGCTCGGTCACCGTCACCGATCGCGGAAGAGCCCGACCCGCCACCCCCGAACACGGAGGAACACCGGAGATCACCCTCGTCACCATCAAGGACATCTGTGACGAGAGCGGCCAGCAACCGTACAGCCGGATCGCCGTGGTGGACCGAGCCTCGGTGGAGCATGCTCTGACGGACGCTCTGAGGGTCCTCTCCACGGCCGAGCGCTTCGAGCAGCGCGTCGGTCTCCTCCTCTGGCGTCAAGCCGACTCCAGCTCGGCCATCTGCCGCAACCTGGCCAACGCCCGATGCTGGGCGACGCGGACCGCACCTGGTGACATACCGAGTACATTACCGGTCTCCTCCGCGGACAGCCCTGAGACCACTCGCATGAGCAACAATTCCCGCTGGTTCTCGGGCAGCCGGGCCAGCAGCCTGCGCGCGTGCTCGACCTCGATGTAGCGGACCACGGTCTCCTCGGGTCCCGGCCCGTCGTCCGGGCCGTCCGGCAGATCCTGGGTCGGCACGGCCGACCGCACCGAACTCCGCAGCGCATCGGCCACCTTGTGCGAGGCGATCCCGAAGACGAAGGACGCGAAAGGCCGCCCCATGTCCCGGTACCGCGGCAGCGCGGACAACACCGCGATGCACACCTCCTGGGCAACGTCATCGGCAATGTGATATTGCCCTGAAACCCTGCCCAGCCTGGCGCGGCAATACCGCACCACCATCGGACGCAACTCACCGAGCAGAGATTCGATCGCACTGCGATCTCCCTGCACGGCGAGGCTCGTCAGTTCCCTAAGGTCGGAGTCATCCGTCCGTGCCGGAAGTCTCGACGCGAGCCTTACCCCAATTTTGGCGTCGGCGACGCTTCCCTCGCTCACGATAGGCATGATGCCCGCGTTGATCCTGCATGTCGTCATGGCGAACGGCTACGGATTGGTCACATTGAAGCGACGATAACGAGCAGTAATCAATCGGCCACACTAAGGCTTTATTGCTCGACATAATATTTCACTCCACAACCCGAAATGCGCGACAATTGTCAGACCGTAGACGCTTATCACCCACTCCCGGTTTACTCCAATAAGCCACCTTTTCCCCCACTTCTCCCCATGTCGGGCCAGGTCACCCCGCGCGGAAGGACTCGGCGATGAGGGTTCTGCGCCGGCCCGCGTGCCGCGCTGCGCGGCGGGAATCACCAGGAGGGAGAGGCTCCTCAGCGCTCTACGGGAGGCGCGGATCGTCATGCATTGGCACGCCTACCAGTGGACGGGGGCCGGCGCCGACCGCGACAACGAGGCCGAGCGGCGGCCGGATTCGCCCGATTTCCGGGCGTCCGCCCTGCCCCCGATGCGGACGGGCGATTGGCTGGCCAAGCCCGCCTCCCGGATCGCGGCCAGCTTCGACGACGTCGAGGCGGCGGTCGACTGGCTCGCGGCCGCGTACGGCGACATAGGCGACGCGCTCCTCGTCCCCGACCGCATCCCCTTGGAGGATCGGCTGGCCGGCGCCAGGGACCTGCTGCCGCGCGGTGTGGACGTGCAGTGGGGCGAATGGCTGCAAGGTGGCCGGTTCGCCACCATCGGCATGATCTGCTGCCCGAACCGGCACGCTGCCCATCCCTGCCCGATCCGGCGCAGTGCCGGGGTGGCCGCCCTATAAAGGATCATTCATCGCGGGCGTCGAGCAACTCCAGATACCCCTGAACGGCCTCCCACAGGTGATGCTCCGGATACCGGCCGATCCCCCGGTGCTCTCGCCGCCACTGCCGCTCCCAGTACGAGCGATGCACGGCACGCAGGTGCTCGAGAGCCGCTTCGAGCTCGCCGGCGACCTGCGTGCGCTCCTCCTCGGCGCCGGCCGTCACCCGGCGCAGCCGATCGAAGCGCCGCTCGCCCAGCGCGTCGAGCACACCCCTGTCGGGCCCTTCCAGCGACCAGAACCGGACCGGCCCCCGAATGACGTGGTTCCACACCGGATCCCGGAAAGACCGCCAGTAGTAGACGATGCCGCCCTGGTCCAGCCGCAGGAAGTCGACCAGCCACGCGGTGCCGGGCGGTTGAGAGCCCCAGGTCACTTCCTCCGGCGGCAGGTTCAGCACGAAGACGGCCTCGATGTGATCAATGGGATCGGCGCCCTCCAGCAGGTCACCGAAGACGTACGCCTCGCGCAGGAACGGCTGCGCCGCCGGCACCCGTCTGGTCTGGTCACACGCCTCGGCGAGCATCCGCACCCTCTCGACCGCCCGCCGGTACTGCATCGTGCGCCCCCTCCTCACGTTCGGCTCGCGACCAGCGTACGAGTTGCGCTCGGCGACGCCGCTACAGCGGCGGCAGCCGGGCTCCCGGCGCCGATCCACGACGCCCGCTTCGGCAAGATGGGCCAGCCGACCGGACAGGACGAGGTCGGTCCCGACGGGCGCTGGCGGTAAGTCATCGACAATCCCTTCGGCACAGAGCTGTCGAATTCCGGCCGGCCGTCCGACATAAGGGTGTAGGTACGAAGTCCACCACTGAAAGGAAGACCCCGTGGCCCAGTACGCGATCCTCCTGTACGCAAAGGCCCCCGCCGATGCCGACGAGCTGACCCCCGAGCAGCGCGAGGCGCACCAGCGGCACGCCGACGAGCTGGGCGACGCCATGCTCACGGCGTTCGCGCTCCAGCCCAGCACCACCGCCACCTCCATCCGCGGCGACGCCGTCACGGACGGGCCTTTCGTCGATGCCAAGGAGGTCGTCGCCGGGATCTGCGTGATCGAGGCCCCTGACCTGGACGCCGCCCTGGAAATGGCCCGCCGCAATCCCATCACCCAGCTGGGCGGCGGCGTCGAGGTGCGGCCCGTGGCGAGCGGGTTCGTCAGGGGATGACGGACGTCGAAGCGGCGGTCGCGGACGCGCACCGCCGCCGGTGGGCCCTGGTCCTCGCTTCCACGGCGCGCGTGGCGGGGGACCTGGACCTGGCCGAGGAGTGCGTGCAGGAAGCGTACGCCGCGGCGCTGACCGGCTGGGCGCGCGACGGCATCCCCGACAACCCGGCGGCCTGGCTCACCACCACGGCCAGGCGTCGCGCCATGGACGCGGTGCGGCGCGAGCGGGTGTTCCGCTCGAAGCTGCCGCTGCTGATCGAGCCCGAGCCGGAGGAGCCGGCGGACGAGGACGACATGAACGGACCCGAGGACGCGGTGCCGGACGAGCGGCTGCGTCTGGTCTTCATGTGCTGCCACCCGGCGCTGGCGCAAGAGGCGCAGCTGGCGCTCACCCTCAGGCTGGTGTGCGGGGTGTCCACCGGGGACATCGCCCGCGCGTTCCTGGTGCCGGAGACGACGATGGCCGCCCGGCTGACCCGGGCGAAGAAGAAGATCTCGGTCGCCAGGATCCCGTACCGGGTGCCGGGCGCGGCGGCGTTGCCCGACCGGCTGCGCGGGGTGCTCGGTGTGATCCATCTGCTCTTCACCACCGGGTACACCGCGCTGTCGGGTGCGTCGCTTATGCGTACGGACCTGATGGACCAGGCGTTGCACCTCGCCCGCATGCTGCGCGAGTTGATGCCCGACGAGCGGGAGGTGTGGGGGCTGCTCGCCCTGCTGCTGGTCACCGACGCCCGGCGGGCCGCCAGGGTGGACTCCCGCGGCCGGTTGCTGCGGCTGGAGGAGCAGGATCGGTCGCGATGGGACCGAACCGCGATCGCCGAGGCGCACGAGCTGATCGTGGGCGGCCTGCGCGGCGGGCAGCCGGGGCGCTATGTGCTGCAGGCCGCGATCGCGTCCCTGTACGCCGAGGCGCCGGCCTACGACCGGACGGACTGGCCGCAGATCGTGACCCTGTACGACGAGCTGCTGAAGCTATGGCCGTCCCCGGTGGTGGCGCTGAACCGCACGGTGGCCCTGGCCCGCGTCTGCGGCCCGGCGCGGGCTCTCGCCGAGGTCGAGGAGCTGGAGAAGGACACCCGCCTCGCGGGATACCAGTATCTGCCCGCGATCAAGGCGGACCTGCTGCGCGAGCTCGGCCGCACCGAGGAGGCGTCGGCCGCGTACCGGAAGGCACTGGAGCTCACCACGAACGAGGCCGAGCGGGAGTTCCTGACCGGACGCCTCGCGGAGCTCCGGTAGAACGCCGTACGGCCCGCATCCCATGCGCATGGGACGCGGGCCGTACGGCGGACGGACGGGTCAGTGGCCGTGGCCGTGACCGTGGCCCTGGCCGGCGGCCGGGGCCTCCTCCTCGGGCTTGTCCACCACGAGCACCTCGGTGGTGAGCAGCATGCCCGCGATCGAAGCCGCGTTCTGCACGGCCGACCGCGTGACCTTCACCGGGTCGATGACGCCCTGGTCGAGCAGGTTGCCGTATTCGCCGGTCGCGGCGTTGAGGCCGTGACCAGGCTGCAGCTCGGCAATCTTGTGGGTGACCACGTAGCCCTCGAGACCGGCGTTCTCGGCGATCCAGCGGGCCGGCTCGACCAGCGCGCGGCGGACCACGCCGACACCCGTGGCCTCGTCGCCCGACAGACCGAGGTCGCCGAGGTCCTTGGAGACGTGGATGAGCGCGGAGCCACCGCCGGAGACGATGCCCTCCTCGATCGCGGCGCGCGTCGCGGAGATCGCGTCCTCGAGGCGGTGCTTCTTCTCCTTGAGCTCGACCTCGGTGGCGGCGCCGACACGCAGCACGCACACACCGCCGGCGAGCTTGGCCAGACGCTCCTGCAGCTTCTCGCGGTCCCAGTCGGAGTCGGACTGCTCGATGGCGAGCCTGATCTCCTTGACGCGGTCCTCGATGGCCTGCTGGTCACCGGCGCCGTCGACGATGGTCGTGGCGTCCTTGGTGACCACGATGCGGCGGGCCTGGCCGAGCACCTCGAGACCGACGTGCTCCAGCTTGAGGCCGACCTCCTCGCTGACGACCTGGCCGCCGGTGAGGATGGCCATGTCTTGCAGCATCGCCTTGCGGCGGTCGCCGAAGCCGGGGGCCTTGACGCCCACGGAGGTGAACGTGCCGCGGATCTTGTTGGTGACCAGGACGGCCAGGGCCTCGCCCTCGACGTCCTCGGCGACCACGAGCAGCGGCTTCTTCGTCTGCGCGATCTTCTCCAGCAGCGGCAGGAAGTCCGCGATGGAGGAGATCTTGCTCTGGGTGAGCAGGATGTAGGCGTCCTCGAGGACGGACTCCATCCGCTCGGGGTCGGTCACCATGTAGGCCGACAGGTAGCCCTTGTCGAACTGCATGCCCTCGGTGAACTCGAGCTCCATGCCCATGGCGTTGGACTCTTCGACGGTGAGGACACCGTCCTTGCCCACCTTGTCGAACGCCTCGGCGATCAGGTCGCCGATCTGCGCGTCCTGAGCGGAGATCGTGGCGACATTCGCGATCTCCTTCTTGTCCTCGACCGGGCGGGCGCTGGCGAGCAGCTTGTCGCTCATCTCCTTGGCGGCCTTGTCGATGCCGCGCTTGAGCGACAGCGGCGAGGCGCCGGCGGCGACGTTGCGCAGGCCCTCGCGGACCATGGCCTGGGCCAGGACGGTCGCGGTGGTGGTGCCGTCACCCGCGATGTCGTTGGTCTTGGTCGCCACTTCCTTGGCGAGCTGGGCGCCGAGGTTTTCGTAGCGCTCCTCCAGCTCGATCTCACGAGCGATGGTCACACCATCGTTCGTGATCGTCGGCGCACCGAACTTCTTGTCGATGACGACGTTGCGGCCACGCGGGCCGAGGGTTACCTTCACGGCGTCCGCGAGGGCGTTGACGCCGCGCTCAAGCGCGCGGCGGGCGTCCTCGTCGAACTCCAGGATCTTCGCCATTGCTGAAAGTCCTCTCCTAGCGTCGAAAGCCCCGGTCGCCCTGAAGAGCGCCCGGGGCTCGACACATCCGGCTTACTTCTCGATGATCGCGAGAACATCGCGGGCGGAGAGCACGAGGTACTCCTCGCCGCCGTACTTGACCTCGGTGCCGCCGTACTTGCTGTAGAGGACGATGTCGCCCTCCGAGACGTCGAGCGGAATCCGCTTGTCTCCGTCCTCGTCCCAGTTGCCAGGGCCCACCGCGAGGACCTTGCCCTCCTGCGGCTTCTCCTTGGCGGTGTCTGGGATGACCAGACCGGAAGCGGTCGTCTGCTCAGCCTCAAGCGGCTGAACCACGATGCGGTCGCCGAGCGGCTTAACGGGAACCTTAGTGGCGGTCGTCACGATCGGACCTCCCCTTCAGATATGAATGATCTAGAAGAGGCGACCAGCTGGGCCTGCCGTCGCGGGTGTCAGACCTGCCTCGTCGCACGTTGGCACTCTCAAGGTGAGAGTGCCAACAGGAAACATATGCAAGAGGGGCTTGACAGTCAACACGAACGCGTCTGCTCAGAGCGATCAGGCCTCATTCGGCGTACGAACCCCGCGTGAGGTCGGCCACGATGCCGGGCCGGACGGGGCTCCAGCCGAGGGCCTGGCGGGTGCGGGCGGCGCTGACCCGCTGGCTGATCGACAGCGCGTGCGCGAAGCCCTCCCCGAGCGGTTCGGCCGCCTCCTCGAGCGGCCAAGGCTCGGCCGTCTCCTTGACGCCGGCCGACCTGGCCGCCGCCTCGGCCACGGCGGCCACGGGCACGGCCTCCTCGCTGACGGCGTGGTAGACGGTCGCCTCGCCCTTCTCGACCGCGGTCACGATCAGCTCGGCCAGGTCCTCCACGTGCACGAACGTCCACGTCGGCGCCTCGCCGCCGGCTGAGACGTACACGCCGGTCCCGCGCTGGGCGGCCTGGCCGCGCAGCAGCGCCGGGATGCCGGCGCCGCGCCCGTGCACGACGCCGGGGCGCACCACGGAGCCGCCGCCGTCGAGTATGAGCCGCTCCACCTCGTGCCGGTACGCCACGAGCGGAATCGGATTCGCCGGGCTGTCCTCGTCCGCGCCGTCGGTCTCGCCGAGCACCCACACGCCGCTCACATAGACGACCCTCTTGCCCGACCCGGCCAGAGCGGCGATGGTCGCCAGGTCGGTGCCCTGCTCGCCGGTCAACTGGCCCGCGTGCACGATCGCGTCGATGTCGGGGGTGATCGCGGCCTGCAGGGTCAAGGCGTCCGCCAGATCTCCGTGCCGCTCCTCGGCCACGGCCGGCACCCGTTTGGCTCCGCCGGCCGCGGGCCGCACGAACGCCGCCACCTCATGACCCCGCTCGATCAGCCGTTCCACCACGGCCGCGCCGATGTAGCCCGTCGCCCCGGCGACTAGCACCTTCATTGTCCCACCTCAAAAATTTTGACATTGAACATTTCCCCGCAGAAGGTATAGCACGCCGTCAAACATTTCAATGTCGTACGATTACCCGCATGGACGACGCGGTCGACGCGATACTCGGACAGTGGGCGTGCGCCCGGCCCGACGTCGACGTGTCCCCGCTAGGTGTGATCGGCCGGGTGTCGCGGGCGTCGCGGCTGCTGGAGCGGGGGGTCAAGGAGTTTCTGGCCGAGCACGGGCTGGAGGCGTGGGAGTTCGACATGCTGACCACGCTGCTCAGGAGCGGCGATGACGCCACCATGTGCATGAAGGACGTGTCGGCGGCCGCGATGATCAGTCCGGGCGCGCTCACCAACCGTATGGACCGCCTGGTGGAGCGCGGCCTGGTGGAGCGCTGGCCGGCGCCGGGCAACCGCAGGATGACGCTGGTCACGCTGACGGACGAGGGGCGGCGGGTGGCCAACGACCTGCTGGAGCGGCACACGGCCAACGAGGACCACCTGCTGTCCGGGCTCTCCGCCCCCGACCGCGACGCCCTGGCCGGCCTTCTCCGCAAACTCCTCCTCTCCCTCGGCGACACCGCACCCGTGTGACAGGGCCGCGCCCCGAGGTCGCGGGAGCCGTCTCGAGGGGTCTCGAGGGCGCGATAACGTCGTGTGACGTGGACCTCGACGCGTTCAACGAGCTGCTGACGACGCGCGGCCAACGGGCGCTGGCCGAGGCCGGTGAGCTCACCGGCGCCGACCCGGTCGCCGCCGCCACGAAGCTGCGCAAAACGTATGACGCCCCTCTCACCTCGGCCGCCCTGACCCAAGCCGGCCTGCGGGAACGCGCCAAGGCCAAATTCGGCGAGGACGCCCGGGGGATGTACTTCACGCACCACGGCTTGGAGCAGTCCACGCGGGCGGAGGTGGCCGCGCACCGCGCCCGCCGCCTGGCCGGGGCCTCGGTCGTCGACGCCTGCTGCGGCATCGGCGGCGACTTCCTGGCCCTGGCCCGCGCCGGCTGCACGGTGACGGCCGTGGACATCGACCCCCTGACGGTCGCCGTGGCCAGAGCCAACGCCGAGGCGCTTGGGCTGGCCGACCGGGTGACGGTGACCATTGGGGACGCGGCCGCCGTCCGGCCGGAGGATTACGACGTGCTGTTCGCCGACCCGGCACGGCGGACGAGCCGGGGCAGGACGTTCGACCCCCTGACTTACTCGCCGCCCTGGCCCGTGGTGCTCGGCCTGGTCTCCAGGGCCGAGCGGGCCTGCCTCAAGGTCGCACCGGGCATCCCGTACGAGTTCATCCCGGCGCAGGCCGAGGCCGAGTGGGTCTCGTACAAGGGCGAGGTCAAGGAGGCCAGCCTCTGGACCGGGGAGCGGCCGACCCGCCGCGCCACGCTGCTGCCCGGCGGTCACACCCTGACCTCCGCCGACGTCAAGGCCCCGGTCGGCGCGATGGGACGCTACATCTACGAGCCCGACGGCGCCGCCATCAGGGCTCACCTCGTGGGCGAGGTGGCCGAACTGGTCGGCGGCCGCCTGCTCGATCCGCTGGTGGCGTACATCGCGGCCGACGAGCCGGTGGACACCCCATGGGCCGCGAGATACGAAGTCGAGGACATCATGCCGTTCTCGCTGAAAAAGCTACGTGCGGCCCTCCGTGAACGGCAAATTGGAAATGTCACCATCAAAAAGCGCGCCTCCGCCCTCGACATCGAGCGCCTGCGCACAGATCTGCGGCTCAATGGGGAAAAGTCGGCGGTAATCATCTTGACGCGGATCATGGCGCGGCCATATGCCCTCATCTGCGACACCTCCCCACCTGCCTGAACAGGGAAACCGGCCATTCTTGCGTTAACCGCGATCTTTCAATTTCAGCCCTGACGGACCTTGATCGAAAGGCTAAGGTGGGCGGGCGGGAGTTCTCCCCGAATGCGGTTACCCGCGTTCTCGCCTTTTCATCTGCAAACCGGACCTACCCCACCGCTGCGCGGCAGACCGTCGGCGACGCGAAGGAGCCTTTCGGTGGACAATTCCAATCACACCACCCTTCTTCTTCAGGCAGGAGGCCACTCCCCCATCTCCGAGAGGATGCGCGACCTGCTCCAGCGCGCCGCCCAGGATCACGTTTACGAGCAACGCACGCAGGGCGCCGTGCTCGACGAGATCCGCCAGCGGCTCGAGGGCATGGAGTGGCTGCTTCGCGAGGTACGCGAGCGCGAGCTGGGCGGTCTGAGCGGCACCTTGGAGTCGGTCAACGGGCGGCTGGAGGACATCACCATCAAGCCGCCGATGTGGGCGGAGGGCTTGGCCCAGCACGTGGAGGCGGTGCGCGACCACGTCGACACCGTCGACGAGCGCGTGGGCCAGCGCCTGCAGTCCGTGCTCGACACCACCGATGGCATCACCAAGGGCATGTCCGATTTCGCCACACTGCTGGCCGGCCTCAACGCCAGCATGGAAGCCGCCGCCAGCCGCTTCACCAGACTCGACAAGTCGGTGGCCGAGCTCGTCACCCGGACCGACCGGGTGGAGTCGGCGGTCGGCGCGCTGTCCGAGGACGTCAACGATCGGCTGGCCGGCGCGGCCGAGCAATTGGCCGGCAAGGTAGACGCGGCCGAGCAGCGCCTGACGACCCGCCTGGAGGCGACCGGCGAGCACTTGATCTCCCGGCTGGACGAGACCGACCAGAGCCTCACCCTCAGGCTCGACGACACCCACCACCGCCTGACCACCAAACTGGACGAGGCCGACCGCCGCCTCACCACCAAGCTCGACGAGACCGACGAGCGGCTCACGGCCCGGCTGGAGGAGAGCCATCGGCACCTGTCCGCCCGGCTCGAGGAGGCGGACCAGCAGCTGTCCGGTCGGCTCGACGCGGCGGACGAGCGGCTGTCCGGCCGGCTCGACGCGGCGGACGAGCGGCTCACCACACGCCTCAAGGAGGCCGACGCGCAGCTCAACGACCGCCTGACCGACGTCGAGCAGCGCCTCACCACCCGGCTCGACGAGACCGACCAGCACCTGGCCGTGCAGCTCGGCGAGAGCGAGCAGCGCCTGACGGCCAGGCTCGACGGCGTGGACTCCAGGCTCGATCGGGTCGAGGGAAGGTTGCACGGGCTCGACACCAAGCTCACGGGGTTCGACACCAAGCTCACGGGGCTCGACACCCGGCTCACCGGGTTCGACGGCCGGCTGGAGTCCGCCGACGAGTGCCTGGCCGACATCGACGCCAGGCTCGACGGCCTCGACGGCAGGATGGGCGGCGTCGACAAGCGGCTCGGGGGCATGGACGGCCGGCTCGGCGCGGTGGACGAGCGGCTGGGCACCATGGACGGCCACCTGGGCAGGCACGATGACCGTTTCGACAGGCTCGACGTACGCATCGACACCCGCTTCACGGCGCTGGACGAGCGTGTGGCCGCCACCGACCAGCGCCTGGGCGAGACCGCCACGCGCAACGAGGGCCGCTTCAACCGGCTCGACAGCCAGATGGACGCCATGGACGAGCGGCTCGGCGAGGCCGAGGAGCACCTGAGCGACCGCTTCGACGCGATCGACGGCCACCTCGGCGGGCTCGACACCCGCTTCAACGGCCTCGCCACCCACATGAACGGCCTGGCCACCCGCGCCGAGCAGGCCGGCGCTCATCTGGAGGCGGTGGACGACCGCATCGAGGCCGTCCACGAGCGTGTGGGGCGGCTCCCCGCGGCCCTGGGCTCCGAGCTCCAGTCGCAGGCAGGCGAGCAGGCCGCACGCCTGGCCGCGGCCGCCGACACGCTGACCGACCTCGTCAGGTCCCGTCCCGACCGCGACGAGCTGGCCCAGACGGTCACCGGCATCGTCGAGCCCGCGGCCACCGACCTCACCAAGCGCCTGAGCGCCCTGGAGGAGACGATGCTGGTCCTGGCCGAGGCGCTGCTGCGCCCCAGCAGGTCCAAGGACTGAGTGCTGGTCTGTGCTCGCGCGCCCTGGGCGTGCGGGCGTCAGACGTGGACCGTGGTGATCGGCAGGGAGGAGTCGGCCGGGATCTCCAGACTCGACGGCGCGACACCGGCCGCGACCAGGTCAGAGCCCAGCGCCGCGACCATGGCCCCGTTGTCGGTGCACAGCCCGGGACGGGGCACCCGCAGCCGCACCCCGGCCGCGTCGCACCGCTCCTGGGCCAGCGCCCGCAGCCGGGAGTTGGCCGCCACGCCGCCCCCGATCAGCAGGTCCGCCACGTCGTACTTCCGGCACGCCTGCAGCGCCTTGCGGGTCAGCACGTCCACCACGGCCTCTTGGAAGGAGGCGGCCACGTCCGGCACGTGGATGGACGCGCCCGCCCTTTCGCGGGCCTCGATCCAGCGAGCCACGGCCGTCTTGAGCCCGGAGAAGGAGAAGTCGAGCGTGCCGTCGTCGATCTTGCCGCGAGGGAAGGCGATCGCCGTGCCGGAGCCCTCGCGGGCGGCCCGGTCGATGTGCGGGCCGCCGGGGAACGGCAGCCCCAGCACCCGCGCCACCTTGTCGAACGCCTCCCCGGCCGCGTCGTCCACGGTGGAACCGAGCGAGATCACGTCCTCGGCCACGTCAGGCACGAGCAGCAGCGACGAATGACCGCCGGAGACCAGCATGGCGATGCACGGCTTGGGCAGCGGGCCGTGCTCCAGCTGGTCGACGGCGACATGGGCGGCCAGGTGGTTGACGCCGTAGAGCGGGACGCCGAGGCCGAGCGCGTAGGATTTGGCCGCCGCGACCCCGACCAGCAGCGCGCCCGCCAGCCCAGGACCGGCCGTGACGGCGATGGCGTCGAGGTCGGTGAGCTTGAGCCCGGATGCGGCCAGCGCGGCCTCCACGGTCGGCGTCATGGCCTCCAGATGGGCGCGGGAGGCGACCTCGGGCACCACGCCGCCGAACCTGGCGTGCTCCTCCATGCTGGAGGCAATGGTGTTGGCCAGCAGCGTGTGGCCCCTGACGATGCCGATGCCGGTCTCGTCACAGGACGTCTCGATGCCCAGGACCAGTGGTTCGTCAGCCATCCAGGTTCCTTCTCATCATGATCGCGTCGGTGCCGTCGTCGTAGTAGCGGCGGCGGGTGCCGATCTCCTCGAAACCGAAATGCCGGTAGACGGCCTGTGCGCGCGGGTTGTCGGCGCGTACTTCGAGGAAGATCTCCCGCGCTCCCCTGCGGCGCGCCTCGGCCAGCAGCTCGGTCAGCATCGCGCTGCCGATGCCGGTGCCCTGGTGCTTCTCCAGCACCGCGATGGTCTGCACGTCGGCCTGGTCGGCCGCGGCGGCGAGCCCGGCGTAGGCGACGATCTCGTCATCGACCAGCGCCACCACGTAGTGGCGCGAGCGCGGCATGTCGGCCAGCTCGCCGCGCATCATGCTCTCGCTCCACGCGTCGAGGGGGAAAGTGGCCCGCTCGATCTCCATGACCGCCGGCAGATCGGCCTCGGTCATCGGCCGGAGCTTCACGCCGTCACCCTCTTGGGCGCCCCTGGCACCACGGCGTCGGGCCGGCGTAGGTAGATCGGGCGGGGCGGGTCGAGCGGAGTGCCCTCCGCGAGCCGCTCGGCCGCGAGTGAAGCCAGAGCGCCGGCGTAGGGGTAAAGAGGAGCGTCGCTCTGCCCGAAAACATCGGGATATAGGTCTGCACCGGCCCCCACGACCGGCAACCCGTCGACCGGCACCTGCGCGGGCCGGTCCACGAAGGGACCGTCGAGCCTGGTGCGCATGTCCGCATAACGCGCCCAGAAGACCTCTTTGCGCCGCGCGTCGGTGGCCACCAGGAACGGCTCGGTGAGGCCGCCGCCGTACGCGACCGCGTCAAGCGTGCAGATGCCGTACGCGGGCACGCCCAGCGTCGTGGACAGCCCCTGCGCGGTCATCAGCCCGACGCGCAGCCCGGTGTAAGGACCGGGGCCGCTGCCCGCCACGATGGCGGTCACGTCGCGCAGCGCCGCCCCCGCCTCGCCCAGCACCCGCTCGATGGTGGGCACGAGCAACTCGCCGTGACGCCGGGCGTCGATCGTCGTGGACTCGGCGAGCACCCGCTCGCCGTCGTGAAGCGCGGCGGTGACGGCGGGCGTCGCGGTATCAAAAGCCAGGACCAGCACGACTGTTTAGCCTACCTGCAGGGCGGCTCTCACCCGGCCGTATCGTCAGGACCAGCCGGTACGCCGCCGCAGCCAATCGAGCGCGGGAGGCGGGTGGCTCATACCTGCGAAGCGTAGACGATGATGTTGTCCAGGTATTCGCCCTTGGCGTAGTCGAACTTGCCGCCGCAGGTCACCAGCTTGAGCCCGTCCTCGACGTACACGCGTCTGATCGGGAAGCTGTCCTTGTGCACCTGCTCGATCGAGTCGACCTTGTACGTCACGGTCTTGCCGTCGCTGCGCTCGACCTTCACGGTCTCGCCCTTGCGTAACTGCCTGAGCTTGTAGAACACGGCCGGCGCGGTCTTGGTGTCCACGTGGCCGATGATCACCGAGGCGCCCTTCTCGCCGGGCACCGCGCTGCCCGAGTACCAGCCGGCCAGCTTGGGCTTCTCGTATGGAGGCAGCTCGACGTCGCCGTTCTTCTCCAGGCCGAGCTTCATCAGCTGGGCCTCGACGTCGATGGAAGGGATGTCGATGCTCTCGGGTACGACGTTCGCGACGGGAGTGGAGTCGGTCTGCTGCATGCCCCTGCCGAACGCGAACAGCAGCAGGCCCGTCACGGCCCCGGCGAGCACCACCCGTCCTGGGCGGGCCATCGTGTTATGCCCGGTTACGCCGCTTGACCGCGAAGGCGATGCCGCCGGCCAGGGCCAGGGCGATCAGCACGCCCGCAGGGCCGAGCGGGATCGAGGACTCGTCACTGACGTCCTGCGCGTACGTGCCGCCGCCGCCGGCCCTGGGCGCCTTGGTCGGCACGTTGGTCGGCAGCGCCTCGCCCGAGACGACCCGCAGCCGGGCCGTGCCCATGTCGTTGGTGCCGTCACACTTGACGTTGACGGTGTACGTGCCGCGTCTGACCGTTCCCCCGACCTGCGCCGAGCCGCGCACCCAGGGTGAGCCGCCGGCGGCGCCGGTCGGTGTGGGGGAGCTCCCGCCCGAGGGCACCGGGTCGAGCGTGGCGCCGCTGACGAACGCCGTGGACGTGGCGGTGCCGGTGTGCGCGGGACCACCGCTCGGGAGCGGGCAGTTGGCCAGGATCCACACCGTCGAGGTCTGGCCGGCCGTGACACGGTCGGGGTTGAGCTGGACCTGGATGGTGGGCCGGGTGACGCTCGGTTGCGGGCTGGCCGACGTCGGGGTGGCTGTGGGGGTCCCACCCGGGGTGGTGGCCGTGCCGGTGGCTGTGGGTGTCGGTGTGGCTGTGGGGGTGGTTTCGGCCGAGGCCGTGCAGCCGGTCGTCAGACCGACCATGACGATGGCTCCCGCGTACGCGACTCGCCTGACCCTGAGCACCGGCCGCACCCCACTTTGCCGTCTTGCCACCAGCATCCACCCAAAACGTGGATGTCGCCCCTCCTGATACCCAGAAAATCTGGGCGAATCCCTAGCCAACGATCATGATTTACATCATCGGCCCGGTACGTCAAGAGTGCCAGCTTTGCCGGGGATTGATCGAGATTTTAATCTTCTAGCCGATCAAACGGCGTGTCGGCCCATCGCGGGCCCACGGCGCGCAACGTCAGGATCCTGACCTCGTCGCCGGCCTCGCGGTCGATGTGGACCTCCAGCCGGTCCTCGGACAGGCCCTCGACCAGGCCTTCGCCCCACTCGACGACCGTGACGGACTCATCCAGCGAGGTGTCCAGGTCCAGGTCGTCCACTTCCAGGTCGCCGCCCAGCCGGTAAGCGTCGGCGTGCACCAGCGGCGGGCCCTGGTGCAACGACGGGTGCACCCGGGCGATCACGAACGTGGGCGAGGTGATGGGCCCGCGTACTTTGAGTCCTTCGGCGAGCCCCTGCACGAGCGTGGTCTTGCCGGCGCCGAGCGGCCCGGACAGCACGACCAGGTCGCCGGCGCGCAGGAACGCGGCCAGGCGGGCGCCGTACGCGCGCATGTCCTCGGCGCTCGCCGCCCTCACTCGTCTTCCACCCGCTTGACCAGGTCGCGCAGCGCGTCGTTGACGACGCCGGGGCGTTCGAGCTGGATCAGATGGGAGGTGTCGGGCACCTCCGTCAGCTGGGCTTTAGGCAGCGCGGCGGCCATGGCCCTGCTGTGATCGGGCGGGGTCAGCCAGTCCCGGTCGCCGACCACGATCGCGGTCGGCACGGGGTCGAGCACGTGCAGGGCGGACAGCTTGTCGTGGTTCATCAGCGCCGGGTAGAAGTCGGCGACCACCTCGGTCGGCGTCGCCCTGATCATGGATTCGGCGAAGTCGACGACGGTGGGACTGATGTTCTTGGAGTCGCCGAAGCCGATGAAGCGGGTGATCAGGAAGGCGATGTCGCTGCCGGCGCTGCGGGTCCTGTCGACCAGTGAGCCTCGCTTGCCCAACATTGAGACCGTGGACGGCGCGACCTTGTGCACGACCTTGGAGACCATCGCCGGCAGGCCCAGCGTCAGCTCGGCCAGCTTGCCCGCCGAGGTCGCGATGAGCGCCACGGCGCGGATCTTCTCGCCGAACAGATCCGGATAGCGGTCGGCGAGCGCCATGATCGTCATGCCGCCCATGGAGTGGCCGACCAGCACGCACGGGCCCGGCACGAACTCCTCGATCACCTCGGCGAGGTCCTCACCCAGCCGGTCGATCGTGCTGTCGTCGGCGCCGGCACGCTGGGAGCGGCCGTGCGAGCGCTGGTCCCACAGGACGACGCGGTAGTTCTCGCGCAGGTCCTTGCGCTGGTAGTGCCAGGACTCCAGGCTGAGACAGTAGCCGTGACAGAGCACAATGGTCAGCGGGGCGTCCTCGGGACCGTCGATCTCCACATGCAGCGCCACCCCGTCGGAGGTGACGAGCGTGCGCTCCCTGCCCCGCAGCTCGCCGAACGGCTCGCTGGCCTCGGTGTCGGGGCGCAGCCTGATCCGGCCGACCGCGTAGCGCTTGGCCAGCGCCGCCGCCGCGACACCGGCGGACGCCGCGCCGACGAGCGCGCCGGCGATCCCTACCCTGCGCCGTGTTGTCGTCGTCATCTCCCCGATCCTTCTTATGCCCGACCCTGGTAAACCCGCGGCACTCGCGAGCCGATCCTCGTCACGATTTCATGCGTGATCGTGCCGAGCGTATCCGCCCACTCCTGAGCGGTCGGCTCGCCCCCGTCACCGGGGCCGAACAGCACGACCTCCTCGCCCGCCGCGAGCGGGTCGTCACCCATGTCGATCATGAACTGGTCCATGCACACCCGGCCGGCGATCAGCCTGCGGCGGCCGCCCGCCAGCACCTCGGCCCTGCCCGTGGCGTGCCTGAGTATGCCGTCGGCGTAGCCGAGCGGGACGAGTCCGAGCGTGGTCTCGCGGTCGGTGACGTAGAGGTGCGCGTAGGACACCCCCGAGCCCTCAGGGACCCGCTTGACCAGCCCGACCTGAGCGGTGAGCGTCATGGCCGGCCGGAGGCCGAAGTCGCCCAGCTCGGGGATCGGGCTCAGGCCGTACATCGCGATGCCGGACCTGACCAGGTCGTAGCGGGCTTCGGGGAGCGTCACGATGGCGGCGGAGTTGGAGATGTGCCTGATCACGTGGGAGCCGGCCGCGCCTGCCTGCTCGGCCAGCTTCAGCGCGGCCTCGAACGCCTCCAGCTGCTGCTGGATCGACGGGTGACCGGGGATGTCGGCGCAGGCGAAGTGGGACCAGAGGCCGACGATCTCGATGACGCCCTCGGCCCGCAGCTCCAGAGCCCTGGCCAGCAACGGCGGCCAGGTGGCGAGCGGCGAGCCGCCCCTGCTCATGCCGGTGTCGGCCTCCAGGTGCAGCTTCGCGGTGCGTCCCGTGCGCCGGGCGGCGGCGGCGATCTCGTCGAGCAGCCGCTCGTCGGCGGCCGACAGCTCGACGTCCTGCGCCAGCGCCTCATCGAGCGGCTCGCCCGGCGTGATGAGCCAGGCCAGGATCGGCGCGGTCACACCGCCCGCGCGCAACTCCAGCGCCTCCCTGACGAACGCGGTGCCGAGCCGGCTCGCGCCCCCCTCCAGCACGGCCGCGGAGCACGGCACCAGGCCATGTCCGTAGGCGTCCGCCTTGACGGCGCCCATCAGCTCGGTGCCGGCCGCCCGCTCCTTGAGCAGGGCCACGTTGTGTCTGATCGCGGCCAAGTCCACCCGTGCCTGCGCGGGCGTGGCCATCGAGGAGTACATCCTTCTAGTGTGGCAGCTCAGACGTGTGGTCGAGCGCGATTCGCACCGCTCACGCCGCTGCCCCGGGACTTTCGCCCCACATCACCCCGCCTCGCCCGCAGATCGCATGCGCCGGGCACAAGCCGCCCCGCCCGCAGAACGCATGAGCCGGGCAAGCCGCCCCGCCCGCAGAACGCATGAGCCGGGCAAGCCGCCCCGCCCGCAGAACGCACGCGCCGGGCAAGCCGCCCTGCCCGGCACGGGCACGCCGTGCGGCCCGTCAGGTGTTGTCGGTGCTCACCGCTCGCATGGCCGCCGGGATCGCCGTAGCGACGTCGGCCGCCGCGAGCGGGGCGCCGTCGGCGGCCAGGCGGCCGGCCAGCCCGTGCAGGTATGCCGCACAGGCCGCGGCGTCGTAGCAGCTCAGCCCTTGGGCGAGCAGCGCGCCCGCCACGCCGGACAGCACGTCGCCGGTGCCGCCGGTGGCCAGCCAGGACGTGCCGGTGCCGTTGACGCGTACCGGCCTGGAGTCCTCGGCGATCATCGTGGTCGACCCCTTGAGCAGCACGGTCACGCCCAGCTCGGCGGCCGCCCGGCGGGTGTGCTCCAGCCTGGCGGCCTCGATGTCGTCGCGGTCGGCCCGGATCAGCCTGGCCAGCTCCCCGGCGTGCGGCGTGATCAGCACCGGCGCGCTGCGGAACAGCAGCGAGCGTTCCCTGGCCACCAGCGTCAGCGCGTCGGCATCGATCAGCACCGGCACCTGCGACTCGAGCACCCTGGTCGCCAGCTCGTGCGCCCAGTCGTCGGTGCCGAGTCCCGGCCCGAGCACCCAGGCCTGCACCCGCCCGACGTCATCGATCGAAGGCCGCTCCAGCTGGGTGATCACCGCCTCCGGCCAGTGCGCGCGCACCTGCGCCACGGGGGCGGCCGGCCCGGCGTAGCGCACCATGCCCGCCCCGGCACGCAGCGCCCCGCCCACGGCGAGCACCGCGGCGCCCGTGTACAGATCGCTTCCGGCCGCGACGCCCAGCACGCCCCTGCGGTATTTGTCCGACTCCTTGCCCGGGCGCGGCAGTAGGACGTCCACATCGCCGTCGGTGAGCGCGGCCACGTCGGGGTCGGGCAGATAGGACCCGAGCCCGATGTCCACCAGCTCGACCCTCCCCGCGCAGTCGGCTCCGGGATCGACGAGCAGTCCCGTCTTGTAGGCGCCCATGGTGACGGTCACCCGGGCGCGCACGGCCGTCCCCTGCACCTGCCCGGTGCTCGCGTCGACACCGCTCGGCACGTCCACCGCGACGATCGGGCCGCGGGCCGCGTTCGCCTCCTGGACAAGCTCACGGTACGGCTCCCGCAGCCCCCCGCTCGCCCCGATCCCGACGAGCCCGTCGACGATCAGGTCGGCCCGGTCGAGCGCCGCCAGGTCGACCACTCGCCCGCCGCCCTCCTGAAACGCCGCCAGGCCCGCCTGGTGCGTCCTGGACCCGGCCAGGATGGCGCCCACCCACGCCCCGCGCCTGGCCAGGCGCTCACCGGCGTAGAGCGCGTCGCCGCCGTTGTCGCCGCTGCCGACGAGGAGCACGACGCGTTTGCCGTAGACGCTGCCGAGCAGGTCGGCGCAGACGGCGGCGAGCCCGGCGGCGGCCCGCTGCATGAGCGTGCCCGGCGGCAGCTTCGCCATGAGCACCTGCTCGGCGGCCCGGATCTGGTCGGCGGTGTAGGCAGTGCGCATGATCCGAAGCTATCCCTCCGCGATCACATAGGCCACGGCCACCCCCGCGTCGTGGCTGAGCGACACGTGCCAGCGCTTGACCCCGAGGTCGTAGGCGACCTCTGCGGCCTTGCCGGTGACCCGCAACTCCGGCTTGCCCAGCTCGTCGCAGCGCACCTCCGCCTCCAGGTGCCCCAGCCCCTTGGGCGCGCCGAGCGCCTTGGCGACGGCTTCCTTGGCGGCGAACCTGGCGGCCAGCGAGTGCACCGGGAGCGGCCGCTCGAGGTCGGTGAACAGCCGCTCGCGCAGCTGCGGCGTACGTTCGAGCGCCGCCTCGAAGCGGGCGATGTCCACGACGTCCACGCCGATGCCCAGGATCACCGTCCCAGGTTACTCAAAACAGTCCGCGCTCCCACGGGCCCCAGATCGCGATGGATCTGCCCTGTTTGGCCTGAACGTTGACGTACAGCGTGTGGCCGCCCGGCCCGAACGTGGAGCCCGCGAACTCGGCGCCCGGGTCGCCACTGATCGGCTCCAGACGGCAGAAGTCGAAGATCTGCCCCGACCTGGTGAGTCCGCGCAGGTAGTTGGCGCCCTCGCCGTCCTCGCACAACACCAGCGTGCCGCGTCTGCTGACCGTCACGTTGTCGGGCAGGTCGAGCGCCGTGGAGCGCGGCGACTCGTAGACGAGCTTGAGCCGGCCGCTCCACGTCTCGTACCCCCACACCTGCCCCCGGCCCTTGCCGAACCCCGACGGCGGCGGGTCGGCGGGATCGGTGTCGCCGCCCTGCGTGGAGACGAAGTAGACCGTCCCCTGGTGGAAGACCGCGCCCTCCAGCCTGGAGAAGATCGCCGCCCCCTGGGCCCGGCCCTGGCGGCCGACGGCCTGCACGACCTCGTCGTTGGACGGCTTGCCGCGGAAGTCGGGGTCGGGGTCGCCGATGTCCACCCACACGGTCGTGTACGCGGCTCCAGGCTCCTGCCCCAGCGACAGGTCCTTGCGCTTGGCGCCCTTGACGGCGAGCATCTGCAGCCGGCCGCCGTCGAGCAGCTTCCCGGCCAGGACCGGGTGCTTCGGCGGCAGATACCGGTAGAACCCGGAGGGAAAGCCGAAGTTGTCCTCGGTCAGGTAAATCGCGCCCGTCGACGGGTCGAAGGCCGCCGACTCGTGCGGGAAGCGCCCCGCCGACCTGATCGGCCTGGCCGTGGCCGCGCGGCCGACCGGGACCTCGAAGATGTAGCCGTGCTTCTCGGTCAGCCTGGAGTTGTCGCCGCCGGAGAAGTCGTCGGCCACGTCGGGGCCGTTGACCGTCTCCTCGCAGCTCACCCAGGCGCGCCACGCCATGGGACCGCCCGAGCAGTTCATCATCGTGCCGTTCAGCGACGGCCCACTCTTGATCACCTCGCCGTAGCGAGTGACCCGCAGGGTCGACGTGCCGCCGCCGGCCATCGGGTCGTAGGCCCTGTCCTTGTCGCCGAACGCGCCGACGGGCCCGTTGACCTCATGGTTGCGGATCAGGATCGTGCTGCCGCCGGGACCGGAGAAGGCCGCCATGCCGTCGTGCCGGCCCGGCACGGCCGACCCGTCGCTGAACTTCTCGCCCGCGGCGCTGAACGAGCGGTATTTGAACCCCTCGGGCAGGTGCAGCCGCACCTTGCCGTCCCGCAGGTCGCGTACGGGACGCAGCGGCCCGTACGCGCCGGGCGCCGCCTTGGCCCCACCCTGCGCTCCTGCGCACGCGACGCCGGCGAAGGGACCGGCGATGCCGGCCACCACATGGGAGAGGAAGCGTCGACGATGCACAATCTGAGACGGTATCCCTTTCCCCGAACTGAATCTCGGTAATCCCACGTCTTTATCCACAGCTTGTGGACACACCCCGCCCGACGGCCGGTTTGCCGACGATCGCTACGCTGCCTAGGTGAATAACGGCTACGTGGAACTGAGCAGGGAGCGGTGGAGCGAGCTCCGCAAGAACACGCCCTTGACTCTCACCGCAGGAGAGCTGGAAGAGCTGCGCGGCGTCGACGACCCCATCGATCTCAACGAAGTCACCGACATCTATCTCCCGCTGACCCGGCTGCTCAACCTGCACTTCACCGGATCCAAGCGACGCAGCAGCGTGCTGAGCGCGTTCCTCGGACATCCCGAGCAGCGTGTCCCCTACATCCTGGGCTTGGCGGGCAGCGTCGCGGTGGGCAAGTCGACGACGGCGCGGCTGCTGCACACGCTGCTGGCCCGCTGGCCCGAGCACCCGCACGTGGAGCTGATCACCACCGACAGCTTCCTCTACCCGAACGCGGTGCTGGAGGCCAAGGGGATCATGCATCGCAAGGGCTTCCCGGAGAGCTACGACCGGCGGGCGCTGGTCAGGTTCGTAGCGGAGGTGAAGGCCGGCGCGGCGGAGATCCACGCCCCTGTGTACAGCCACCTCGAGTACGACATCGTCCCCGGCACCACCCAGACCGTGAAAAGTCCTGACATCCTGATCATCGAGGGCCTCAACGTCCTCCAGCCCGCCCCACCCACCTCCCTCGCCGTCAACGACTACTTCGACTTCTCCATCTATGTCGACGCCAAGGTCGAGGACATCCGCACCTGGTACGTCGAACGTTTCCACAAGCTCCGCCGGACGGCCTTCGAGGACCCGAAGTCGTACTTCCGGCACATCGCGGATATGTCCTACGACGAGGCCACCACCTTCGCGGTCAACGTCTGGCGCGACATCAACGAGCGCAACCTGGTCGAGAACATCGCCCCCACGAGGGGCCGCGCCGACCTCGTGCTGCAGAAGGGCGCCGACCACTCGGTCCGGCGGGTGCGGCTTCGCCGAACCTGAGCGCCTCGGATACGCGCATCAAACCGATGTCAACGTTCGATGGACAACAATGGGCGAGTGCTACATCTGCGACTGATCAGCCCGCCCGCGCGCACCGATGAGGTGACGGCGGTGTTGGAGGACTGCCCCGGCGTCACCAACATCGTCGTCCTGCCCGGCGCCGCCCGCGAGCCGAAGGGCGATGTGGTCTTCTGCGACGCGGCCAGGGAGTCGGCGAACGAGGTGATCGGCCGGCTCAAGTGGCTGGAGAACGAGGGCTCCATCGCCATCGAGCGGGTCGATCTGTCGCTGTCGAAGGCCGCGGAGGAGGCCGTCGAGGAGGCGCCGGGCGAGCCCGACGACGCGGTGATCTGGGAGGAGCTGGCGCAACGCGTCTCCGCCGACTCCCGCATCACGTGGGCGTACCTGGCCTTCCTCGCCGTCGCCACGCAGATCGCCGGCATCGGCATCCTGCAGAACTCGCCCATTCTGATCGTCGGCGCGATGGTGCTCGGGCCGGAGTTCGGCGCGGTCGCGGCCATCTGCTTCGGCCTGCTGCAACGCCGGTGGGGCCTGATCACGACCTCGCTCAATACCCTGGCCGTGGGGTTCGCGGTGGCCATCGCGATCACCTTCGCGTGCGCGCTCGTGTCCACGTGGTTCGGCTGGATCGGGGACGCCAACCTCTGGACGAACGCGGAGGTGCAGTTCATCGTCAAGCCCGACAAATGGTCGTTCATCGTGGCGCTGCTGGCCGGCGCGGCCGGTGTGCTGTCGATCACGGCAGGCAAGTCGTCGGCCCTGGTCGGCGTCTTCATCTCGGTCACCACGGTGCCCGCGGCCGGCTATGTGGCCGTGGCCCTGGCGCTGGGCCACTGGCTGGAGGTCGGCACTTCGGTCGGGCAACTCGCGGTCAACATCGCCGGAATGATCCTTTCGGGCACGGCGACGCTCGCGGTCCAGCGCAGATTCTGGCCTCAAGTAGGACGACGTTCATCCCTATGACCGAGGCCACGGCCCTGACCGCCCAGGTAGGGTCCGGCACATGCACATCCTCGCCACCGAGGGGCTGACCAAACGGTTCCCCACCGTCACCGCGGTCGACCAGCTATCGGTCACCGTGGGACCCGGAGTCACCGGTCTGGTAGGGGCCAACGGCGCCGGCAAGTCGACGCTGATCAAGATCCTGCTCGGCCTGCTGCCGCCCACCGGCGGCGCGGCGCGCGTGCTCGATCTGGACGTCACCGCCCAGGGCGCCGAGATCCGCAGGCTCGTCGGCTACATGCCGGAGCACGAATGCCTGCCGCCCGACGTCTCCGCCACCGAGTTAGTCGTCCACCTCGCACAGATGTCCGGGCTGCCGCGTACGGCCGCCCGCGAGCGCGCCGCCGACGTGCTGCGCCACGTCGGCCTGGCCGAAGAGCGCTACCGGCCCATCGGCGGTTACTCCACGGGCATGAAGCAGCGGGTCAAGCTGGCCCAGGCCCTCGTCCACGACCCCAAGCTGATCTTCCTCGACGAGCCGACCAACGGGCTCGACCCGCGCGGCCGCGACGAGATGCTCATGCTGATCAGGCGCATCGGCACCGAGTTCGGCATCAGCGTCCTGGTCACCTCGCACCTGCTGGGCGAGCTCGAGCGCATCTGCGACCACGTGATCGTCATCGACGCCGGGCGGCTGCTGCGCTCCTCGGCCATCGGCGAGTTCACGCAGGCCACGCAGACCGTCACGGTGGAGGTCGACGAGGGCATGGATCCGCTCGCGGCCCGCCTGGCCGAGGCCGGGCAGACGGTCTCGCAGCAGGGCCGCATGCTGGTGGTCAAGGTGGAGGGGCCCGAGACGTACGACGCGATCAGGGACGCCGCCGCCGACCTCGACCTCTGCCTGATCCGCCTGGAGCAGGGGCGTCACCGCATCGAGGACGTCTTCAGGGAGGAGGTCGCGGGTGTCTGAGATCTACGACATCGGCTACCGGCACTACGACGGCCCCCGGCTGGGGCGGGGCTACTCGACCAGGGCGCTGGCCGTGCACAGCCTGCGTGGCGTCTTCGGTCTGGGCCGCCCGGCCCGCAGCAAGATCATTCCGTTCGCCCTGTTCACCATCATGCTGCTGCCTGCCGTGGTGAACATCGCCATGATGGCCCTGCTCCAGCAGCGCGGCATCCCCTACAGCGGATTCGCGGTCGCCATGCAGCCCGTGGTGGCGATCTTCCTGGCCTCGCAGGCCCCCACCGTCGTCGCCCCCGACCTGCGCTTCCGCGTCCTGCCGCTCTACCTGTCGCGTCCGGTCTCGATCACCGAGTACGTCGCCGCCAAGGTCGCCGCAATGACCGTGGCGCTGTTCCTGCTGGTCGCGGTGCCCCTCACGCTGATCTACGTGGGCGAGCTGGTCGTGGACATGCCCGGCCCGCCAGCCACAGGCGAGTACGCTGGCGCCCTGGTCATGGCCGTGGTGCTGGCGCTGCTGCTGTCGGTGATCGGGTTGGCGCTGGCCTCGTTCACGCCGAGGCGCGGACTCGGCGTGGCCTCGGTGATCGTCGTCTACCTGCTGTCGTCGGCGGCGGTCCCGATGGTCTACGGCATCTTGGCCGAGTCCGGCAACGAGGAGGGCGCCGCCTGGGCGTGGTTGCTGAACCCGTTCTGGCTGGTCGACTCTGTACAGTCCTGGTTGTTCGGCACCCCGTCGCACGCCCTCGAGGGCACCTATCCCAGCGGCCCTGCCCCTGCGGCCATCCTCGTGGTGCTGCTCGGCCTCGGCCTGGCCGCCCTCGCGCTGCGTTACAGGAAGGCGGCCTCGCGATGAAGATCGAGCTCTCGCAGGTGTCCCGCTGGTACGGCAACGTGGTGGCGGTCAACGACGTGACGATGACGATCGGCCCGGGCGTGACGGGCCTGCTCGGCCCGAACGGCGCGGGCAAGTCGACGCTCCTGCACATGATGGCCGGCTTCCTGTCGCCGTCCGGCGGCACGGTGACGCTGGACGGCAGCAAGGCCTGGAAGAACCACCACATCTACCGAAATATCGGCCTAGTCCCGGAACGGGAAGGTGTGTATGGCTTCCTGACCGGCTGGCAGTTCGTACTCTCGGCCGCCCGCCTGCACGGGCTGCCCGACCCGGTCGAGGCCGCCCGCAAGGCGCTGGCCACGGTGGAGATGGAGGAGCCGAAGGACCGCCGCGTGGAGACGTACTCGAAGGGCATGCGCCAGCGCGTCAAGGTGGCCGCGGCGCTCGTCCACGACCCCCCGGTGCTCCTGCTCGACGAGCCGTTCAACGGCATGGACCCGCGCCAGCGCCTCCACCTGATGGACCTGATCCGCGCGATGGGCACGGCCGGCAAGACCATCCTGTTCAGCTCCCACATCCTGGAGGAGGTGGAGCGGGTCGCCCAGCACATCGAGGTCCTGGTGGCGGGGCGGCACGCGGCGTCGGGCAACTTCCGCGAGATCAGGCGGCTGATGACGGACCGGCCCCACCTGTTCTTGATCCGTTCGAGCGACGACAGGAAACTCGCCGCCGCACTCATCCGCGACCACTCGGCCGGAGGCATCACCCTCCGCCCCGACGGCTTGGAGGTCCAGGCGACCGAGTTCCGCCGCTTCGCCCGCCTCCTGCCCAAGCTGGCCCAGGCGGAAGGCGTACGCCTGCACCAGGTCTCCCCAGCCGACGAGGACCTGGAAAGCGTCTTCTCCTACCTGATCAACCGGAGCACCTGAATGAACACAGTGGTTGCGGGGATTACGTACCGCGCCTTGCTGGGCCGCCGCCGGATCATCCTGCTGCTCCTGCTGCCCCTGGCCCTCGTCAGCATGGCCGTGTTGTTCCGCCTGCTCGGCGAGGGCGACCAGGACACGGCCGTCGTGCTGTCGAAATTCGCCATCGGCACCGTGCTGCCGCTGCTCGGCGTGATCGCGGGCACCGGCGTCATCGCCCCGGAGATCGACGACGGCACCATCATCCACCTGATGTCCAAGCCGATCTCTCGCCCGCTGATCGTCCAGACGAAGTTCCTGGTGGCGGCCTCGGTACTGGTCTTGTTCGGCGCCGTGCCGACGTACTTCGCGGCCTGGCTCCTGGTCAGCAACGAGGACGGCATCGCCGCTGGCTTCGCGCTGGGCGCCCTGGTGGCCGGCATCGCCTACGCCGCCGTCTTCCTGCTGCTGGGCATCGTCACCCGGCACGCGGTCACGATCGGCGTAATCTACGCCTTGGTGTGGGAGACCGTGGTGGGCAATGTCATCACGGGGGCGCGGAAGTTCTCGATTCAGCACTGGGGCACGACGATCGCCGACCAGATCTCGGCCTCGCCGTTCTTCCGGGCCGACGTCACGCTGAGCTTCGCCGTCCCGGCCCTGATCATCGTGACGGTCGGCGGCGTCTTCTGGGCAGGCCAGCGCCTGCGGGCCTTCTCACTCACGGGCGACGAATAAAAAAATCGGGTACGGCACGTCAAACGTGCCGTACCCGATCAGGAAGCGCAGGCCTTGCGGACCACGTCCGCGAGGTGGCCCGCCACCTGGGTGGCGTGCTCCTCCGACGCGGCCTCGACCATGACGCGGATCATGGGCTCGGTGCCGCTCGGCCGGATCAGGACCCGGCCCGTCTCACCCAGCTCCGCCTCGGCCAGAGCAACCGCTTCGGCGAGCTCGGGCACGGACGCCTTGCCCTTGTCCACGTCCTTGACGTTGATCAGGATCTGCGGCAGCGGCGTCATCACCGAGGCCAGCTCCTTCAGCGGCACGCCTGACTTGGCCACCACGCCCAGCAGGTGGAGCGAGGTGAGCAGGCCGTCGCCGGTGGTGGCGTGGTCCAGCATGATGACGTGGCCCGACTGCTCGCCGCCCAGGTTGTAGCCGTCGGACTTCATGCGTTCGAGCACGTAGCGGTCGCCCACCGCGGTCTCCACCACGGTGATGCCCGCCTCGCGCATCGCCAGCTTGAAGCCCAGGTTGGACATGACGGTCGCGACCACGGTGTCCTTGGCCAGTAACCCTTCGCCGTGCATGGCGGCCGCGAGGATGGCCATGATGTGGTCGCCGTCGATGATCGCGCCCGTGTGGTCGACCGCCAGGCAGCGGTCGGCGTCGCCGTCGTAGGCCACGCCCAGGTCCGCCCCGCGCGAGATGACCACCTGCTGGAGCTTGTCCAAGTGAGTGGAGCCGTGGCTGGCGTTGATGTTGAGGCCGTCCGGCCGGGCGCCGATGGCCTCGACCCTGGCGCCCGCGCGGACCAGCGCCTCGGGAGCCACCATGTGAGCGGCCCCGTGAGCGCAGTCGATCACGACGTTGAGGCCGTCGAGTGCGGCGCTCATCGTGGTCAGCACGTGCGAGATGTAGCGGTCGGCCTCGCCGTACGCGTCCCGTACCCGGCCCACGCCGGAGCCGATCGGGAAGCTCCACTCCTCGCCGAGCCTGCGCTCGATCTCGTCCTCGACCGCGTCGGACAGCTTGAAGCCGCCACGGGCCAGGAACTTGATGCCGTTGTCCGGCGCCGGGTTGTGCGACGCCGACAACATGACGCCGAGGTCGGCGCCGAGCGCGGCCGTGAGGTGGGCGACGGCCGGGGTGGGCAGCACGCCGAGGCGCAGCACATCCACTCCGGACGCCGCAAGGCCGGCGACCACGGCGGCCTCGAGAAACTCTCCCGAGGCACGCGGGTCCCGGCCTACGACCGCCACCGGACGGCGTCCGGTGGCGGCGAACGCGCCTGCATCGCCGAGGACGTGGGCCGCTGCCACGGACAGGTCCATGGCGAGCTCGGCCGTGAGGTCGCGGCCTGCGACCCCGCGTACCCCGTCGGTGCCGAAAAGGCGCGCCAACGTTAGCGCTTGCTGTACTGCGGAGCCTTACGGGCCTTCTTGAGGCCGTACTTCTTCCGCTCCGTGGCGCGGGCGTCACGGGTGAGGAAGCCGGCCTTCTTCAGCGGCGGGCGGTTGACTTCGACGTCCAGGATCGCCAGGGCGCGGGACAGGCCCATGCGCAGCGCGCCGGCCTGGCCGGTCACGCCGCCGCCGTCGATGCGCGCGATGACGTCGAACGCCTCCTCGGCGCCGAGCACCACGAAGGGCTCGTTGACGATCTGCTGGTGGACCTTGTTCGGGAAGTAGGCGTCCAGCGAACGACCGTTGATCGTCCACTTGCCGGTGCCGGGGACGATGCGCACGCGGGCGATCGCCTCCTTGCGGCGGCCGGTGCCGTACGAGTTGCCCGTCGTGACGGGCTTACGCACGGGCGCCTCGGCGCTGGCGGCGGACTCAGTGGTGTACTCGGACGGGAAGTCCTCGCTGGAGATTTCCTCCAGCTCGGCCTCGACGGCCGTCTCGACACCGGTGGGCTCAGCCACGGTTCTCCTCTAACTCTTTCGAACTACTACTGGGCGATCTGGGTGATCTGGAACGGCACCGGCTGCTGGGCCTGGTGCGGGTGCTCGGAACCCGCGTAGACCTTCAGCTTCTTGATCATCTTCCGGCCGAGGGAGTTCTTGGGCAACATGCCCTTGACGGCCTTCTCGACGGCCTTGTCCGGCCGCTTCTCCATGAGCTCGCCGTACGAGACGGAACGCAGACCGCCCGGGTAGCCCGAGTGGCGGTAAGCCTTCTTCTGCTCAAGCTTGTTGCCGCTCAGCACGATCTTGTCCGCGTTGATGACGATGACGAAGTCACCGGTGTCGACGTGGTTGGCGAAGATCGGCTTGTGCTTGCCGCGGAGCAGGGTCGCGACGTGGCTGGCCAGCCGGCCCAGCACGACATCGGTCGCGTCGATGACGTACCACTGACGCTGGACGTCGGCGGGCTTCGGTGAGTACGTGCGCACGGTCGTAGCCTTCTTTATGCTCGCGTCTTCGGCGCTGTCGGATGCGACAGCTACATTGGTCGGTCGGTGCGGGCACACGGCAGCCCGGACCTTCCGTCTCCTCGCTACGGGAGATGACGCCGGACGCGCCGCGCATTGGTCGCGCTGGACCTATGCACACAACGAACGATTAGGCTACCCGCCCACAGGCGTGCTGGTCAAAAGACCGGTAACCTCGCACGAGTCTACCCGACCGCAGAACGGTTCGATTTCGTTTCCCTGGGACCCCTTCTTTCCCAGGACCCGACATCTCTATCGTTGTCAGCGGTATGCGGCAGAACTCTCACACCCGGCCAACCCAGCGGGGCGCTCGGCGCCGGAGTCATCTGGGTGTGTTGACCTGCCTCATGGCGGCGGTCTTGTTCACCGGCGTGCTGATCGGCCGGCTGACCGACGACTCCGAGCCGAACCCGCACATCTACCTCAACGGGACCGCCCCGCCCGCCGCCGCCACGGCCAACCCCGCGCCGACCACGGCGAAGAAGGCGCTGCAGCAGCTGGAGAGCATGCCACGAGAGGTCACGACCAAGAAGGTCCCGCGTGGCGCGGGCACCCCGAAGCCCACCGGCAGGACGTCCGACGGCCAGATCCCCGGCTACGACTCCCAGGACGACCCCACCCAGACGTTCACCGGTGAGCAGCCGTCCGTCGCGGTGATCCCCGGCATGGCGTCCAAGGTCGTTTCCCTCACCAACAGGGCCAGGTCCCAGCACGGCTGCGGGCCGCTCAGGGTCGACCAAGGGCTCATGCGCTCGGCGCGTACGCACTCGCTGGAGATGGCCAGGATGGGGCAGCTCACGCACAACTCCCCCGACGGCGCCTCCCCGTGGGACCGCATGGAGCGCGCCGGATACCGCTACGGCGCCGCCGAGAACATCGGCGCCGGATACAGCAGCCCCAACGAGGCGGTGCAAGGGTGGCTCGCCAGCCCCGACCACCGCAAGAACCTCCTGAACTGCCGGTTGAAGGCCATCGGCGTCGGCGTCGCCTCCGGCCCGAACGGCCCATGGTGGACTCAGGACTTCGGAACC
The DNA here is from genome assembly GCF_052245915.1 of Nonomuraea sp. 10N515B. NCBI lineage: Bacteria > Bacillati > Actinomycetota > Actinomycetes > Streptosporangiales > Streptosporangiaceae > Nonomuraea > Nonomuraea sp. 10N515B. Next base: position 163,704 of record NZ_JBQQBQ010000015.1, read on the forward strand.
CAATGACGCTCATCACGGTAATGTCGCCGCATGGCTTTTCCCGAGGAACGTGAAAACGGCACGGGCAGCGCCCCCTACGGGATGGGCAACCCACCGCCGTGGTCCGGCATGGGAGGCGCCCCGCAGGCCGACGGCATGAGAGGCGCCCCGCCGGCGAACGGAGCGGGCGGCGCCCCGCAGGGTGGCGGTTTCGGGGGCCCTCCGCAGGGTGGCGGTTTCGGAGGCGCCCCGCAGGGTGGCGGCTTCGGAGGCGCCCCGCAGGCTCCCGGCACGGGAGGCGCTCCACAGGAGCCGGCCGCACCTCAGGAGGAGACGGCCCCCACCTCGCGCCGCTCCCGCTCCCGTTCCCGCAAGGAAGAGCCGGCCTCTCGCAAGGAAGAGCCGGCCTCTCGCAAGGAAGGGCCTGCCGGCGAGGCCGAGAAGGCGCCGCAGAGCAGGATCGGCTGGAGCCCGTACGACGAGGGCCCCCGCTCGCGCGCGCCGCTCTGGTTCACGATCGGCGGCGTGCTGGTGCTCGGGCTGCTCGGCGGGGGCATCGCGGTGATGTGGAACGCCGGCGGCCCCAGCACCGCCGAGACCGCCACCGCCCGCCGGACGTCAGCGCCGCTGCCGTCGCCTCCGCCCGGCAAGTACGGCTTCGCGGAGTCCCGTACCACGGACCCCGAGGCGATCACGCTCAAGGAGATCTTCGGTTCGAAGAAGAAGCTCACGGTCTCCGGCCGGGGCTACGAGATGACGATCACCAGCAAGGACAAGAAGTGCACTGACGGCGCCCTGGGCGACAAGCTGCAGAAGGCGCTCAAGGACGGCAAGTGCAACCAGCTCGTCCGGGCCAGCTTCCGCGACAAGGACGGCAAGGTGATCGGCACGGTCGGCGTGGCCAACCTCACGACCAGCAAGACCGCGGGCAAGGTGGCCAAGAGCGGCGACGAGAAGAACTACGTGAAACCGCTGTCGGGTAAGGACAGTGTCACCAAGTTCCTCGGCTCGGGCAGCGGCGGCGCCAAGATCTGGACGCACGGCCACTACGCGATCATGGTCTGGTTCCAGAACAAGGACGGCACGAAGCCCGACAAGAAGGGCTCGAAGCGGCTTTTCCAGGCCATCGATGACATCACCCAGGCCACCGTGTTCAAGGCCCTGGACAACCGTACGCTGACCGGCAGCCCGCTGACGTAACCCGGCTTTGCAGGCCTTAAGCACCCAAACGGGATGCCCGATGCTTCTGGGAACCCTCATACCGACATAACGATCTCGCTACTCTCGCTAGGCTCGCCCTATGCGTGGTCAGGAACCCGGGTCCGAGCACGATCACAGGGAGGCCGCCGGCTCGGCCAGACCTGCGACGCCACCGCCGAGCTTCGGCCAGACCAACGGGGGAGACGCTCCACCGGCGTTCGCGCCTTTCGAGGAGGCGGACGACGAGACGCTGTCCGTCGTCCCCCTGATCAAGGGACCTCCGCCCGAGCTGCCCGGGCCGATACGTGAGGACGCGCAGCCGTGGGAGGTGCCCGGCGACGACGCCGCGCCCTACGACTGGTTCGCCGACCACACCGACACCGATCCCCGCCCCGGTCACCCGCCGACGGCCGACCCACCCACCGCCCCCTGGTCCGCGAAGGCGCCGGCCTGGCCGATCGAGCCGGTGGTGCCGGGCGCGCCGCCGTGGGAGCCGCCGCCCGCGTTCACCGCCGCGGCCGCCGGCATGCCGGTGTGGCCGGGCCCCGTCTCGGACCCGCACGCCTTGCCGCCGTGGCCGGCCGCCACGGGCGAGCTGGTGGCCGAGCCGGACGCCGACGAGCCGGACACCCCCGCCGCCTTCGACCCCAACGCCACCGAGCCGGACGGCGTCACCCGACCGGCCCACTACTTCGACCCCGAGGCCGCACGACGGGAAGCCGCCCAGCAGCAACCCGATCAGCCGGGCAGCGGACTCCCTGGCGCCGCTGAGCCGGGCAGTGCGCAGCCATCCGCTCCTCAGACAATCGCCCCTCAGACGATCCCCTTCCCGGCGACCGCTCCTCAGGTGACCCCTCCGCAGGCACGCGTCACGGAGGGACAGACCGCACCGAGGGAAGCTCACAGCACGCCACACGACGACGCACCGGAGACAGGCACGCCGGACCAGGGCGCACCGCAGGGGACCACCCAGCAGCGGACCACCGTCCCCCTCGCCGCGCCCATCGCCCCGGAGCGCGAGGACACCCGCCCCATCGCCCGCGAGGACACCACCCGACCGTCCTCCGACGGGACCGGGCTCCCGGGCCAGTTCTTCGACCCCAAGGCGGCCAAGCGGGACCAGCCCCACCCTGCCACCGCCCACGGGTTCGACCCCAACGCCCCGACCCCGGCAACCGCCCGCCCCGCCGAGCCCGGTGACGTACCGGTCTGGCCGCCGCACTCTCCCGTCACCCAGAAACTCCCGGACCTGCCATTCTCCCGGGAGGCCTGGGGCCAGAGGCCTTCGACCGCGCTCGACCTGCCCACGCAGCCCCAAGGCAGCGGCCCGGCCTTCCCGCCTGGAGCGTTCAAACAACCGCCGTTCCAGACCCCGCCCCCGCCGCCGGCCGCCCAAGGCACGAGCAAACGAGCCCTCCTGGTGACGCTGGGCGCGCTGGCCCTGGCCGGGGTGGCCACCGGCGGCTTCTTCGCCTGGCAGGCCGTCAGCAACCCCACCCCCACCACGGCCGCCGCCCCCGGCAGCGCCGCTCCATCCACGCCACCCGCCGAAGAGCCGGCGGTCACGCCCTCCGAGCCGCCCGGCGCATCCGTGCTCAATTCCGAGCAGACCGACCCGCAGAAGTTGTCGCTGTCGGAGGCGTTCCCGAAGAAGAAGGTCAGCGCGGCGGGCACCACGTTCACCAGGGTCAAGGCCAGCGTGGAGACGACCTGCGACAAGGCCGCCAGTGGCGCCTTCGCCGAGGCGCTGAAGGAACAGAAGTGCAGCCGCGTCCTACGCGCCACATACGTCGACAACAAGCGCCGCTACGCCGTCACCACGGGTATCGCCGTGCTCCCGACCAAGGACGCGGCCACGGCCGTCGACCAGGAGAAGGACCTCGGCAAGAACGTCTGGTTCCGGCCCCTGCCCGGAGCGGACGGGTCAGGCGGGGAGCGGGTGCACATAGCCGGCGGCTACGCGGCCGGTCTGGTGTGGGGCCGCTACATCGTCTTCAGCTACGCCACCCATGCCGACGGTCACACCCCGGCGGCCAAGGAGAAGGCGCTGCCGAAGGTCAGCGGCGCGTTCCGCGACCAGCTCTCACTCGTCCTCGAGCGCCGCGCCACCAAGGGGTGACAACATCCGTACCCGCCTCGTGGCCTCGGCCCGCGCGGCGAGCTCAGGCTCCGGCGGGTAGCCGACCTCTTCCAGGCACAGCCCGCGGGCGGGAGCCACGTGCACGCCAGAGTCCCGTGCAGCGCGGGTCAGCACCTCCCCAGGCCACTCCACCGGCCGCCGCCCGTCACCGACCGCAAGCAGGGAGCCGACCAGCGCCCGCACCATCGAGTGGCAGAACGCGTCGGCCACGACGGTGGCCACCAGGACGCCGTCCGGCTCCCGTACCCACTCCAGCCGCTGGAGCTCCCTGATCGTGGTGGCCCCTTCGCGCTTCTTGCAGAAGGCCGCGAAGTCGTGCTCACCGATCAGCCGCGCCGCCGCCGCATTGAGCGCGGCCAGGTCCAGGGGCCGGTTGTGCCAGACCACCTCGTGCCGGCGCAGCGGGTCGACGCCGCCGACGGCGTCGCTCACCCGGTACGCGTACCGCCGGAAGCTGGCCGAGAATCGGGCGTCAAAGCCCTCAGGAGCCACTGAGACCCGATAAATACGCACATCGGGTGTCATGACCCCGCCCAGCCGTCGCACGAGCGCAGAGAGCCGCTCATCCACGCTCAGCGGCCCTCGGTTCCCGTCCAGTTCGGCCAGCGACCCGTCGGGCACGTCCACGTGGGCGACCTGGCCGCGGGCATGCACTCCGGCGTCGGTACGCCCGGCCACGGTCAACATGGCAGGCTCGCCGAGGCGCAGGATCCGGCCGAGCGCCTGCTCGATCTCGCCCTGGACCGTGCGCCGTCCGGGTTGCCTGGCCCACCCGGAGAAGTCGGTCCCGTCGTAGGCGAGGTCGAGGCGGAGCCGTACCACGATGATCCTCCTTAACCGAAAAGGGCCCGAACCCCCGTGGGGGTCCGGGCCCGAATTCTTCAGCCCGAGATCAGGCCTCGTCCTTCTTCGCCTCGGCCTCGACGGCCGGAGCCTCCTCGACCGCGGCCTCAGGAGCCTCCGCGGCCTCCTCAGCCTTGGGCGCCTCGGTCTCCTCCGCAGCCGGCGCGGGCGCCGCGGCGGCGGCCGGAGCCTCGGTGCGGCGGGTGGTGACCGCGTTCAGCGGCTCGGTCACCAGCTCGATGACCGCCATCGGGGCGTTGTCGCCCTTACGCGGGCCGACCTTGGTGATACGGGTGTAGCCACCGGGACGCTCGGCGAACGTCGTCGCGAGCTCGGTGAAGAGGTGGTGCACGACGCCCTTGTCCTTGACGACGGTCAGGACCTGGCGACGGTTGTGGATGTCGCCCTTCTTCGCCTTGGTGATCAGGCGCTCCGCCAGCGGACGCAGGCGCTTGGCCTTCGTGACCGTCGTACGGATCTTGCCGTAGCGGAACAGATCGGTGGCCAGGTTGGCCAGGATCAGCCGCTCGTGCGCCGGGCTGCCGCCAAGACGTGCACCCTTGGTGGGCTTGGGCATGTCATCTCTCCTTGTGGATTAACCCGCCCCGGCCGTATCAGGTACCGGAGTCGGGCCGGCGCCGCGAACGCGCGACACCGTTACTTTCACCCGCACACCCCCACGCCCCGAGAGCTTCCCCGGAGACCGAGGAGCGGCGACCTCTCGCCGCTCCTCTCCTCCCCCAAGGACCTCAGCCCTCCGAAAGGCGCGGAGACGATCACGCGGGATGTGTCTAGTACTGCTCGGTCTCGACGTACGCGCTGTCGTCGTCGTCGTAGCCGCCCCCGGCCACCGCGCTCGGGTCGAACCCGGGCGGGGAGTCCTTGAGCGCCAGCGACATCTCGTGCAGCTTCTGCTTGACCTCTTCGATCGACTTCGCGCCGAAGTTGCGGATGTCGAGCAGGTCCTGCTCGCTGCGCGCGACGAGCTCACCCACGGTGTGGATGCCCTCGCGCTTGAGGCAGTTGTAGGACCGGACGGTGAGGTTGAGCTCCTCGATCGGCAGCGCGAGGTCGGCGGCCAGAGCGGCGTCGGTCGGCGACGGGCCGATGTCGATGCCCTCGGCCTCGACGTTGAGCTCGCGGGCAAGGCCGAAGAGCTCGACGAGGGTCTTACCGGCGGAGGCCACCGCGTCGCGGGGCTTCATGGCCGGCTTGGTCTCGACGTCGAGGATGAGGCGGTCGAAGTCGGTACGCTGCTCGACTCGGGTCGCCTCGACCTTGTAGGTGACCTTGAGCACCGGGGAGTAGATCGAGTCGATCGGAATCCGGCCGATCTCCTGACCCGGCTGCTTGTTCTGAGCGGCGGAGACGTAGCCGCGACCGCGCTCGACGGTCAGCTCCATCTCCAGCTTCGCCTTGCCGTTGAGCGTGGCGATGCGCAGCTCGGGGTTGTGCACCTCGACACCGGCCGGCGGCGCGATGTCGGCGGCGGTGACCTCACCCGGGCCCTGCTTGCGCAGGTACATCACGACCGGCTCGTCGTGCTCGGAGGAGACGACCAGTTCCTTGAGGTTGAGGATGATGTCGGTGACGTCTTCCTTGACCCCGGGAACGGTCGAGAACTCGTGCAGCACGCCCTCGATGCGGATGCTCGTCACGGCCGCGCCCGGAATGGACGACAGCAGCGTGCGGCGCAGCGAGTTGCCGATGGTGTACCCGAAGCCCGGCTCCAGCGGCTCGATGACGAATCGGGACCGGGTGTCGTCGATCGACTCTTCGAGAAGAGTCGGGCGCTGAGCGATCAGCATGTGTGGGTCTCCCCTTTTTTCGTGTGGCGCCCGCTATATGACGCCACTCCGATATAAAGCGTAGTCGAGGTGCGGAAATCCGCACCTCGACCAAGGCTCACTTCGAGTAGTACTCGACGATGAGCTGCTCTTGCACCTGGGTGTCGATCTGCTGGCGAACCGGCAGCTGGTGAACCAGGACGCGGAGCTTGTCCGGCACGACGCCGAGCCACGCGGGAACGGTGCGCTCGCCCGCGGTCGCCCGAGCGACCTCGTAGGGCAGCAGGTTGCGCTTGTTCTCGCGGACCTCGATGATGTCGTGCTCGCGAACGCGGTAGGACGGGATGTCCACCTTCTTGCCGTTCACCAGGATGTGGCCGTGGCGCACCTGCTGGCGAGCGGCGTCACGCGACTGCGCGAACCCGGCGCGGTAGACGACGTTGTCGAGACGGGTCTCCAGGATCTGGAGCAGCACCTCACCCGACTTGCCGCTCTTGCCCGCGGCCTCCTCGTAGTAGTTGCGGAACTGCTTCTCGAGGACGCCATAGATGCGGCGGGTCTTCTGCTTCTCACGAAGCTGAAGCTGGTACTCGGACTCCTTGGGACGTCCGCGACCGTGCTCACCCGGCGGGTAAGGACGGATCTCGATGGGGCACTTGGCGGACTCGCACTTGCTGCCCTTGAGGAAGAGCTTGGTCTTCTCTCGACGGCAGAGCTTGCAGTCCGCGCCCGTGTAACGAGCCATTTCTCTCTATCTCCTGGGATTCAGACGCGGCGGCGCTTCGGCGGACGGCAGCCGTTGTGCGGAACCGGGGTGACGTCCTGGATCGAACCCACTTCGAGGCCGGTGGCCTGCAGCGAGCGGATCGCGGTCTCACGACCGGAGCCGGGACCCTTGACGAAGACGTCGACCTTGCGCATGCCGTGCTCCATGGCGCGGCGAGCGGCGTTTTCCGCGGCCATCTGAGCGGCGAACGGGGTGGACTTACGGGAGCCCTTGAAACCCACGTGGCCGGCGCTGGCCCAGGAGATCACGTTCCCGCTGGGATCGGTGATCGAAACGATCGTGTTGTTGAACGTGCTCTTGATGTGGGCGTGCCCGTGAGCGACGTTCTTCTTTTCCTTGCGGCGCACCTTCTTCGGCGCGCCCTGGCGGCTCTTAGGAGGCATTGTTTGCCATTACTCCTGAGGTCTTCGGTCCCGCGGCTGCGTGGACTACTTCTTACCGGGCTTCTTCTTGCCGGCGACGGTCTTCTTCTTGCCCTTGCGGGTGCGCGCGTTGGTCTGCGTGCGCTGACCGTGGACCGGCAGGCCCTTGCGGTGCCTGATGCCCTGGTAGCAACCGATTTCGATCTTGCGACGAATGTCGGCCTGGACCTCGCGGCGCAGGTCACCCTCGATCTTGAAGTTCGCCTCGATGTAGTCACGCATCGGGACGAGCTCGTTGTCGGAGAGCTGGTGCACGCGGAGGTCGCCGCTGACACCCGTGGCCTGGAGGATCTCCTGGGCGCGGGTGCGGCCGATTCCGTAAATGTAGGTGAGAGCGATCTCCAGCCGCTTCTCGCGGGGGAGGTCGACGCCAACCAGGCGAGCCATGGTCGGGCATTCTCCTTCGTTGTGGCGGAGGTCTTGCGCCTCACTACCCCTCCCCATGCCCGGGGTGAGGGCCCCGGCCTCCGACCGGGGGTCTCCTGAGCGGTTCGGAACCCCGCCTGCTCAGGTGTGAAACGCTATTTCTCGTTGCAGGCTCCTCATGCGTCGAGCCCGCTCCCTCGCGGGGCGGACTCGGAGAAGCCTTGCGGCGACTAGCCCTGGCGCTGCTTGTGGCGCAGGTTGTCGCAGATCACCATGACGCGACCGTGCCGGCGGATCACCTTGCACTTGTCGCAGATCTTCTTGACGCTCGGCTTTACCTTCATTGTCCTTCGTGTTCCTCAGACGTCTTACTTGTATCGGTAGACGATCCGCCCACGACTCAGGTCGTAGGGGCTCAGTTCAACGACTACCCGGTCGTCAGGAAGGATCCGGATGTAGTGCATCCGCATCCGTCCGCTGATGTGGGCCAGGACCTTATGGCCGTTGTCGAGCTGCACCCGGAACATGGCGTTCGGGAGCGACTCAACCACAGTGCCCTCGATCTCGATGGCGCCGTCTTTCTTGGCCAAAATTCCTCGCGTTTCACTGATCGGTCGTCTGAGGCTCCGGTTCACTACGCAGCCGCGACCTTCACGCTTCGAAGAGAGCGACGGTCAGCAAAGACCGCCGACGCGTGATAGTCATAGTGAGCCGACTAAGGAGTGTACGACACCTGACTCCAAAACGCGAAACGCGTGCCAGGTGTCCTGACACAACCACGTAATAGTGTACCCCAGGATCATCGGGCCCAAGGCGCACAGCGGAAGGCCCGCCGAGGGAGAGAACTCGGCGGGCCTTCCAGGGGATAGGGCTCACAGGGCAGTGCGGTGCCTCGCGACCATGGGCGGACTAGTAGATGCGGTGCGGGGAGCCGCAGTAGGAGAACTTGCCGCCCCAGCAGGTGTAGGTGTAGAGCTTCTTGATCCCGTGCTTGGACCAGGTCTCGCTGTACGACCCGTCCCACTGGCGGTAGAACTTGTGCCAGCTACCGCCGGAGTAGTAGTTGAACCACACGTAGCCGTGCTTCGCGGTGAACTCCTTGCCGTACCACTTCGTGTAGACCTTGCCGTTCTGCTTCCAGGTCTTGCCGTAGGTGTAGGCCTTGTGGTTGCTGGAGTAGTACTTGCCCCAGTTGCCCATCGACGTCGCCGTCGAGGCGGCGGTCTGGGTCGCGGTGGCCGCCTGGGCGGCGGGGGCGGCGACGGCGAGGCCGGTGACGGCGATCGAACCGGCGAGGGCGGCAGCTGCGAGGACCTTGCGCATGAGATTTCCTCCGTGAGTCGTGTTTCCCGACACCGCTCACGTTAGGAAGTCGCGCTTATCCGTTCTGCGCACGAATCCACACAGTGCACTAATGCACAATGTCCTACTTTTTCTTCGGCTGATTGCTGCCGAAAATGGTGCTCACCAGCAAAATCACGCCCCACGGCCCCATCACCCACAGCGGCCACGGATAGACGTCGCCGGACGACGACAGGTTGACGATCAACCAGATGACCCAGTTGATCCCGCTGGCCATGGCCCAGGCGCCCCAGGCGGCCTTCATGCCCGAATGCATGCCGTCTTTGCTCTCGATGGCCTTGGCCGTCTTGGCGGGCCGGTTGCGCAGGTCCACGTCGGGCAGGTCGGCCGTCAGCTTGGCGAGCTCACCGTAGGTCTTGCTCTTGTAGAGGTCTTCGAGCCGCTCGTTGAACTCCTCCATCGTGATGCGGCCCTGCGCAGTGTGCTCGCGAAGGATGGCTGCCACCCGGTCGCGGTCGGAGTCGGATGCTCGCATTTCGGGGCTGTTCGCCATCCCGCCCACTCCCGGCTAGGTCTGCAATTGAGTGAGGCGCTCCTTGCCCCCGTCTAGGGCGGTTAGCACCCAAGGACCATTATGTGTCACGGCAACGCTGTGTTCGAAGTGTGCGGAGGCCTTGCCGTCGATCGTTACCACGGTCCAGTCGTCGGCCAGCACGCGCGTGCGCTCCGTGCCCAGGTTGACCATCGGCTCGATGGCCAGGCACATGCCCTCCTCCAGCACCGGGCCCCGCCCCGGCCGGCCGTGGTTGGCGATCCAGGGGTCCATGTGCATCTCGGTGCCGATGCCGTGGCCGCCGTACTCCTGAGGGATGCCGAACCGGCCTTGCGACCTGACGTACCGCTCGATCTCGTGGCCGATGTCGGACAGGTGACGGCCGGGCCGCAGCGCCGCGATGCCGCGCCACATGGACTCTTCCGTGACCCGCATCAGCTCCGTGAGCTTGGGATCCACTTCGCCGACCGCGACCGTGACCGCCGAGTCGCCATGCCAACCGTCGAGGATGGCGCCGCAGTCGATCGAGATGATGTCGCCCTCTTGCAGCTTGCGGGCGTTCGTCGGGATGCCGTGCACCACCTCGTCGTTCACCGACGCGCAGATCGTCGCCGGAAAGCCCTGGTAACCCTTGAACGACGGGATCGCGCCTTCGCCCCTGATCGCCTTCTCGGCGACGGAGTCCAGGTCCAGCGGCGTCATGCCGGGCTCGACCGAGCGCTTCAGCAGGTCGAGCGTGCGCCCGACGACTAGCCCCGCCGCCCGCATCTTCTCGAGCTGCTGCGGTGACTTGATCTGGATTCCGTGGCGGTTCCTCTTGAACATGTTCTGCCCCCCTGGGTCTCAACGGGCCACCTGGGGGCCCAATTCCCCCACAATAGCCGCGAGGTGGCACGGAAACCCGTGCCACCTCCGCAGATCGGTGCCGCCGCAGCTAGCCCATGAACGGGCGGATCGCCTCCATGGCTCGCTGGGTGACCTCTTCGACCGGCCCGGTCGCGTCGACCCCCACGAGGATGCCCTCGTCGGCGTAGTAGGAGACCAGCGGCGCCGTCTGCTCCTGGTAGACCTCCAGGCGATGCCGGACGGTCTCCTCCTTGTCGTCGTCCCGCTGGAACAACGCGCCCCCGCACGCGTCGCACCTGTCGTCCTTCTTGTCATCGAACTCGACGTGCCAGATGCGGCCGCACTGGCTGCACGTGCGCCGGCCGGCAAGCCGCCTGACCACCTCATCGTCATCCACGACGAGCTCAAGGACGAGGTCCAGCGCCTGGCCCCAGTCCTTGAGCATGTCGCGCAGGATCTCGGCCTGCGCGACGTTGCGCGGGAAGCCGTCGAGCAGGAAACCGTCCTGCGCGTCCGGCTCCGAGAGGCGGTCACGAACCATAGCGATGGTGACCTCGTCGGGCACCAGGTCGCCACGGTCCATATATGTCTTGGCCAGCCTGCCAAGATCCGTGCCACCCGAGACGTTGGCACGGAAGATGTCACCTGTCGAGATCTTCGGGATGGACAGGTTCGATGCGATGTACTGGGCCTGTGTCCCCTTACCCGCTCCGGGGGGCCCGACCAGAACGAGACGCATCTACCGCAGGAAGCCTTCGTAATTACGCTGCTGCAGCTGACTCTCGACCTGCTTAACCGTGTCCAGACCGACGCCTACCATGATCAGAATGCTCGTCCCTCCGAACGGGAAGTTCTGGCTCGCACCGGCGATCGCCAGCGCGACGATCGGGACCATGGAGATCAGACCCAGATAGATCGCGCCCGGCGTGGTCAGACGGGTGAGCACGAAGTTCAGGTATTCAGCCGTCGGCCGGCCGGGGCGGATGCCCGGAATGAAACCACCGTACTTCTTCATGTTGTCGGCGACTTCAGCGGGGTTGAACGTAATGGACACGTAGAAGTACGTGAAGAAGATGATCAGCAGGAAGAACGTGGCCATGTAGATCGCAGTGTCGCCCGTGGCCAGGTTCTGAGAGATCCACCGGATCACCACGTTGTCGCTCGTCTGGAAGAGCGACGTGACGAGTTGCGGCAGGTAGAGCAGCGAAGAGGCGAAGATGACCGGGATGATGCCGGCCTGGTTGACCTTGAGCGGGATGTAGGTGGACGTGCCGCCGTACATCCTGCGGCCGACCATCCGCTTGGCGTATTGAACCGGGATGCGCCGCTGCCCCTGCTCGACGAACACCACCGCGGCGATCATGAAGACGCCGACCACCATGACCACCGCGAAGGTGAACTTGTTGGCCTGGAAGATGTTGGCCAGCTCGGACGGGAACACCGCGACGATCTGGGTGAAGATCAGAATGGACATGCCGTTGCCGACGCCCCGGTCGGTGATCAGCTCGCCCAGCCACATGATGACGGACGTGCCGGCCGTCATGATGACCACCATCGTGACGATGCCGAAGATGTTGTCGGGGTCGAGCAGGACGTCCTGCTGGCAGTTCGGGAAGAGCTGGCCGGTACGGGCCAGCGCGATGAACGCCGTCGACTGCAGGACCGCGAGTCCGATGGTCAGATAACGCGTATACTGCGTGATCTTGGTCTGGCCGGACTGGCCTTCCTTCTTCAGTGCCTCGAGGCGCGGGATCACGACGACGAGCAGCTGGAGAATGATGCTCGCGGTGATGTACGGCATGATGCCGAGCGCGAACACTGAAAGCTTCAGGAGGGCGCCGCCGCTGAACAGCTGCACCATCCCGTAGATGTTGCCGGTGTCTTGATCAGCGCGCGCCTGGTTGAAACAGGCCGCCAGATTCTGTACGTGAACTCCCGGAGTCGGAAGAACCGAGCCGAGACGGAAAAGCGCGATGATGCCCAAGGTGAAGAGCAACTTCTTGCGCAGGTCCGGCGTCCGGAACGCCCGGGTAAACGCGGTCAGCACGGTCCCTCCTGCGCGCCTATAAGGCGATGTGAGTATGCGGCGATGGTGCGGGGATCTGCCATCTGAGTCTCATTGTCAAACGAGCCGGACAGAAGCCTGCCGTCTGCGAACTCTAACGCACTACGGGCGTGGGGGCCCATTGTCAGAACCCCCACGCCTCGTCATAGCGTTGCTACAGCTCGGTAACGGAGCCACCTGCGGCGGCGATCTTCTCCTTCGCGGCGGCCGAGAAGGCGTGAGCCTGCACGTTCACCGCGACGGAGATCTCGCCGGTGCCGAGCACCTTGACGAGCTGGTTCTTGCGAACAGCACCCTTGGCGACCAGCGTCTCGACGGTGACCTCGCCACCCTCGGGGAACAGCTCGCCGAGCCTGTCAAGGTTGACGACCTGGTAGGTCGTCTTGAACATGGCGTTGGAGAAGCCCTTGAGCTTCGGCAGACGCCTCTGCAGCGGCACCTGGCCACCCTCGAAACCGAGGGGAACCGTCGTACGGGCGTGGCTGCCCTTGGTGCCGCGACCGGACGTCTTGCCCTTCGACGCCTCGCCACGACCCTTGCGGATCTTGGCCTTGTTGGCGCCGGGAGCAGGACGCAGGTCGTGAATCTTGAGCGGAGCCTTGTCAGTCATGACTAGTCGACCTCTTCCACCTCGACGAGGTGCGTCACCACGGAGACCATCCCGCGAATCTCGGGCCGGTCCTCCTTGACGACGACATCGCCGATTCGCTTCAGGCCAAGCGAACGCAGCGAGTCACGCTGGTTCTGCTTGCCACCGATCTTCGAGCGAACCTGAGTGATCTTCAGGCGTGCCATGACTAGCTCACCGCCTTGGCGGCCGCGGCCTCCGCGATGCCCTCGCGCTGAGCCTTGAGCATCCGGGCCGGAGCCACGTCCTCGATCGGCAGGCCACGGCGGGCGGCGATCTCCTCGGGCCGGGAAAGGCCCTTCAGAGCCGCCACAGTGGCGTGCACGATGTTGATCGGGTTGTCCGAGCCGAGCGACTTGGACAGCACGTCGTGGATGCCCGCGCACTCCAGCACCGCACGCACCGGGCCACCGGCGATGACGCCGGTACCGGCCGAGGCCGGACGCAGGAAGACGACGCCGGCCGCCTCCTCGCCCTGCACGGTGTGCGGGATGGTGCCCTGGATGCGGGGCACCTTGAAGAAGTGCTTCTTCGCTTCCTCGACGCCCTTGGCGATGGCCGCGGGGACTTCCTTGGCCTTGCCATAGCCGACGCCGACCAGGCCGTTGCCGTCACCGACGACGACGAGGGCGGTGAAGCTGAAGCGACGACCACCCTTCACGACCTTGGCCACTCGGTTGATCTTCACTACGCGCTCGATGTACGAGACGCCCTTGTCGGCGGCGCCACCGCGGCGATCGTCACGACGGTCCCGCCGCTCGCCACCGGTGCCGCCACCGCGACGCGGAGCTGCAGCCATCAGTGGTTCCTCTTCTCAGTTGCCATCAGAATTCGAGCCCGCCTTCGCGGGCGCTGTCCGCCAGGGCCGCGATGCGACCGGCGTAGCGGTTGCCACCGCGGTCGAAGACGACCGCCGTGATCCCGGCTTCCTTGGCCCGCTGAGCGAGGAGCTCGCCGACCTTCTTGGCCTTCTCCGTCTTGTCCGCCTCCAGGGAGCGCAGCGAGGGGTCCATGGTGGACGCGCTCACCAGCGTGTGGCCGACGGTGTCGTCCACGATCTGGACGAACATGTGACGGGTCGAACGGTTGACGACCAGGCGCGGACGCGAGGTCGTGCCGACGACGTTCTTGCGGACGCGGCGGTGACGGCGAGCCCGCGAGACGGTGCGGGCAGCCGTGTGCTTGCTGAACGCAGTCTTCGGAGCCATGCCTACTTACCAGCCTTTCCGACCTTGCGGCGGATCTGTTCGCCCTGGTAACGCACGCCCTTGCCCTTATACGGGTCAGGCTTGCGCAACTTTCGGATGTTGGCCGCGACCTCGCCGACCTTCTGCTTGTCGATGCCGTCCACGTGGAACACGGTGGGCTTCTCGACGCGGAAGGAGACGCCCTCAGGGGCGTCGACGATGACCGGGTGACTGAAGCCCAGCGAGAACTCCAGCTGCGACGGGCCCTTGGCCTGAACGCGGTAACCGACGCCGACGATCTCCAGGGACTTCGAGTAGCCCTGGGTGACGCCCTGCACCATGTTGGCGATCAGCGTCCTGGACAGGCCGTGCAGCGCACGCACCTTGTTCTCGTCGTTGGGCCGGGTGACGGCGATGGAGCCGTCCTCGTCCCGAGCCACCTTGATGGGCTCGGCGACCGTGTGACTGAGCGTGCCCTTCGGGCCCTTGACCTGGACATCCTGGCCGTCGATCGTGATGTCTACGCCACTGGGCACAGGGATGGGCAGCCGTCCGATTCTCGACATGCTGTGTTCCTCCCCTCTACCAGACGTAGGCGAGGACTTCCCCGCCCACACCACGCTTGCCGGCCTGCTTGTCGGTCATGAGGCCGTGGGACGTCGAGATGATCGCGACGCCCAGTCCGCCCAGGACTCGAGGCAGGTTGTCCTTCTTCGCATAAACCCGCAGACCGGGCTTGGAAACCCGGCGCAGGCCCGCGAGCGATCGCTCACGGGTGGGCCCGAACTTGAGCTCCACCACGAGGTTCTTCCCGACCTTGGCGTCTTCGACGGTCCAGGCCTGGATGTAGCCCTCCTGCTGGAGGATCTCGGCGATGTGCGCCTTGATCTTCGAATACGGCATCGACACGCTGTCGTGGTACGCCGAGTTCGCGTTGCGCAGACGAGTCAGCATGTCTGCGATCGGGTCGGTCATCGTCATGATGGCCAGTGGCCTTCCTCGCCGCGGTTTCCAGTCGGCCAAGCGGAGCTCTGCCGGTGGACCTTCGGCGCGGTCACGGACGCAAAGCGCGTCCTGATCTTCTTGATATATACGGGGGGCGACGCTGGGCCGCCCCCTAGGGTATCTACCAGCTGGACTTGGTGATGCCGGGCAGCTCGCCCCGGTGCGCCATCTCGCGGAAGCACACACGGCAGAGCCCGAACTTGCGGTAGACGGCGCGCGGCCGGCCACAACGCGTGCACCGGGTGTAGGCCCGGACCTCGAACTTCTGCTTGCGCCCCGCCTTGGCGATCAGCGACTTCTTCGCCATTGGATCAGGCCTCCTTGAAGGGGAAGCCGAGGAGCTTCAGCAGCGCCCGGCCCTGGTCGTCGTTCTTCGCGGTGGTCACGATCGTGATGTCCATGCCCCGCGGCCGGTCGACCTTGTCCTGGTCGACCTCGTGGAACATGACCTGCTCGGTCAGACCGAAGGTGTAGTTGCCGTTGCCGTCGAACTGCTTGGGCGACAGGCCGCGGAAGTCCCGGATACGGGGCAGCGCCAGCGCCAGCAGCCGGTCCAGGAACTCCCACATGCGGTCGCCGCGCAGCGTGACGTGCGCACCGATCGGCATGCCCTCACGCAGCTTGAACTGCGCGATGGACTTGCGGGCCCGGACCACGGCCGGCTTCTGGCCGGTGATCGCGGTGAGGTCGCGGACGGCGCCCTCGATGAGCTTCGAGTCGCGAGCCGCCTCGCCGACGCCCATGTTGACCTTGATCTTGGTCAGGGCCGGGATCTGCATGACGTTCTCGATGCCGAACTGCTCGCGAAGCTGCTGCGCGATCTCCTCGCGGTACTTCGTCTTGAGTCGCGGCGTCGGACGCTCGGTCTCAGTGGTCGTGGCGGTCATCAGCTGTCCTCACCCGTCTTCTCGTCGGCCTTCTTCTCGTCGGCCTTCTTGTCGGCGGGCTTGTCGTCCTTGAGCTTCTTCACGTTCGAGACGTGGATCGGGGCCTCCATGGTCTGCACGCCACCAGTCTTGGCGCCGCGCGGACCCTGGTTGGACTCCTTCTCGTGCTTCTTGATCATGTTGACGCCCTCCACCACCACGCGGTCCTCGCGCGGGAGAGCGGCGATCACACGGCCCTTGGCACCCTTGTCCTTGCCCGCGATGACCTGAACCAGGTCACCCTTCTTCACATGCAACGACTTCGGCATCACAGCACCTCCGGGGCGAGCGAGATGATCCGCATGAACTTCTTGTCACGCAGCTCGCGACCGACCGGGCCGAAGATACGAGTGCCGCGAGGGTCACCGCTGTCCTTGATGATGACGGCGGCGTTCTCGTCGAAGCGGATGTAGGAGCCGTCGGGCCGGCGGCGCTCCTTGACCGTGCGGACGATGACGGCCTTGACCACGTCGCCCTTCTTGACGCCAGTGCTGCCGGGCAGCGCGTCCTTGACAGTGGCGACGATGACGTCGCCGATACCGGCGTAGCGTCGGCCCGAGCCACCGAGAACACGGATGCAAAGGATCTCCTTTGCGCCCGTGTTGTCGGCGACCTTGAGCCGCGACTCCTGCTGGATCACGTTGAACTCCTGTTAGTCGCGCCGGTTCTCATTTCTGAGCCTGGCGGAACCGTCGTTGTCTTGTTCCCACGGCCACAGCCCTCGCTGAGGGCCGCACCGCAGGCGACGCGGGACCAGGTGGCCCCGCGTCCTTGGACGCCGTCATGGGGGCTCTGAGAGCCCCCACGAGGCGCGGTATATCCGAGAGGGCCTACTTGGCCTTCTCGAGGATCTCCACGACCCTCCACCGCTTGGTGGCGGAGAGGGGGCGGGTCTCCATGAGCAGCACGCGGTCGCCGACGCCGCAGGCGTTGGCCTCGTCGTGTGCCTTGTACTTGGTCGTACGGCGGATGACCTTGCCGTACAGACGGTGCTTCACGCGGTCCTCGACGGCGACGACGACGGTCTTGTCCATCTTGTCGCTGACGACCAGGCCCTCGCGGACCTTGCGGAAGTGCCGCGCGTTCTCGGTGGTGTTCTCAGTGGTCTCGGTCTCAGCCATCGCTCGTCTCCTTCTCGACCGTGACGATGCCGAGCTCGCGCTCGCGCATCACGGTGTAGATACGGGCGATCTCGCGGCGGACGGCACGCAGCCGCCCGTGGCTCTCCAACTGACCGGTCGCTGCCTGGAAGCGGAGGTTGAACAGCTCCTCCTTGGCTTCCTTGAGCTTCTGGACCAGGGTGTCCTGGTCCTCCACTCGCAGCTCGCCGGCGGTCAGGCCCTTAGCCATCACGCCTCACCCACTTCACGCTTAACGATCTTGCACTTCATCGGGAGCTTGTGAATCGCCCTGGTGAGCGCCTCACGCGCCACCGACTCCGCCACGCCGGACAGCTCGAACATCACGCGTCCGGGCTTGACGTTGGCGATCCACCACTCCGGCGAGCCCTTACCGGAACCCATGCGGGTCTCGGCGGGCTTCTTGGTGAGCGGGCGGTCGGGGTAGATGTTGATCCACACCTTGCCACCACGGCGGATGTGACGGGTCATCGCGATACGAGCGGACTCGATCTGACGGTTGGTCACGTAAGAGTGCTCAATCGCCTGAATGCCGAACTCGCCGAACGTGACCCTGGTGCCGCCCTTGGCGGCTCCGCTGCGGTCGGGCCGGTGCTGCTTGCGGTGCTTGACCCTGCGCGGGATCAGCATGGTCAGCTCCCTTCAGCACCCGGCTGCGCGGCCGGGCCGGTCTCGGGGGCAGCCTGGGAGGCGGCCTCAGTACGGGGGGCGCGGCCACCACCGCGACGCGGACGGTCGCCACCACCACGGCGGGGACGCTCGCCACCGCCACGACGGTCGTCGCGCTCGCGACGCTGGCCGGCACGAGCACCGGCGGCGGCCGCCTCGCGCTCGGCGCGGCTGGTCGGAGCCTCGCCCTTGTAGATCCAGACCTTCACGCCGATGCGGCCGAAGGTCGTGCGGGCCTCGTAGAAGCCGTAGTCGATGTCCGCGCGGAGCGTGTGCAGTGGCACGCGACCCTCGCGGTAGAACTCCGACCTCGACATCTCAGCGCCGCCCAGACGACCCGCGCACTGGACACGGATGCCCTTGGCGCCGGACTTCATGGCCGACTGCATCGCCTTGCGCATGGCACGGCGGAACGAGACACGGCTGGACAGCTGCTCGGCCACGCCCTGCGCGACGAGCTGCGCGTCGATCTCCGGGTTCTTGACCTCGAGGATGTTGAGCTGGACCTGCTTCTTGGTCAGCTTCTCCAGGTCGCCACGGATACGGTCCGCCTCGGCGCCGCGCCGGCCGATCACGATGCCGGGCCGCGCGGTGTGGATGTCCACCTGCACGCGGTCCGTGGTGCGCTCGATCTCGACCTTGGAGATGCCGGCCCGCTCCATGCCCTTCTGCAGCATGCGGCGGATCGCCACGTCCTCGGCGACGTACGACTTGTACAGCTTGTCGGCGTACCACCGGCTCTTGAAGTCGGTCGTGATGCCGAGGCGGAACCCGTGCGGGTTAACCTTCTGGCCCACTATCGGGTCCTTCCCTTCGGCTCGCGGGACTCCACGATCACAGTGATGTGGCTCGTCCGCTTGTTGATCCGATAGGCGCGACCCTGTGCACGCGGACGGAACCGCTTCAGCGTCGGGCCCTCGTCGACCCAGGCCCGGCTGACGACGAGCGTCTGCGGGTCGAGGTCGAAGTTGTGCTCAGCATTCGCCATGGCGCTGCTGAGCACCTTGAAGATCGGCTCGCTCGCCGACTGGGGAGCGAACTGCAGCACGGCCTGCGCCTCCGAAGCGGGCAGCCCGCGAATGAGGTCCACCACACGGCGGGCCTTCTGGGGCGTGACACGGACGAACCGCGCCTGAGCCCTGGCTTCCATCGCTTTCTCCTACTTCCGGGACGCTTACCGCCGGCTGCGGCGGTCTTCCTTGACGTGGCTGCGGAACGTCCGCGTGGGGGCGAACTCTCCGAGCTTGTGGCCGATCATGGACTCGGTGACGAACACCGGGACGTGCTTGCGGCCGTCGTGCACGGCGATCGTGTGCCCGAGCATGTCGGGAACGATCATGGAGCGCCGCGACCACGTCTTGATGACGGTTTTGGTGCCCTTCTCGTTCTGGGCGTCCACCTTCTTGGCGAGGTGGTCGTCCACGAAGGGACCCTTCTTAAGGCTACGTGGCATTTCGGCTGCTCCTACCGCTTCTTCCTCTTGCTCCGACGACGGATGATCAGCCGGTCGCTGGACTTGTTGGCCTGGCGGGTGCGCCCCTCGGGCTTGCCCTTCGGGTTCACCGGGTGGCGACCACCGGAGGTCTTGCCCTCACCACCACCGTGCGGGTGGTCGACGGGGTTCATCGCGACACCGCGGACGGTGGGGCGCTTGCCCTTCCACCGCATACG
Organism: Nonomuraea sp. 10N515B; assembly: GCF_052245915.1. Classification (NCBI taxonomy): domain Bacteria; kingdom Bacillati; phylum Actinomycetota; class Actinomycetes; order Streptosporangiales; family Streptosporangiaceae; genus Nonomuraea; species Nonomuraea sp. 10N515B. The sequence goes on from NZ_JBQQBQ010000015.1 coordinate 183,219, forward strand.
GCCGGCCTTGCCCCAGTTGATGTTGGCCTGCTCGGCGTTGCCGACCTGGCCCACCGTCGCCCGGCAGCGCACGTCGACCATGCGCATCTCACCGGACGGCATACGCAGGGTGGCGTACTGGCCTTCCTTGGCGAGCAGCTGGATCTGGGCACCCGCGCTACGACCGAGCTTGGCGCCGCCGCCCGGACGGAGCTCCACCGCGTGGATGAAGGTACCGGTCGGGATGTTGCGCAGCGGCAGGCAGTTGCCCGGCTTGATGTCGGCCGCGGGGCCGTTCTCGATACGGTCGCCCTGCTTGAGGCCGGTCGGCGCGATGATGTAGCGCTTCTCGCCGTCGGCGTAGTGGAGCAGAGCGATATTGGCGGTGCGGTTGGGGTCGTACTCGATGTGAGCGACCTTGGCCGGAATGCCGTCCTTGTCATGCCTACGGAAGTCAATGATCCGGTAGGCGCGCTTGTGACCGCCGCCCTGGTGGCGTGCGGTGACCCGGCCGTGTACGTTGCGGCCGCCCTTGCCGTGAAGGGGCGCAAGCAACGACTTCTCGGGCTCGCTGCGGGTGATCTCGGAGAAGTCCGAGACACTCGATCCGCGGCGACCCGGAGTGGTCGGCTTGTACTTACGGATGCCCATCTTTTTCGTTCATCCTTCGTCGGTTACATGGGTGAGCCCGCCGCACCGAAGTGCGACGGTCTCGCCCCGCGGGCCTGTTCGGCCCGCGCACTATCTGTGGCTGCTAGCCGATCTGACCGAAGATGTCGATCCGATCGCCCTCAACCAGGCTCACGATCGCGCGCTTGGTGTCGGGACGCTTGCCGTAGCCGGTGCGGGTGCGCTTGCGCTTGCCCTGCCGGTTGATCGTGTTCACGTCGGTGACCTTGACCCCGAAGATCTGCTCAACAGCGATCTTGACCTGGGTCTTGTTCGCGGTCGTCTTCACCAGGAACGTGTACTTGTTGTGCTCATCGATCAGGCCGTAGCTCTTCTCAGAGACGACCGGCTTGATGATGACGTCGCGCGGGTCGGCGATCTTGTCCATCAGGCCTCTTCCTTCCCGCCGTTGCTCAGTCTGGCCACGACCTGGTCGTACGCCTCCTGGGTGAAGACCACGTCGTCGGACACGAGCACGTCGTACGTGTTGAGCTGCCCCGCGTCCAGCAGGTGGACCTCAGGGGCGTTGCGCAGGCTCAGCCACGTCATCTCGTCGGCCTCGTCGACCACGACGAGCACGCGCCGCGCCTGCGTGACCTTGCGCAGCGCCTCGAGCGCGGCCTTGGTCTTGGGGGTCTCCCCCGTGACCAGCGAGCTGACCACGTGGACGCGGCCGCCGCTCGCGCGGTCGGACAGGGCGCCACGCAGCGCAGCGGCCTTCATCTTCTTGGGCGTGCGCTGCGAGTAGTCACGCGGCAGGGGACCGTGAACGACGCCACCGCCGGCGAACTGCGGCGCACGGGTCGAGCCCTGACGGGCGCGGCCGGTGCCCTTCTGGCGGTACGGCTTCTTGCCGCCGCCGGAGACCTCACCACGGGTCTTGGCCTTGTGCGTGCCCTGCCGGCGAGCGGCGAGCTGGGCCACGACCACCTGGTGGATCAGCGGAACGTTGACCTTGGTGCCGAAGATGTTTTCGGGCAGGTCAACCGTGCCGGTCTTCGCCCCGCTGGGGTCGAGGACGTCGATAGTGGTGCTCACTTGGATGCCCCCTTCTTGGCAGCGGTACGGACGAGGACCAGGCTGCCGTTGGCGCCGGGGATCGCACCCTTGATCAGGATGAGACCGTTCTCGGCGTCCACGGAGTGAACCTTGAGGCTCTGCACAGTGGTGCGGACGTTACCCATCCGGCCAGCCATGCGCAGACCCTTGAAAACGCGGCCCGGGGTGGCGCAGCCACCGATGGAACCCGGCGAGCGGTGCTTGCGCTGCGTACCGTGCGACGCGCCCAGACCACCGAAGCCGTGCCGCTTCATGACACCGGCGAAGCCCTTGCCCTTGCTCTTGCCCGTCACGTCGACGAACTGGCCGGCCTCGAAGGTGTCGGCCAGCAGCTCCTGGCCCAGGGTGTAGTCGCTCGCGTCGTCGGTGCGGATCTCCGCGAAGTAACGGCGCGGGGTGATGTCGTGCTTACGCAGGTAGTCGCCGAGCGGCTTGTTGACCTTCCGGGGGTCGACCTGCCCGAAGCCGAGCTGGATGGCGGAGTAGCCATCCTTCTCTGCGGTGCGGACGCGGGTCACCACGCACGGACCGGCCTCGACCACGGTCACCGGAACCATCCGGTTGTCCGCGTCGAAGACCTGGGTCATGCCGAGCTTCTTGCCCAGGACGCCCTTCATCGTCTTAGCCATGTCAGTGCGTTCCCTCAGAGCTTGATCGAAATGTCGACACCCGCGGGAAGGTCGAGCCGCATGAGCGAGTCAACCGTCTTGGGGGTCGGGTCGATGATGTCAATCAGCCGCTTGTGCGTGCGCATCTCGAAGTGCTCGCGGCTGTCCTTGTACTTGTGCGGCGAGCGGATGACGCAGTACACGTTCTTCTCGGTCGGCAGCGGCACCGGGCCCGCGACCTTCGCGCCAGTCCGCGTCACCGTCTCGACGATCTTCTTGGCCGAGCTGTCGATGACCTCGTGGTCATAGGCCTTGAGCCGAATGCGGATCTTCTGTCCCGCCATAGTGGCCTCGGTGTCCTTCGCTGTCGTCTGAAAAAGTATCGTGCGGCCTGTTGCCGCTGTGCTGGTGCAGGCCAGAGCCCGCTTGACCCCACGAGGCAGACGCAGTCGATCTGCCATTTCTTCCGTGATCCGGCAGTGACTTCGGTCACGAGGCCGAAGCTACTGCTGGATCACGGCGCTTTGCGTGAGGCTCTTACGTGGTGCGGCGGTCGGACCCAGATGTTCGGGGCCGACCGCCGCCCCGACGGTCTAGCTACTTGATGATCTTCACGACCCGGCCGGCGCCGACGGTGCGGCCACCCTCACGGATCGCGAACTTGAGGCCTTCCTCCATGGCGATGGGCTGGATCAGCTCAACGCGCATTTCGGTGTTGTCGCCCGGCATGACCATCTCGGTGCCCTCGGGGAGGTGCACGACACCGGTCACGTCAGTCGTACGGAAGTAGAACTGCGGGCGGTAGTTGTTGAAGAACGGCGTGTGGCGGCCGCCCTCGTCCTTGGACAGGATGTAGACCTGGCCCGTGAAATCGGTGTGCGGGGTCGTCGTGCCCGGCTTGATGATGCACTGGCCGCGCTCGACGTCGTCGCGCTTGATGCCGCGGAGCAGCAGGGCGGCGTTGTCACCGGCGTGACCCTCGTCGAGCATCTTGTTGAACATCTCGATGCTGGTGACGGTGGTCGTGGTCTTCTCCGGCTTGATGCCGATGATGTCGACCTGCTCGTTGACCTTGACGATGCCGCGCTCGATACGGCCGGTGACGACCGTGCCGCGACCGGTGATCGAGAAGACGTCCTCGACCGGCATGAGGAACGGCTTGTCCGTCTCACGCGGCGGCTCGGGAACGTTCTCGTCCACGGCGTTCATCAGCTCGACGATGCTGTCGGCCCACTTCTCGTCGCCCTCGAGAGCCTTGAGCGCGGAGACGCGGACGACCGGCAGGTCGTCGCCGGGGAACTCCTGAGCGGACAGGAGCTCACGGACCTCCAGCTCGACGAGCTCGAGGATCTCCTCGTCGTCCACCATGTCGGCCTTGTTGAGGGCCACGACGATGTAGGGGACGCCGACCTGGCGGGCCAGGAGGACGTGCTCCTTCGTCTGCGGCATCGGGCCGTCGGTGGCGGCGACCACGAGGATGGCGCCGTCCATCTGAGCGGCACCGGTGATCATGTTCTTCACGTAGTCCGCGTGACCAGGGCAGTCAACGTGCGCGTAGTGACGCTTCTCCGTCTGGTACTCGACGTGCGCGATCGAGATCGTGATGCCGCGAGCCTTCTCCTCCGGCGCCTTGTCGATCTTGTCGAACGGGGTCGCCTTGTTCAGCTCGGGGAAACGGTCGTGAAGCACCTTGGTGATCGCCGCGGTCAGCGTGGTCTTGCCGTGGTCGATGTGTCCAATGGTGCCGATGTTCATGTGCGGCTTGGTCCGCTCGAACTTGGCCTTGCCCACTGGTTCTCTCCTTGAGAATCTGACTGACTTTCGTCTACACACTCGGGCCCGGGAACTCCCGAACCCCTTGGCGGCGGGGTGGCTCGCACCACCCCACCAGGGACCAGGACAGAAGTCCTGGCTCGATCCCTTGCGGGATCGGACCAGGAACTACTCGCCCCGGGCCTTCGCGACGATCTCCTTCGCGATGCCCGGAGGCACCTCCGAGTAGGAGTCGAACTGCATGCTGTAGCTCGCGCGCCCCTGCGTCTTGCTACGCAGGTCACCCACGTAGCCGAACATCTCAGACAGCGGCACGAGCGCCGTGACGACACGGGCGCCGGCCCGCTCGTCCATGGACTGAATCTGCCCGCGGCGACCGTTGAGGTCGCCGATGACGTCACCCATGTAGTCCTCGGGCGTGGTGACCTCGACGGCCATCATCGGCTCGAGGAGCACGGCGTCCGCCTTGCGCGCGGCCTCCTTGAAGGCCATCGAGCCAGCGATCTTGAACGCCATTTCCGAGGAGTCGACGTCGTGCGCGGCACCGTCGACCAGCGTAACCTTCACGCCGACCATCGGGTAACCGGCCAGCACGCCGAACTCGGCGGCCTCCTGAGCGCCCGCGTCGACCGAGGGGATGTATTCCCTCGGGACCCGGCCACCCGTGACCTTGTTCTCGAACTCGTAGCCGTCGTTGCCCTCGCCCAGCGGCTCGAGGTTGATGATGACCCGCGCGAACTGACCGGAACCACCGGTCTGCTTCTTGTGGGTGTAGTCGAGCTTCTCCACCTTGCGGCGGATCGTCTCGCGGTAGGCAACCTGCGGACGGCCGACGTTGGCCTCGACCTTGAACTCGCGACGCATACGGTCGACGAGGATCTCCAGGTGAAGCTCGCCCATGCCCCAGATGACCGTCTGGCCGGTCTCCTCGTCACGGCGGACCTGGAAGGACGGGTCCTCCTCGGCCAGCCGCTGGATCGCGGTCGACAGCTTCTCCTGGTCACCCTTGGTCTTGGGCTCGATGGCGACGTTGATCACCGGAGCCGGGAACGTCATCGACTCGAGCACGACCTGGTTAGCCGGGTCAGAGAGGGTGTCACCGGTGGTGGTGTCCTTCAGACCCATGACCGCCACGATCTGACCAGCGATCGCCGAGGGGCGCTCTTCGCGCTTGTTGGCGTGCATCTGGTAGATCTTGCCGATCCGCTCCTTCTTGCCCTTCACAGAGTTGACAACCTGTGAACCGGTGTCGAGCGTGCCCGAGTAGATGCGGATGTAGGTGAGCTTGCCCAGGTGCGGGTCACTGGCGATCTTGAACGCCAGAGCGGAGAACGGCTCGGCCGGGTCCGCGTGACGCTCGATCACCTGGTCCTCCTTGCCGACCGCGTGACCCTTGAAGGCCTTGAGGTCGGTCGGGGCGGGGAGGTAGGCGACGATCGCGTCGAGCAGGGGCTGCACGCCCTTGTTCTTGAACGCGGTGCCGCAGAGCACCGGGTTGATGGCGCTGGCCAGCGTGGCGCGGCGGATCGCCGCCACCAGCTGCTCCTCGGTGGGCTCCTGGCCCTCGAGGAAGAGCTCCATCAGCTCGTCGTCGTTCTCGGCGACAGTCTCGATGAGACGGTCCCGCCACTCGCGAGCGGCCTCGGCGTGGTCGGCCGGGATGTCGACGGTGTCGTACATCTCGCCCTTGGCGGCCTCGGCGCTCCAGATGAGACCCTTCATCTTGATGAGGTCGATGACGCCCTTGAAGTCGGCCTCAACGCCCCACGGAAGCTGAATCACAGCCGGGGTCGCACCCAGGCGGGTGACCATCATCTCGACGCAGCGGTGGAACTCCGCGCCGACCCGGTCCATCTTGTTGACGAAGCAGATCCGGGGAACTTCGTAGCGGTCAGCCTGGCGCCACACCGTCTCCGACTGCGGCTCGACACCCGCGACGCCGTCGAACACGGCGACCGCACCGTCGAGGACGCGGAGCGAACGCTCCACCTCGATGGTGAAGTCGACGTGGCCCGGAGTGTCGATGATGTTGATGGTGTGACCGATCCACTCACAGGTGGTCGCGGCAGACGTGATCGTGATGCCGCGCTCCTGCTCCTGCTCCATCCAGTCCATCGTGGCAGCGCCCTCGTGGACTTCACCGATCTTGTAGTTGATGCCGGTGTAGAACAGGATGCGCTCGGTCGTGGTGGTCTTGCCCGCGTCGATATGGGCCATGATCCCAATGTTGCGGACCTTGGCCAGGTCAAGAGCGGTCGTAGCGGCCACTTTAACTCGCGTCCTCGTCGTCTCGTCGAACCCGCTGTTACCAGCGGTAGTGGGCGAAGGCCTTGTTGGACTCGGCCATCTTGTGGGTGTCCTCACGCTTCTTGACGCTCGCCCCGAGGCCGTTGCTGGCGTCGAGGAGCTCGTTCATGAGGCGCTCGGTCATGGTCTTCTCGCGGCGGGCGCGGGAGTATTGCACCAGCCAGCGCAGGGCCAGGGTGGTGCTGCGCGCGGCGCGCACCTCGACCGGCACCTGGTAGGTCGCGCCACCGACACGGCGGCTGCGGACCTCGAGAGTGGGCTTGACGTTGTCGAGCGCGCGCTTCAGGGTGACGACCGGGTCGTTGCCCGTCTTCTCCCTGCAGCCCTCGAGGGCGCCGTAGACGATCGACTGCGCGATGGAGCGCTTGCCGTCCAGGAGCACCTTGTTGATCAGGGCGGTCACCAGCGGCGAGCTGTAGACCGGGTCAGCCATGAGCTGACGACGGCCAGGAGAACCCTTACGAGGCATTGTTAGCTCTTCTCCTTCTTCGCGCCGTAGCGGCTGCGGGCCTGCTTGCGGTTGCGGACACCCTGGGTGTCCAGCGAACCGCGGATGATCTTGTAGCGAACACCAGGCAGGTCCTTCACACGACCGCCACGCACGAGCACGATGGAGTGCTCCTGCAGGTTGTGACCCACACCGGGGATGTAGGCCGTGACCTCAATGCCGTTCGTAAGCCGAACGCGGGCCACCTTACGCAGTGCCGAGTTGGGCTTCTTCGGGGTCGTGGTGTAGACGCGCTGGCACACGCCGCGCCGCTGCGGACTCCCCTTGAGGGCAGGAGTCTTGGTCTTAGAGACCTTGTCCTGCCGGCCCTTGCGGACCAACTGCTGAATAGTGGGCACTGCCACTCCGTTTCGTGCCTTGGCCGGTGTTACGTCAGTTGTGATGCATTTCGCAGGTTCTGCCGGTGTCATGACCTGCTGGTTTTCCCTGTCTCGGCGCCCCCGCGCTCGGGCGTGTCGCGCTATTCACGCAGACGTCCCGCGAGGTTTACGAGCCAGGAAGCCGTCCCGCACTCGTAATGAGCGCACGGTCGAGAGCCCGCATAGAGACGGGCACGATGTCCAAGACTACCCAGGCCCATGCGACACGTCAAAACGGCGCGGCAAGGCTGATCAGCCATGCCACTCCGGGTCGCCGGGGCCTATCTCATCCAGCCCATCTACAGCTCCACGCACATGATATAGGCTCCCGCCGCCTTCCGTCCCCGGTACGCCCAACCGTCACCCGACCGCGACCAATCGCCACCCCCCACCACGGCCCACAGCGCACCGTAGAGCCGAGCGGCTCACGCCGCGCCCTGAAACTCGGCCCACTGTGCGTCGTAACGGCGGTGCACCACTGAAGGGCTCAGAAACCGTCTCCCTGGAGGGCCCTCAGCCCCGTGCGGCGACTGGGCTGCCACGGCACCGCCGTAACGAAAGAAGGGTTTGAACGCAGCGCGCCCGCGCTTGGTGCGAGAAGGACCCCGGCCGGGAAACGGCCCGGGTTTGAACGCAGCGCGCCCGGACTTGGTGCGAGAAGGACCCCGGCCGGGAACGCAGCGCGCCCGGGCCTCTTGGACAAGAGACCCGGGCGCGTCACCTACTGGCGATCAAGAATTCATCGGTTGTACTGGCCGAAGTCGTACTCCTCCAGCGGGACCGCCTCGCCACTGCCGGTGCCGAAGGTGTAGTCCGCCGCGGTGCCGTCGTAGCCACCAACGGTGTACATGGCCGCCTTGGCCTCTTCGGTCGGCTCCACCCGGATGTTCCGGTACTGCGGCATGCCCGTGCCGGCCGGGATGAGCTTACCGATGATGACGTTCTCCTTCAGACCCAGCAGCGAGTCGGACTTGGCGTGGATCGCCGCGTCCGTCAGCACCCTGGTCGTCTCCTGGAAGGACGCCGCTGACAGCCACGACTCGGTCGCGAGCGAGGCCTTCGTGATGCCCATGAGCACCGGACGACCGGCGGCCGGAGAGCCGCCCTCCGCCACGGTCTCGCGGTTCATCAGCTCGAAGCGCGGCCGCTCGACGAGCTCGCCGGGCAGCAGGTCGGTGTCGCCGGACTCCAGGACGTTGACCCGCTTGAGCATCTGCCGAACGATGATCTCGATGTGCTTGTCGTGGATCGACACACCCTGGGACCGGTAGACCTGCTGGACCTCCGCCACCAGGTGCAGCTGCACGGCCCGCGGGCCGAGGATGCGCAGCACCTCGTTGGGGTTGACCGCACCGGCGACCAGCTGCTGGCCGACCGTGACGCGCTGGCCGTCCTGCACCAGCAGGCGCGACCGCATCGACACCGGGTAGGCGATCTCTTCCGAGCCGTCGTCCGGAGTGATGACGATCTTCCTGGTCTTGTCGGTCTCGTCGATGCGAGCCCGGCCCTCGGCCTCGGAGATCGGAGCGACACCCTTGGGGATGCGCGCCTCGAACAGCTCCGTGACACGGGGCAGACCGTGGGTGATGTCGGCGCCGGCCACACCACCGGTGTGGAAGGTCCGCATCGTCAGCTGCGTGCCGGGCTCACCGATCGACTGGGCGGCGATGATGCCGACCGCCTCGCCGACGTCCACGAGCTTGCCGGTGGCCAGCGAGCGGCCGTAGCAGGTCGCGCAGACACCGATCTTCGCCTCGCAGACGAGCGCGCTACGCGTGCGCACCGTCTCGACCCCGGCCGCGACCAGCTTCGTCACGTGGGTGTCGTTGATGTCGACGCCCGCCGGGACGATGACCTTGCCGTCGACCTCGACGTCCTCGGCCAGGATGCGGCCGTGCACGTTGGACTCGGCGTTCTCCGCCTTGACCAGGTTGCCCGACGCGTCGCGGTCGGCCACGTGCAGCGGGACCGCGCGGTCGGTGCCGCAGTCGATCTCGCGCACGATGACGTCCTGTGCGACGTCCACCAGACGACGGGTCAGGTAACCCGAGTCGGCGGTACGCAGCGCGGTGTCGGCCAGACCCTTCCGCTGACCGTGGGTGGAGATGAAGTATTCCAGCACCGACAGGCCCTCGCGGAACGAGGCCTTGATCGGCCGCGGGATCGTCTCACCCTTGGTGTTGGACACCAGGCCACGGATGCCGGCGATCTGCCGGACCTGCATCTTGTTACCACGGGCGCCGGAGTTGACCATCATCCAGACCGGGTTGGTCGCCGGGAAGGCGTTGACCATGTCGGTCTCGACGTCGGCCGTGGCGTGCGTCCAGATCTCGATGAGCTCCTGACGGCGCTCCTCGTCGGTGATCAGACCGCGCTCGTACTCGCGCTGGACCTTGTCGGCCCTGCGCTCGTAGTTTTCCATGATGTCGGTCTTGTTGGGCGGCGCGACGACGTCCTCGATCGAGATCGTGACACCGGAGCGGGTCGCCCAGCGGAAGCCGGCGTCCTTGAGCGCGTCGAGCGAGTTGGCGACCTCGATCTTGGGGTAGGTCTCCGCCAGCTCGTTCACGATCGTGGACAGCTGCTTCTTGCCGACCTGGAAGTCGACGAACGGGTAGCTCTCGGGCAGCGTCTGGTTGAACAGGCACCGGCCGAAGGTCGTCTCCAGCCTGATCGCGTCGCCCTGCTCCCAGCCCTCGGGTGCCACCCAGTCGCGCGGCGGCAGGACATCGTCCTTCAGCCGGATCTGGATCTTCGCCTGGATCTCCAGCTCGCCGCGGTCGAAGGCCATCTGCGCCTCGGCGATCGAGCCGAACACGCGGCCCTCGCCGATCGCGCCGTCCTTCTGGGTGGTCAGCCAGTAGAGGCCGATGACCATGTCCTGGGTGGGCATCGTCACGGGCTTGCCGTCGGCCGGCTTGAGGATGTTGTTGGTCGAGAGCATCAGGATGCGTGCCTCGGCCTGGGCCTCAGCCGACAGCGGCAGGTGCACGGCCATCTGGTCGCCGTCGAAGTCCGCGTTGAACGCGGTGCAGACGAGCGGGTGGATCTGGATGGCCTTGCCCTCGACCAGCTGCGGCTCGAACGCCTGGATGCCCAGGCGGTGGAGCGTCGGGGCGCGGTTGAGCAGCACCGGGTGCTCGGTGATGACCTCTTCGAGCACGTCCCACACCACGGGGCGGGCGCGCTCGACCATCCGCTTGGCCGACTTGATGTTCTGCGCGTGGTTGAGGTCCACGAGCCTCTTCATCACGAACGGCTTGAACAGCTCCAGCGCCATCTGCTTGGGCAGACCGCACTGGTGCAGCTTGAGCTGCGGGCCGACGACGATGACCGAACGGCCGGAGTAGTCGACTCGCTTGCCCAGCAGGTTCTGGCGGAAACGACCCTGCTTACCCTTCAGCATGTCGCTGAGGGACTTCAGCGGACGGTTGCCGGGACCGGTGACCGGGCGACCGCGGCGGCCGTTGTCGAACAGCGCGTCCACGGCCTCCTGGAGCATCCGCTTCTCGTTGTTCACGATGATCTCGGGCGCGCCGAGGTCGAGAAGCCTCTTGAGGCGGTTGTTCCGGTTGATGACCCGGCGGTAGAGGTCGTTGAGGTCCGAGGTCGCGAACCGGCCACCGTCGAGCTGCACCATCGGTCGCAGGTCCGGCGGGATGACCGGAATGCAGTCCAGCACCATGCCGCGCGGCGAGTTGGTGGTGTTGAGGAACGCGGACACGACCTTGAGCCGCTTGAGCGCGCGGGCCTTCTTCTGGCCCTTGCCGCTGCGGATGGTCTCGCGCAGGTTCTCCGACTCGACATCGAGGTCGAAGCTGATCAGGCGGTCCTGGATCGCCTGCGCGCCCATGCCGCCCTTGAAGTAGCGGCCGAAGCGGTCGCGCATCTCGCGGTAGAGCAGCTCGTCGCCCTCGAGGTCCTGGACCTTGAGGTTCTTGAAGCGACTCCAGACCTCGTCGAGCCGGTCCAGCTCGCGCTGGGCCCGGTCGCGCAGCTGACGCATCTCGCGCTCAGCGCCCTCGCGGACCTTGCGGCGCTGGTCGCCCTTGGCGCCGGCGGCCTCAAGCTCGCCCAGGTCGGCCTCGAGCTTCTTCTGCCTGGCCTCGACGTCGGCGTCGCGGCGCTGCTCGATGTGCTGCCGCTCGACGGAGATCTTCGCCTCCAGCGAGGGCAGGTCACGCTCACGCATCTCGGTGTCGACATGCGTGATCATGTAGGCCGCGAAGTAGATGACCTTCTCCAGGTCCTTCGGGGCCAGGTCGAGCAGGTAGCCGAGGCGCGACGGGACGCCCTTGAAGTACCAGATGTGCGTGACGGGCGCGGCCAGCTCGATGTGGCCCATCCGCTCACGACGCACCTTGGCCCGGGTCACCTCGACGCCGCAGCGCTCACAGATGATGCCCTTGAACCGGACGCGCTTGTACTTACCGCAGTAGCACTCCCAGTCCCGGGTCGGACCGAAGATCTTCTCGCAGAAGAGCCCGTCCTTTTCCGGCTTGAGGGTCCGGTAGTTGATCGTCTCCGGCTTCTTGACCTCGCCGTGCGACCACTGACGGATGTCGTCGGCGGTCGCAAGACCGATCCTGAGCTCGTCGAAGAAGTTGACGTCTAGCATTTTGTGCGATCTCCCCCTCAGACTTCTTCCACGCTGCTCGGCTCACGCCGGGACAGATCGATGCCGAGCTCCTCCGCGGCGCGGAAGACGTCCTCGTCGGTGTCGCGCATCTCGATGGACATGCCGTCGCTGGAGAGCACCTC
>NZ_JBQQBQ010000016.1:0-190189 GCF_052245915.1 Nonomuraea sp. 10N515B
TCTCCTCACGCAGGTCGAACACCATCTTGACGGCGCGATCACGCAACTCTTGCGGGTACTTCCTCGGTGCGGGCACGACTCCCAGCCTTCCAGTCTTGGGAGCCTCCAACCAACCCGGGGCAGCTCAGTCCGGGGAGAAGCGGCCGACCAGCGCAAGCGCCTGCTGTAATCCAGCTTCACCAACGCCGCGGCGTTGAAGGTGACGAGGTGCTGCTGGTCTTGTCCCACCGCGGCCAGTGGTACTCCCTACTCCGCAACACGCCGCGTTATGGTCACGCGGCAAGGCCCTGTTTGAGAGCCACGGCCAGAACTCGACTTGCTTCGCGGTGGAAGGCCCGTAGATGTAGAAAGTCGAGGCCATCGTGTCATGCGCTGGATTGTCCGCTTCTAAGCTCCCATGCATGGCAAAGTACTTCGATGTACATCCGGACAACCCGCAACCTCGAATGATCCGTCAGGCGGTCGATCTCCTTCACACGGACGGGCTGATCGCGTACCCGACGGACTCGTGCTACGCGTTGGGGTGCAGGCTGGGCAACAAGGAGGGCATCGACCGGATCAGGGAGATCCGGCGTCTCGACGACGACCATCACTTCACCTTGGTTTGTAAGGACTTCGCCCAGTTCGGCCAGTTCGTTCACGTGAACAATGCGCTCTTCCGCTCGCTCAAGGCGGCAACTCCCGGCGGCTACACGTTCATCCTGCCTGCGACGAAGGAGGTGCCGCGGCGGTTGCTGCATCCCAGGAAGAAGACGGTCGGTGTTCGGATACCCGATCACGTCGTCACGCAGGCGTTGCTGACCGAACTCGGCGAACCGCTGCTGTCCAGCACCCTGCTGCTGCCGGATGAGACCGAGCCGATGACGCAGGGCTGGGAGATCAAGGAAAGACTGGACCACGTCGTGGACGCTGTGATCGACTCCGGCGAGTGCGGTGACGAACCGACGACGGTCATCGACTTCTCGCAGAACGAGCCCCAGATCCTTCGCAGAGGCACCGGGGACCCATCCCTCTTCGAGTAGGTGATGCCCTTCGCTCAGCGCGCCGAGCACCTCGCCGAGCTCGTCCGCGAGCACTGGCACCACGGCACTCCTGGGCACAGGCCGACACGAGAGCAGGAAGAAATTCTGGCCACAGCGATACGACTCCACACTCGTTGGCACTGGGCGGCATTAATTGAGCCGACGCATAATCCGTGGGTCGTGGGTTCAAGTCCACCCGCCCTACCGACATCACCGCAGGTCGAAGGGCCTGTTTTGGACGATGCCAAACGGGTCGTGAACGATCACATCAAGATCATGTTTCCGGATGTTCCCGCATCTCATCGTGCGGCAGTCGGCATTTGATCATCTCCGTGTCACTTCTGCACACCATCCCCAGGTCTCGTCACCATGCAACCAGTGAGAGCGAGCCGAGACACGGGTGGCCCGGATCATCGAGCTACGACGCCACACGCGACCCTGAGATGCCAAGCTTCGAACAGTACGCCCGCCACGACTACGCCACCCGACTCGGCACCTCCCCCACCTAGCGCGCCACCTACGTCGCCGAGGCCGAACGCCACGTCTTCCCCCGCTTCGAACACCTCCCGCTCGACCAGGTCACCCACCGAGTGTTGCGCAAATGGGTGGAATGGATGCTCACCAAACCCTCCGCCGGCAACCAACACCAACCCTGCCCACCACCCCTGTCGGACGAACAAGCCGCACGACGATGGGCCCAAGCCAACGACATCGCCGTGAAGAGGACCGGCCGCGTCTCCCCCAAGGTGCTGCGCCAATGACAAGAAGCAGACTCGCCCCGGCCTGCACCGCCGGGCGCGGGGACACTGTCGGCCGTCCTTCCAGCACAGCCCGACCGCCTACGTCCCGTCGCTCAGATCGACTCGGGCGGAGGCTCGTCGGTCGGGAGCGGCAGTGCCACGATGCGGCGGGCCTCCGATTCGGCCATGCCGAACATCCGCAGGACGTTGAGCACGGTCTGGTCGGCGATGTCGTCGACCGAGGCCTTCGGGTCGGTGGCGCAGAGGTGCATCGTGGCGATCAGGCACCCCGCGGTGCAGGCGAGCGCAACCCTGACGTCATCGATGACGAAGCGTCCGGCGGAGATGGCCGCCTCGATGTCGTTTCGGGCGTGCACCGCATGGCCGTACGGCGCTTCCAGCAGCGCGCCCCTGCTGTTCATCATCACCTGCGCCAGCCGGGGGCGGGTGCGGACGAGCCGGCCGGTGAGTCGCATCGACGTCGCGAAGACCACAGCCGGGTCATCGACGTCGGCGAGCAGCCGCTCCAGCCAGGCGGCGTGGGTCTCGAGCGCCTCGGCGATCGCCGCGTCGAGCAGTTCTGCCTTGGACGAGAAGTGGTTGTAGAACGTACCGAAGCCGACGTCGGCGGCGTCTGTGATCTGCTGGATGCTGACCTCGAAGTCACCGCGCTCGGCGTAGATCTCCTGCGCGGCCTCGATCAGCGCCCTTCGGGTGCGCAGCTTGCGCCTCTCTCCACGCGACGGCTGCTGTTCCGGCATGGTCGGAATCGTAGCCGGGGCGAGCGTCCCGTTACTCACCGCAGTACCCCGGACAGCCCTGCAGCCTTGATCACGCGGTCGGGGTCGACGCTGACCCAGGCGACGCCGGCGTCCCGCAGCCAGCGTGCGAGGAACCGTTCGCCTTCGCTGCCCTCCGGATCGACGGTCAGCCAGGCCGAGGGCAGGGCGTCGGGGACGGCCGCGAGGTCGGTGCCGGGGAGCGCGACGACCGCTGTGCGGTCGCCGAGCACCCGGTCGACCAGTACGGATTCGCCGTCCGGGCCCGGCAGGTGCACGAGCGGGAGAAGCGCGCCTCGTACGCTGCGGGGGGTGCGCCGCTGGACGCGGGGTCCGGGTGTGAGCGGCGGGCTGCCGGTGTCCAGCACGACTCGCCGGGCTGTCCGGGAGTGGGCGAGGGCGGGCAGGAGACGTCCCCGCACCAGCTCGGCGGCGCGGCCGCCGCCGGTCATCAGCCGGCCGACGGTCTTGGCCCGTTTGATCATCGCCGTGGCGTGCGGCCGGCGTTCGGCCTCGTACGAGTCGAGGAGCCCCGGCACCGCGCGCCCGCGCAGCTCCGCGGCCAGCTTCCACGCGAGGTTGTGCGCGTCGCGGAGCCCGGCACACAGGCCCTGGCCGATGAACGGCGGCGTGACGTGGGCGGCGTCGCCGGCGATGAAGACCGGGCCCGCGCGCCAGCGGCGGGCGACGCGGGCGCGGAAGGTGTATTCCCGGCACTTCAGCAGTTTCAGGCGGTCGTCCGGGATGCCGCGGACCCACGGGTCGATGAGCCGGCGCAGCGCCGGGACGCCGTCGTAGTCGTCGGCGCTCTCACCGTCCAGCAGCTGGAACTCCCAGCGGTAGCGGTCCGGCCCGATGCGCATGTACGTGCCTGCCCGGTGCCGGTCGCACACCTGGTGCACACCGTCCCAGGCATCGAGACCCAGCTCGCAGCGGACATCGACGACCAGCCAGCGCTGCTCGAAGCCTAGATCGTCGCTGTCGATGGCGAGTTGTCCGCGGACGGTGCTGTTGGCGCCGTCGCAGCCGATGAGGTACAGGGCCCGCAGCTCGGCCGTCGCGCCGTCCGGCTCGCTCACGTGGGCGGTTATCCCGTCGGTGTCGGTGTCGAAGCGGAGGAGCTCGTGGCCGCCAAGGATGGTCACCTCCGGCAGGCGCTTGAGGTTGTCGCGCAGCAGGCGCTCCAGGACCGGCTGGTCGAACATGTTGGCCTGAGGAAGCCCCGCGGCCGTCTTCCGCTCGCGGGAGAAGGTGGCCAGCTCACGGTGGCGCCCGTCGACGAGCCGCAGCCCGGCCGCGGGACGGGCATGCGCGGCGAACTCCTCACCGATACCGACCTGGTGGAGGATCCGGTACACCTCGTCGTCGACGTGGACGGCCCGCGGGAGCGGATAGATGTCATGGTGGCGCTCGACGACCGCGACCCGACACCCGTACTGGCGGAGCAGGGTCGCCGCCGTCAGGCCGGTGGGACCGCCGCCGATCACGATCACGTCCCATTGGCCGGCCGGCGCATGGAGACCCTTCGTGGTCACTGCTGCGCCTCCTCGGTGTCCATGCGTATCTCGACGTTGTAGCCCCGCAGCACGGCGGCCGCATCGGCCCCGGCGCCGCCGGTCAGGCGCACGACCAGCCGCCCGACCTCGTAGCGGACGCCGACCTCGACGCCGCCGATGCCGTGCTCGGCGAGCTCGGCACGGAAGTGCCGGGCGGCCGCCGCCTCGCGCAGCGCGGGCTTGAACGGCTTGCCGATCTCGGTGACCGGGATCGCGTCGAGCACAGTGATCGACTTCGGGCGCGCGGCTGGTTCGCTGATGTGCTCGGCGACCCAGGCCATCAGTTCCTCCACCGTGATCCCAGTGGCGGAGAGAGCGACAAAGGCCACCGGGACCTCGCCGGAGGTGCGGTCGGGCCGGCCGACGGCACCGGCGGCGGCCACGGCGGGGTGGCCGAGCAGGGCGTCCTCGATGACGGCAGGGTCAATGTTGTGGCCGCCGCGGATGATCAAATCCTTCTGCCGGCCGCGGAGATGGATCCGCTCGTCGCGTACGAAGCCGAGGTCGCCCGTGCGCAGCCAGCCATCGACGACGCCGTCGGCGGACACCCACCTTCGATTGCCGTCGCGCCGCAGATACCCAGCGAACACGGTCGGGCCGCCGATCACCAGCTCGCCCGTCTCGCCTGCGGGCAACGGCCGCACCGTGCCGCTCGCCTCGTCGACCTTCGCAGCCACCAGCGTCTGGTAGGGCAGCCGCTGTCCGACCGAGCCGGGGCGCACGTCGCCTGGCAGGGTCGCCGACGACGCGCAGGTGGCCTCGGTGAGGCCGTAGCCCTCAAGCAGCTGCAGCCCCGTCGTCTCGGCGAACATCCGCCGCACGCTGTCCGGCAGCGGCGCAGCGCCGACGACCGGGAGTTCGAGCGAGCTGATGTCGGCGTCGACCGGTATGGCGGAGAGGTAGGCGTAGACGGTCGGCACCGCCGACATGGCGCGGGGCCGGTAGTGATCGACCAGTCGCCAGAAACCGGTGTACAGCTTCGGGTCGCGATAGCCCAGCGGGCCCGGCCAGATCGACCGCGCTCCGGACACCAGCGGTGCGATGGCGGTCACCAGCAGCGCGTTGACGTGGAACAGCGGCAGGCCGGCGACGATGCCCTGCCCCTCGCCGGAGCCGCCCGCGACCGCGAGGCTCCACGCCATCACCGCCTGGTTGCGGTGGGTGTGTGCGGCCACCTTGGGGGTGCCGGTGGTGCCCCCGGTGTGGAAGAACGCCGCGAGGTCGTCGGGCGCCGGCGGCGCGGCCGGGAGTCCGGCGGGCGCGGCCGGTCCGTCGGCCACCAGGTCGTCGAGGCGTACGGTGCGCAGGCCCGGGCGGGCCTCCAGCGCGGGCGCCGCGGCTCGGTCGGCGCCGTCGGGCGACAGCGCGACGAGGACCTCGATGCCGAAGTCGGGGGCGCCGTCCAGGAGCCGCTTCCACAGCGCCTCGTCCAGCTCGGGACCGGCGGCGACCAGGACCCGGGAGCCGGTCAGGCGCACGACGTGCGCGACGTGGCGCACGTCGAGCGCGGCGTTGACGGGGGCCGCGATCCCGACGGCCTCGGCCGCCAGTGTGACCGCGAGGAGGTCGCTGCAGTTGGGGGCCATCAGCGTGACCGCGTCGTCGCGCCCGATCCCTAGCCCGTGCAGTGCGTGGGCGATCGCGTGCACGCGGTCGTGCAGTCCGCCGAAGCTCACCGGCACGTGGTCCTCGATCACGCTCGCGTCGGGAATCCACACCGAGTGCGGTGCGTCGGGCCACCGCTGCGCGGCCCGTACGAGCAGGTCGTACGTCGTGAGCGCGAGGTCGCGGTCGGCGAGCGGGACCCGCTCGATCTTGTGGAGGTCGGCCACCGAGGTCAGCGGGGGCAGACCGGCCGCCGAGCCCGGCCTCACAGGGCGGCCCTTCGCGCCTGTCCGCGCACGACGTTGGACTGCCGGCCGAGGTCGATACCGCGTACGGGGTCGGTGATGGTCGCGGCGACCACGTCGCCGTCCTTCAGGTAGTTCGGGTTGCCGGCCTGCCGCTTGAAGAACGCCTTCCACTTCACCGCCGGGGGCAGCAGCGCTCCGATCTTCTCGGCGACAGGTCCCGGGGACTTGAGAGCGGTGCCGCCCGGCGTGCCGGTGAGCAGCAGGTCGCCGGGGTCGAGGGCCTGGAAGCGGGCGAGCAGGGTGAGCGCGCGGGCGGGCTTGACGATCATGTCGGCGACGGTGCTGTTCTGGCGGATCTCTCCGTTGACGCTCAGCGTCAGCCGCAGCCGCTCCAGTCCGGCCAGTTCCTCCCCGTCGACGAGGGTGAGGAACGGGCCGACCGGGGTGAAGGTCGGGTAAGACTTCGACTCGTAGAACTGCGTCCGGGTCAGCTGGATGTCGCGGGCGCTGATGTCATTGGCGACGACGATGCCTGCGACGACGTCGGCGAGGTCGTCCTCGGCCACTGCCTCACGGACGTCGATCCGACGCCCGATCACCAGGCCCAGCTCGACCTCGTAGTCGAGGAGCCGGACGTGCTCCGGGCACCGGATGTCGTCGGTGGGCCCACAGACCGAGCCGGACGACTTGCGGAAGAAGGCCGGCGGCACGGCGTCCGGGTTGAAGCCGGAGTCGTGTGCGTGGCTGCGGTAGTTGACCATCTGGGCGACCACTCGGGCCGGCGCGGTGACCGGAGAGAGCAGATCAACGTCCGCGAGCAGGGGGCCCTCGAGGTCGGGTGCGCTCGCGGCCTTGTCGACCGCCGGGCGGTCGGCGAGGAGTTCGCGTGTGATGATCGCGTCGGTCAGGATTCGGGTCAGCCGGCCGCTGTGCTCGACCCACCAGCCGTTTTCGGTGCGAGCCACGTTGATACTCATGCCGCCATCGCTTTCGCCAGTGCCTTCAGCACGTCTATGTCGATTTCGCCGGCCTCGTCGCGGAGCGCCTTGAGAAGGGCGGAGACCATGCCCGGGGTGGGCTTGCCGACCAGGAAGTCGCGGGATACGGGCGGGCCCCACTGGGCGAGCCCGCTGGCGCTCATCGGCGCCCAGCCGGGCTCCAGGGAGCAGTCGAAGAGATCACCGTCGGCATAGTGCTCGACCATCATCCGGTCGGGGTCGCGCCAGTAGTCGAAGATCTGGCTGCCCTGGATGTGCCGGCCGATGCCCCACACGCGGCGGTAGCCCTGCGCGGCGAGGTGCTCGCCGCCCGCGGCCACCGCGTCGAGGTCGGTGACCTGGTAGGCCGAGTGCACGTAGCCGACGCGTGGCCCGAGATGCATGGCAAGCGTGTGGTGGTCGGTCGGCACGGACCCGAGGTCGCAGCGCAGGAAGGCCATCGTGGGCCCGCGGTCGCGGAGTTCGTCGAGGAAGAGGAAGTCGCTCACGATCAGCCCGAGCGCCTCGAGATACCACTCCAGCGTACGCCGGAACCTCGTCGTCTCCAGCACGACGTGCCCGAGCCGCTGCACCTGTGCCGCGGCCTGCGGGGGCCGCTGGGTGGCGTTGAGCCGGACCGGCTTCGTGCCGACATTGAGGTCGAGCGGCTCACGCTCGGCCAGCGCCGGAAGCCGATCCATGCCGGCGACGACCCGTACCGGGAAACCGCTCGGGTCGGTCAGCTGGACGCCCAGACCACCCTGGAGCGGGAGTGCGTTGGCGCCCGCCCAGCGGGCCAGCCGCCGCACGTCGGCGACGGACTCGGCGACGAACGTCGGCCCGGCGAAGCGGGCACGGGGGCCGCGGCGGATGATCAGACATGGCAGCGCCGACCAGGTGCCGCGCAGGCTGAGCCGGTCCGGCGTGCGCGAGTGCACCACAAACCCGAAGTCGCGGGCGAAGCGCTCGGCCCGGTCAAGGTCGGGCTTGACGAACTCCAGCCATCCGAGCTCCACCACCTTGATCACCGGGTTGTGGGCCCTTCCCGGATGCTCCCCGCGCAGAGCGCCGAGCTCGCTGTGCAGCCCGTGGTGGACGTCTGCCGGCCCGGCCGCACCGGCCGGTATCTCGATCTCCATCATCGGCGAGACTCCCTTCTCAATGGACCGGTCGCGACGCCCCGGGGGCGTCGCCGACCGTGACCGACAGCAGGTCGTGCCCGACCGTCACCCGCCCCTCGAACCCGCCGTGGCGCACCTCGTCCTCGAACTCGGCCACCTGCTCCGGCGACGTCGGAGCGGGGATCAGATGCGTCAGCACCAGGTGCGGCACGCCGACGCGCTTGGCCATCGCGCCGAGCGCCACGGTGTCGGCGTGGTAACTGAAGATGGTCTCGAAGCGCGTCCCTTTCACGAGCTCCGCCAACGCCGAGCTCCGACACGCCTCATGGACCAGGACGTCGGCGCCGGCCGACAGCTCCGCAACCTCGTCGCAGACCCGCGTATCGCCGGAGACGACGACCACCCCATCCGGCGTCGTCACTCGGTAGCCGACGGCCTGCTCGACCGGCTCGTGCCGCACCCGTACGGCCTCGACGCTGACCCGGCCACAGGGGCTGCGCCAGACCTCGGTGGGGGCGTCGGGGAGGTCGAACCAGTGGCCGATCACCTCAGGCGGGCCGTCCTGAACATGCTGTACGCGCACGTTGACGTCGTACTCGTTGGCCGCCAGCACGCGCCGTACGAACCCGGGCGCGTGCCCGTCGACCGCCACCACAGGGAGGGGGCCGGTGCCGTGCATGTGGTCCTGCACCCACCGGGTGTGCACCAGGTCGGCGACGTCGCTGACGTGGTCGCTGTGCAGATGCGTGAGCAGGAGAGCGGACAGCTGGTACGGGCCGATCCCTGCCTGGGCCAGCCGCATCAAGGTGGAGCGCCCGGCGTCGATTTGGAGGTGGACATCGCTGTGACTCACAAGCACGCCGGGTCCGGCGCGATCCGGGCTCGGGAAGGGCACGCCGGTGCCGGTCAGCGTCACGGTGGTGGTCATCTGGCTGGCTCCTGTCGTCGCAACCCTTTGACAAATGATGATTTCATCAGTTGTGATGTGTCAAGCGTAACTGATCCATATGTCACTTAAAGATGGCAGACGGTAGGAGAGCAGGCGCCGATGACCGAGCCCGGCACAGACAAGGCACACAACCCGTTCCCCGGCCCGCCACGCCGCGCGGCCGACGTCGCACGGCACATCGTCGACGCGCTCGCCGCGCCCGCGGCATTCCTGATCGTGGAGTCCGGTAACGGCCCCGAGTGGGGCGCGGTCGTCGCGCTGCTGGTCGCCCTGGCGGTCAGCGCGATCCGCAGGCACCGCGGCGACTCGCTGGCCGTCGTCACACTGTCGACCACGGTCGTGGCCTTTCACAGCGTGAGCGCCATCGCCTTCGGCGAAGGGCGCGCGTTCTACTTCCCCGAACTCGTCGTCAACGCCGCCGGCCTGGTGGCGTGCGCGGGCTCGCTGCTGATCGGGCGGCCGCTCACCGAAGCGGTCTGCCGCAAGGCAGGGGTGGAGCCGTCCCGAACGGCCGGCGATCCGGCCGCCCGGCGCCGCCACGTCCGCCTGACCGCAGGCTGGCTCGTGCTGTGGGTGAGCCACCTCGTGCCGCTCAGCTCCCTCTACGCGGCGAACTCACTCGTCGGGCTCACGCTGGTCAGCGCCCTGTTCTGCAAGCCGTCGCTGCTGGCGATGGCCGCCTTCACCGTCGTGGTCGTACGCCGGGCCGTGCCGCAGGGCCCGTACGCCGCTGGCGCCGCACCGGACCATCAAGTAGTGGCTGCCGGGCCTGAAGGCCGCCCGGCACCCCGTCGAAAGGACCCGTCATGACCTCCTCGATTCTCAAGCTGGCCGATGAGATGTGGGCCGGCCGGCGCGAGCCGGCCTCCATAGTGCAACCCATCATGACTGACGCCGAGGAGGTCGCCGACGGGGTGCTGATGGTGCCCGGCTTCGGGCACGCCTTCGCCCTCCGGCACGAGCAGGGACTCGTACTCTTCGACACCGGTGTCAAGCTGCTCGCCGACAAGCTGCACGAGCAGGTGACCGCGTGGCACTCCGGGCCGGTCACCCACGCCGTCTACTCCCACGGTCACCTCGACCACGTTGGCGGACTCGGCCCCTTCGACGCCGCTGCCGATGCCTGCGGCGTGCCTCGCCCGGAGGTGATCGCGCACGACAACGTACTCGCGCGCTTCCGGCGTTACGCCGAAACGCAGGGCTATAACACGGTCATCAACCGCCGCCAGTTCCGCATGCCAGACCTCGTCTGGCCGACCGAATTCCGGGAACCGGACGTCACCTTCTCCGGCGCCCATATGGTCGAGGCCGGTGGCCTCCGCCTCGAACTCACCCACCACCGGGGCGAGACAGACGACCACGTGGTCGGCTGGCTCCCCCAGCAGCGGATCCTCTTCCCCGGCGACCTGTTTCTCGGCGTCGCCCCGAACGCCGGCAACCCGCAGAAGGTGCAGCGCTACCCCGTCGAGTGGGCCGCCGCCCTCCGCTGGATGGCCTCGCTCGACGCCGAGCTGATGCTCGGCAGCCACGGCATCCCCGTCGCCGGCGCCGATCGCGTACGCGAGGCCCTGGAGAACACCGCCCGCTACCTGGAGACCCTCGTCGACCAGACACTGGCCTGCCTCAACGACGGCGCGACACTGGTCGAGACCGTGCACCGGGTGCGGGTGCCGGATGATCTGGCCGGGCTGCATTACCTCCAGCCGCTCTACGACGAGCCGGAATTCATCGTCCGCAACGTATGGCGCCAGTTCGCCGGCTGGTACGACGGCAACCCCGCCCACCTCAAGCCCGCCGCCGACGCCGCCCTCGCCGCCGAACTCGCCGCGCTCAGCGGCGGCGCCCAGGTCCTCGCCGACCGCGCACTGGAGCTGTCCCGCGCCGGCGAGCACCGGCTGGCCTGCCACCTCGCCCAGCTCGCCGGCGACGCCGCCCCGGAGGACAGGGCCGTCCACACCGCCCGCGCCGAGGTCTACGCGCTCCGCGCCGCCCACGAGCGCAGCACCATGTCGATCGGCATCTTCAGCTGGGCCGAGGCCGAATCGCGGGACGTCCTGACCGCCCCGATGTGACCGCTGCACGAACGCGCTCGTCGTCGCCCATACGATCACCGTCACGACGATCACCCCGCCGAACAAGGCCCAACGTCCCGAGCCGGCCGTCCTGAACGGCACCAGCCAAGCCGGGCTGGCGAGGGCCACGAACGCCAGCGCCGGAAGCATTCGGGGGAGCACGTGCGTGACGAAGCCGTACCCCTCGATCATCGTGGGCGCACCACGGCGCACGAACCACCGTTCGGCCTGGCGCACCAGGGCGGGAGAGACGGGGGACTGCACGGATCGCATCCTTCCCTAGCTAGTCGCGGCACGAATGCCCACGTCGAAACCGGCCCCCGGCTCAGCGGCAGGCCCGACCTGCCAGGCGATCAAGGCCTCAGCGTCGGCCAGGGCCTGCGCCGGTGTACCTGTTGAGCCCTCCTACTGGCCCGCGCCCTGCAGCCACTCGCGCAGGGAGGCAGTGGGCCATGGCTCCGAGGAACGGCTGCGGCGCGAGGACGATTCCGGTGAGAGCTACACCGCGGCGGTGGGAAACGGACGAAAACATTCGCTGGACCGATGAGGGAAGAGAGCCGCAGGCTGAGGGCGTGCTGAACAACGCTTCTTCCACGAGGATCACGAGGACTCTGCCGTGGTTCTCGCGCCGTGCTGCCCGGTCCTGGACCTGCGCGCCCGCCCCTGCCGGGGTACGAGACTTCCACGCCGCCCTGCCCGGCTACGCACCCACCCCGCTGACAGAACTGCCCTCCCTGGCAGCCGAGCTGGCGGTCGGCCGAGTCTTCGTCAAGGACGAGTCGTCCCGCCTCGGTCTGCCTGCCTTCAAGGCACTGGGCGCTTCCTGGGCGGCACACCGCGCCCTGGCCGAGCGTACTGCCCACCACCCGAGTGCAGAGCCCGTCACACTGGTCAGCGCCACCGACGGCAACCACGGCCGCGCCGTGGCCCGGACAGCGCGCCTGCTCGGCCAGCGCGCACACATCTTCATCCCCCGAGGCGTCCATCCGGACGCCGTAGCGGCCATCGCCTCCGAGCAAGCAGAGATCACCCGGCTACCGGGCACGTACGACGACGCCGTCCACCACGCTGCCGAGGCAGCCGCCACCGCTGCGGACGCGATCCTCATCCAGGACACCGCCTGGCCCGGCTACGAGACGATCCCAGGCTGGATCGTCGAGGGCTACTCCACCCTCTGCGTCGAAATCGACGAACAGCTCGCCGCCGCAGACGCCACGCCGCCAGGGCTCATCGCCGTCCCGGTGGGCGTCGGTTCCCTGGCCCAAGCCATCGTCACCCACTACCGCAGCCGTCCATCCGCACCGGCCCCAGCCTTGCTGTCGGTCGAGCCCGAGGCCGCGGCGTGCGTCCTCGAAAGTCTCACCCGCGGCCAACCCGTCAGCATCACCACCGGTCACACCACTATGGCCGGGCTGAACTGCGGCACCCCATCCAGCATCGCCTGGCCCTACCTGCACCGCGGACTGGACGCCGCAGTCGCCATCACCGACCCCGCCAGCACCCGCGCGGCCGGCGACCTCGCGGAACTCGGTGTCTCCTCGGGCCCGTGCGGGGCCGCCGCTCTCGCCGGTGTCCGCGCGATACTCACCGGAGAGGGAGCCGAAGAGCACCGCACGGCACTGGGACTCGGCCCGGCCTCGGTGGTCGTACTGCTCAGCACCGAAGGCACGGCCGCCAACCCGCACAGCACCACCGGCCACTGAGACCCCGCGGTCCTTGGCGCCGCCGCTGCCGAACTCGGCACGACGTCGGCCGCCCTGGTCTGCACCGAGGGGATGGCAAGCAGCCGCACATCGCCCACCGATGACTGCTCGGTGGCTGCTCATATGCCGTGGGGTCGGGGCCTCGTCACGAAATCCTGGACCTACATATGCCTGGTCGCGCCCGCCGACTGGTTCTGTTCACTGTCTCGAGGCGTGCAGCGCGGCCAATGCCTGCCTTTCGAGCAGGCGGAAACCGCAGGATCCGGCGATCGCCACGGCCTGCTCGGCGGTGTAGCTCGCCGAGGCCGGGTCACCGGCGGAGAGCCGGGCGGTGGCGAGGCCGACCAGTGCCCGTGCCTCCACGAACGGGTAGGTGTTGTGCGCGATCGTCACGCTGTCCTCGAACCACTGGGCGGCGGCCGTCGCGTCGCCGAGCGCGAGGTATGCCTGTGCCGCAGTGGCCGCGGTCTGTGCCGTGGCCTTCCTGTCGTGGACCGCGATCGCCATATCGTGCGCTCGCCTCGCCACCTCCAGCGCGGTGGCGGCGTTTCCGCGCTGTCTGTGCAGCTGGCTCAACTCGTCCAAGGTGGACAGCTCGCCGCGCTGGTTCGACCTCTTCCGGTACGCCACGAGCACTTCGGTGAGCAGTTCCGAGGCGCGCGCCTCCGCACCGAGCTGACGTAACGCGCTCGCCAGGTTGCCCCGATTGGCCAGCGCCGACGTCTCGCGGCCGGTCGCCTCGTTGATCTCCAGCGCCGCGTTGAGCAGTTCGGCGGCGTCCCGCAGCTCGCCCTGGCACAGCCGCATCACCCCGAGTCCGTTGAGGGCGACCGCCCGCACGTGGCCGAGCTGGTCGTCCTCGGTCAACTCGAGCGCGCGGTGCAGCCAATCCTCCGCGTCGGTGAGCTTGCCCTGCTCCAGATAGAGCCACCCGATGTGATGGGACAGGTACGCGGCGGCCGTCGTCCAGCCGGTGGTGACCGCGAGCTGTTCGCCGGCGAGGCAGTCGGAGAGCGCCTCCTCGTCCCGGCCGACCGACCACAGCGCCTGGCCACGGCTGATCAACATCGCGGTCCGCGCGACGTCATCGCCGGCTCTGGCGGCCGCGTCCAGACCTGCCTCCGCCGCGGGCAGCCAGCCGTCGATGTGCCGGCGGATCAGGAAGTAGCCGCGGAGCTGGTCGGTGATCCGCCAGGACAGCGCGCGGTCGGCGGACCCGGCCGCGTGCCTGACGACGGCGACCAATGCGGGCAGCTCGGCGTCCAGCCAGGCGAGCGCGTCGGCTTCGGTGGCGAAGAACGTCTCCCGCTCCGCATGCGTGTCGAGCCGCACGAGCTGCGGGTACACCCACTCCATCGCGGCCGTCACCGCGTCGGCGTACCAGGTGTAGAGCCGGGAGCGCGCGGTTTCGCCCTCGGTGTCGTCGGCGAGCAGCCGCCGGGCGTACAGGCCCAGCAGGTCATGGAACCGGTAGCGGTCCGTCGCGTACTGCATGAGCATGTTCGCCTCGAGCAGGTCCTCCAGCACGCGGTCGGCCTCGGTCGCCGGCATCGCCAGCAGGACGCCGGTGCTGTCGGCGCCGAAGTCGTCACCGGGGTGCAGGCTGCACAGCCGGAACGCGCGCTGGGCCGCTGCGCTCAGGTCGGCGTAGCTGAGCTGGAAACTGGTGAGCACGCTCGACTCAGTGGTGGACAGCTCGGTGAGTCTGCGGTTGTCGTCGTGCAGCCGGCGGGTCAGGTCGCCGATGGTCCACGCCTGCCGGGTGGCCAGTCGCGCGCTCGCGATGCGCAGCGCGAGCGGCAGCCGTGCGCACGCCTCGGCGAGCGCGTCGGCCGCGCCGGGATCGGCGTCGATCCGATGCGATCCCGCGGTCGCGGCGATCAGGGTGATCGACTCCTCCGGGTTGAGCGGTTCGAGGTGGACGATGCTCGCACCAGCGAGGCCGAGCATCCTGCGCCGGCTGGTCACGATCACGTCGCTGCCGCCCGCACCTGGCAGCAGCGGCCGGACCTGGTCGGCGTCATGTGCGTTGTCCAGCAGCACCAGCATCCGCCGGTCGGCGAGCTCGCTGCGGAACAACGCGGCCGCCTCGGCCTCGTCGGTCCCGATTCCCCTGCTCGGCACGCCGAGCGCGCGCAGGAACCGGCCCAGCACCCCCATCGGTTCCGGTGCGGCCGCGGTGGTGCCGCGCAGGTCGGCGTAGAGCTGACCGTCGGGATACTTCGCGCGCAACCGGTGCGCGGCGGCGAGCGCGAGAGCGGTCTTACCGACTCCGGCGATGCCGTCGATCAGCACGATCCGGGACGAGGTCGGTCCGGACTCCTCGCCCGTCCTGGCGAGGGCAGCCTCGATCCTGGCCATGTCGTCCGCCCTGCCGACGAAGTCCGGCGGCGCGGCTGGCGCCTGCTGGATCGCGGTCCGCCCCATGGTCCGCCGGGCGTGCCGCTCCTGCTGCCGGAGCACCGCGAGCTGGGCGGACCGCAGCCGCTCGCCAGGATCGATGCCGAGCTGGTCGGCGAGTGCGGACCGGATCCGGTCGTACGCCGCGAGTGCCTCTGCCTGCCGACCGCTCGCGGCCAGGGTCAGGATCAGCTCCGCGTGCAGCGGCTCGTCCAGCTCGCGCAGATTCACCAGCTGCCGCACCGGTTTCAACGCGCGTTCCGGCTTGCCGAGATCGCGCGCCAAAGTGGCGAACGTCTGGACGGTGGTGGCGTACTCGGCGGCTATCGCGGTGTAAAGCGGGCTCGATGCCACCCGCTCCGCGTCGATCTCACCGCGCCACAGCGCGACGGCTTCGGCGAGCCGCGTCAACGCCTCCTCCGGCGCGTCGTACGCCGCCCGCGTGGTGAGATCGCGGAACGTCAGCAGGTCCAGGTGATCGGCGGTGACGGCGAGCCGGTAGCCGGTCTGACCGCCGAGGAGCACGCTGTCGGTTCGCGCGTCGGAGTCCAGCAGCCGCCGCAACCTGGCGACGTGCGTGTGCAGCAGGCTCACCGGATTCTGGGTTTCGCCGTGCTGCCACAGAAGTTCGATCAGTTCGTCCTGGCCGACCGTCACACCGGCGCCCAGCGCGAGCCGCGCGAGCAGCGTCCGTTGCAGGTCGGAGCCGAGGGATGCCTGGACATCGCCGTGCCAGACTTCGACCGGACCGAGCACACGGATGCGCAGCGGGCCGCCACGGACCGGACCGGCTTCGGCGCGCAGCGGGCGATGGGCCTCGGCGGCGGCGGCGTGGAGTTGCTCGGCATCGGGCCCGCTCAACCCGAGTGCGGTGGCGATGGCCTGGACCGAGTCCGGCTTCGGGCTTCTCGTCCTGCCCTGTTCCAGATCGCGGATCGCGCCCGCGCTCACGCCCGCCCGGTCCGCGAGTTGCCGTTGCGTCAGTCCGGTGCGGCGGCGATGGGCTCGAAGCAGCCCGCCGAAGCTTGTCTCCGTCACTCGTACCTACGCCGAGTGACCAGACTCTTGATCTGCGACCTTCGGGGCACCAGACGATCCTAGGCCAGGACACGCCACAGACCCCAGCGTGCTGGCTGTAGCACGCTGGGGCTCGTGTTATGCGGATCTGGCGCTGGACCAGTAGTCGCCGTGAGGCGGCGGTGTCCTGGGTGTCCCGGTTGCGGCCTGGACGCCCAGGAGCGAGGTCATGGGTTGACGACGGTCGCCACGGTGTCGACACCGAGGATGCGGAAGACCGCGACGCGGTTGTCGTAGAGGCCGCCTTCGGGACGGTAGTCAACGGTGGTGCCCGGTTGGAGCGCGTCGAAGATCTGGCCGTCCCCCTCCCAGAAGGAGACGTGGCCGACGGCTTCTGCGGTCGTCTTGTAGAAGATCAGGTCACCGACCTTCAGGTCGGCCGACCATGTGTCGATCTTCTTGGCGTAGAACTTCCCCGGGTTCTGGTTGTTGTTGGCCCAGTTCCACATGTCGACGGCACGGCGGACCGGCCAGCCGGGGAAGTTGGCGATCGGGTTGTAGGAGGTGTAGACCAGGCCCGAGCAGTCGTAGCCTGGGTCTCCCACACCCCCCAGTACGTAGGGTGCGCCGCGCTTGGCCACGGCGTTCTTGTGGGCGATCATGCTCCAGTTGAAGATGTCCCTCTCCTGGTAGCAGAACACCCCCTGCTCGGTCGTCCCGTTCTGGACCTTCACCCTGAGGTGATTGATGTTGGGGATGTTGTCGGGGTTCCAGTCGGACTTGAGGCCGATCTCGTGGTGGCCGTTGCCGCCTCGGAGGATGAAGTAGGTCTCGCCGCTGGGGAAGATGAAGGGTGCCTCGCCGCCCTCGGCGCCGCGGGCCTGGATCCGCAGCACCGGAGACTTGTTGGCCTCCGTGCCGGTGTCCTCGATACGCCAGCGAACGGTCACCTGGTCCGCTCTTTTCCAGTCGACCTGAATGAAGGCCTCGGCACCCCCGCAGGAGACGGTGAGCGTGCCACTCGGATTGCTCAAACCGTCGGCGGACGCCGAAGGCGCGCCCGCGAAGACGGCACTGGAGACCGCGACGACGAAGGCCACGATCAACGTCATGATTCTGGGTTTCACGTTCTTCCTTTCATGGAGGGATGTCTTTCGTCGTGGGATCGGCGAGACTCGCAACCACCGGCGTCTTGTCGCTTCGAAGAAAGTGGAATCGGAAGTCACGCGTTGCCGCACGTCCACGGCTGCCGGCCGCGGCCCTGGTGCAGGTCATGGGCGGCTTGGTAAGAACGTTAGGGATTGCCGCTGGCGCGGCGCTGTCCGTACTCCGCCCGTACCGCTCTGTACGCCGCCCGTACCGGACACGCGTCCAGCAGGGGCGGTCCTGGGCCGGTGAGCACGTCCTCGTCGCGCCCGTCACCGCCGCCAGGGTGAGGGCATCGCCACCCCTTCACCTGTCCGCGGGGACCGGCTGCCGGTGTTCGTGCTAACGCGCCCCTTCGCGGGAGATGACGCCGACCCGCTGCGCCCAGCACTGGTATGCGGTGGCCAGCTCCGCGACGAGGTCGGGGCGGCGCTCGGCGAGATCGGTCAACTCGGAGCGGTCGGTCTCCATGTCGTAGAGCTCCCATGGCCCCGCGTGCTCGCGGACCAGCTTCCACCGTCCCCGGCGTACGGCGGCGTTGCCGAGGTGCTCCCAGAACAGGGGCGTGTCCGGGACCGACGCGCCGCGCAGGGCCGGCACCATGGTGCGCCCCTCAAGGTGCGGTACCGCCCGCCCTCGGTACTCCCGCGGGTAGTCGACGCCGGCGGCAGCGAGCAGGGTGGGCAGCACGTCGGTGAGCTGAAAGGGCGTTCGGACGATCCGCCCCGCGGTGAGGCCGCCCGCGGGCCAGTGCACGATGAACGGGGTCGCGATGCCTCCCTCGTGGACCCACCGTTTGTAGAGGCGGAACGGGGTGTTGGACAGGTTGGCCCACGCGGGACCGTAACTCGCGTAGGTGTCCTCCGGGCCGGGGTCGATGCCCGGGATGTTGCCGACACGCAACTCGGCGCCTTCCCGGGTGGCCGCCGGAATGATGTGCCGCTTGGCCCGGAACTCCTCGGGGTCACCGAGCGGCAGCGTCTCGGCGCAGCCGCCGTTGTCCGACAGAAACACCACCAGGGTGTCGTCGGAGACCCCGGATGCCTCCAGCCGGTCGAGGATACGGCCGATGCCCCGGTCCATCCGCTCCACCTGCGCCGCGTACACCTGCATGCGGCGTGCCTCCCACGCCTGATCCGGTGCCGAAGCCCACCGTGGTTGCGCCGGGTCGGGTGCGGACAGTGCCGACTCGGCGCCGAGGAGGCCTTCGGCGCGCAGCCGGTCGAGCCGGCGAGCGCGCAGTTCGTCCCAGCCCGCGGCGTAGACGCCGTCGTACCCGGTGATGTCCTCCTGGGGTGCGTGCAGCGGCCAGTGCGGCGCGGTGTAGGCGACATAGGCGAAGAACGGACGACCGGCGGCAGCCTCCCGGCCGATGAACTCCACGGCGTGATCGGTGATCGCGTCGGTGTAGAAGAACTGCGGATCTCGGGTCTCGGCGCTCGCGTCCATCTCGCCGCGGTACAGGGTCGCCGGGTCGTAGTAGCTCCCGCATCCGCTGAGCGTCCCGAAGAAGTCGGCGAATCCTCGCCGGGTGGGCCACGAGTCGGCCGGCTCCCACAACGGCCCGCTCAGGTGCCATTTGCCCGACATGCCGGTGGCGTACCCGGCGTCTCGGAGCACCTCGGCGACGGTCACGCAGCGGTCGTTGAGGCTGCCCGGGTACCCTCCGGGTGCGCCGTTGCCGGCCAGGACGCCGATACCGGTCTGGTGCGGGTGCAGCCCGGTCAGCAGGGACGCGCGCGACGGGCTGCATCGTGCCGTGTTGGAGAACTGCGACAGCCGCACCCCGGACCGCCCGATCCGGTCGAGATTCGGCGTGCGGATCTCACCGCCGTAACAGCCGATGTCCGAGTACCCCAGGTCGTCGGCGAGGATCAGCACGATGTTGGGCCGTCTCATGGTGTGCTCCCGCCCTGCGGACGCAGCCAGGCGGCCGTGTCCGGCCCGAGCGGATCGCGGCCCGCGTCGAGGGTGTCGCTGCGCAGGAGGGTGACCGTGTTCGCGGGCACCGGCACCTCCGTGGCGCCGAGATTGACGACACACGTGAAGTCCGGTCCGCGCCGGAAGTGCAGGACCGAGCCGGCTCGGCCCACCCAGTCGAGCTCCTGCGGGACATCCAGCTTCCGCCGGATCCGCAGCGCCCGCGCCACGAGGTGATAAGTGGAGGCCGGGTCGTCCACCTGGTTCGCCACCGAGAGCCGTCCCCACCCAGGGGGCTGCGGAAGCCACGGGTCCATGGACCCGAACCCGGCTCCGTCCGGTGCCGGCGTCCAGGGCAGCGGCACTCGGCAGCCGTCGCGTCCTCGGCGCCGCCCGCCGGAACGGGTCCAGATCGGATCCTGGAGGCGATCGTCGGGGATGTCCATGTAGTCGGGCAGCCCGAGTTCCTCACCCTGATAGAGGTAGGCGACGCCGGGCAGCGCCAGCATCAGCAGCAGCGCGGCCCTGGCGCGACGGCGGCCCAGGTCCTCGTCGACCGGGCCCAGCTCGTGGCCAGACCTCCCCTGATGCTTGCGGGTGTCGGCACGGCCGTAACGGGTCACCGTCCGTTCGACGTCGTGATTGGACAGCACCCAGGTCGGCGGCGCACCGGAGAGGGACATCGTGCGGAGCGTGGAGTCGATCACCGTGAACAGCTCGCCGGCGTCCCACGCGGACTGCAGAAAGGGGAAGTTGAAGGCGGTGTGGAGTTGGGCCGGCGCCACGTAGCGGGCCAGCCGCTCGGGATCCGCCACCCACGCCTCGGCCACGAAGACCCTTGGCGGGTCGTACGCGTCGGCCACCGCGCGCCAGCCCCGGTAGATGGCGTGCACCTCGTCGCGGTCCCGGTGCGGATGGTCCGGCACGTCGGTCAGGACGAGCAGGTCTTCCTCCCGGTAGCCCAGATCGGGATAGCCGGGGTGCTTGATCAGGCCGGTGGCGACGTCGATCCGGAACCCGTCGACCCCGCGGTCGAACCAGAAGCGCAGCAGGTCCAGGAACTCCGCGCGGACCTCGGGGTTGGACCAGTTCAGGTCGGCCTGGCTGGGATCGAACAGGTGCAGATACCACTGCCCGTCGGGCACCCGCGTCCAGGCCGGGCCGCCGAACGTGCTGCGCCAGTCGTTGGGCACGACCTCCCCGGTGGGTCCGCGACCGTCCAGAAAGTGGTACCTGGCGCGTTCCGCGGAGCCTGGCGGGGCGGCGAGCGCGGCCTGGAACCAGGGGTGTTCGGTGGACGTGTGGTTCGGGACGACGTCCAGGATGACCCTCAGGCCATGCCGGTGCGCCTCCGCGATGAGTTGCTCGGCCTGGCGTACGTCGCCGTATTCGCGGGCGATGGCGCGATAGTCGGATACGTCGTAGCCCCCATCATTGTTCGGCGACTCGTACCACGGCGTGATCCAGATGGCGTCGACACCGAGGCCGGCCAGATAGCTCAGGCGGCTGCGGATCCCGGCGATGTCGCCGATCCCGTCGCCGTCGCCGTCCGCGAACGACCGGATGTAGACCTGGTAGATCACCGCGGTACGCCACCACTCGACGTCACCCATCGGCGGCTCCGATCAGTTCCGGCTCGAGTCCGTTCAGGAACTCGCGCAGCGCCGCCAGCTCGCCGTCGTCGAGGGTCCGCAGCGGTGGGGCGACCGCTGCCCGGCACAGGCCCCGCATGGCCAGGGTCGCCTTGACGACTGGGACTCCGGCCCGGATCCGGTGCACCCCGAGCAACCGGATGACCCGTTTCTGGGCCAGTGCGGCACGCTCCTGATCGCCGGCGCGATACGCGGCGACCAGCTCCAGCGCGACGCGCGGGGCGATATTGGCGATCCCGGGGGTGATCCCGTCCGCGCCCGCGGACAGCGCGTCGAGCATCGCGCCTTCGGCTCCCTGGTTCACCCCGAAGTCCGGCCGGTCGCCTTTGACCTCGAGCCACTGACGCAGGATGTCCGTCTCACCCGAGCTGTCCTTGACGCCGACGACGTGCTCCATGTCCGCGACGGCCGCGATCGAGCCCTCCGAGAACGGCGGCGCGTACCGAGGGATGTTGTACGCGATCACCGGCACGGCGGCGGTACTGATCGCTCGGTAGTGTTCGATGATGTCGCGCTCGTCATGGTGGAAATAGCAGGGCGGGCTGAGGGCGACCGCGTCACACCCGGCCTCGGCGGCGAGCTCGGCCCGGCCGAGCGATTCACGGGTGCCGGCGGCGGAGACGTTGACGATGACGGCGCCATCCGGCACCAGCCGCCGCCAGTGGTCGACGGCGTGGCCGAGGAACGCGCCGATCTCCGCCGTCTGGTGCAACGGCCCCTCGCCGTTCGTGCCAAGGAGCATGATCTTCGTGATGCCCGCGGCGGCGAGCGCCCCGAAGTATCGCAGGCCGGCCGCGAGATCCGGTCGTCCGCTCTCGCCGATCGGGGTCACGGCGGGGACGATCACGCCTGACACAGACATCAGTACCCCCGGATCTCTGGCCAGGCCAGCTCGACGCCGTCGGCCTTCAGCGCGCTCTGGAACGCCCGCAGGTGTCCCTCCTTGCGCCGGACGTCATGCGGCTCGACCGTCTCCCCCAGGCAGTAGGCCACCAGCGAGGCGGCGGCCTCGCCGATGTTCCACTCCACCGGGTGGAGCCGGTAGCAGCCGTTGGTGATGTGCGTGCTGCCGATGTTCTTGCCGGCCGGCAGCAGGTTCCTCATGCGCACGGGCAGCAGGGCGCCGAGCGGGATCTGGAACGGGCAACTGGCGACGTCGATGTAGTTGTCGCCGCCCGTTGAGGGGTGCAGGTCGATCCGGTACATGCCGATCCCGACCGTGTCGTCGTACTGCGTCGCGCCCGCCGCACCCCGCACGGCGAGAGACACGTCCTGTTCGACGACCGTGTACTCGGCCCTGATCCGCCGGGACTCGCGGATGTACGGCGCGGCGGCGAAGCCGTCCGGAGTGTCCATGACATCCGGCCGCAACCGCAGTCCCGGCCAGCCCCGGCCGCCGTCCGGCCGCGGCGCCTCGGTCTGCAGCCAGTAGAGCATGCTCGCGGAGAGCTCACGCGCACCGGCGAGATGGCGGGCCTTCTCCTCCTCGCTCACCCCGATGATGGGCCCCGCCACGTAGTCGATCATCGGCCAGTTCACCAGGGTGACGTCGCTGGTCACGAAGCCGGGCTCGTACTGTTCGCGGGCGACGGCCCGGCGGAACTCCCACAGTTCGCGGTCCCCTGGGTCCTCGCTCTGGTCGGCGAGCACGGGCCCGGACCGGATGTTCGGGGTGAACGTCCGCGTCAGCGGCTCCCGCGTCCGCGGGTCCGGGGCGGTCAGCCCGATCTGCGGTCCCGGCCAGTAATCGGGACGGTACGCGCGCCAGTGGTCGTACGCTGCCGGCCGGGCGATCACGTGGTCCTCGCCCTCCCGGTGATCGACGGCGAACACCCAGGAGAACGCCTGCATGTTGCCGGGCTGCGCCACCTCGGGCGCACTCGGCTCCCCGGTCTCGTGCCGCGACTCGAACCCGGTGACATGCTCCGCACCGGCGAGCGGCAGGACGTCGCCGAGCTCGGTGGCGTCCAGATAGTACGGGCTCGCGATGTGCACCAGGCCGACGTCCGCACAGTCCACCGTCACGCTGCGGACCCGGTCGCCGTCGGTCTGCGCCGCCACCGGCCGCGCACCGAGCAGGATGCGCAGCCGGCCGCTGCTCAAGTAGGGGTCGACCAGCGCGCGCAACACCGCACCGCTGACCCGCGGCTCATGGCACAACGCACCGACCCGGCCCAGACCGGGATTCAGGTGTGGCTCATTCCTGGCCGCCGCGGTGAGGGGATACCACGTCCGGTAGTAGTCGCGAACCGCGGTCCGGTAGCGGCGGTAGGAGGCGGTGCAGCCGAACTGCTCGATCCACCTGTGCTCATCCGGGGGCACGCCCTGGCTGGTGAACTGCCCGCCGATGCGGTCGCCTTCCTCGGTCAGGACCACCCGCAGCCCGTGTCGCAGAGCTGCGAGCGCGGCGGCGACTCCGCCGACACCGCCGCCGATGATGGCCAGATCCGCATCAGTGATCCGCGATTCCAACGTGTTCCCCCTGTGTGCATGTGGATTCAGGCGCCCTCTAGGTCTAGGGCGGCGTCGAGGAGTTTCCTGGTGTAGGGATGATCGGGCCGTTCGAACAGTTCGTCGGCGGTCGCGGTCTCGACCAGGCGGCCCTGGTGCATGACCGCCACCCGGTCCGCGATCTGCCGGACCACCCCGAGGTCGTGGGTGATGAAGAGGATGGCGAGCCCGCGGGCGGCGCGCAGGCCGGCCAGCAGTCGGAGGATCTGGGACTGCACCGAGACGTCGAGTGCCGAGACGGCCTCGTCGCAGACGAGCAGCCGGGGCCGCAGGGCGAGCGCGCGGGCGATGCTGACCCGCTGGCACTGCCCGCCGGACAGGGCCGTGGCACGCCGGGTGGCGACGCCGGCGTCCAGGCCGACGTCCGCGAGAAGTTCGTCGATCGCGGCATCCCAGGATCGGCCGTCCGGGGCGGCCGAGGGGTGGGTCCGCCAGGTCTCGGCGATGATCGATCGGACGGTCATCCGGGGATTGAGCGAGGCCGCGGGATCCTGGAAGACCATCTGGATCGCCCGCCGGGTCGCCGGAGGCCGCTTCGTCACCGGGCCGACCGGAGCCCCGTCGAACAGGACCGCCCCTTTCTGGTGTGCCTGGAGTCCGACGACGCAGCGGGCGACCGTGGTCTTTCCCGAGCCGGACTCCCCGACGATCGCCAGGGTCTCGTCAGGGTGGAGGACGAAGGAGACGCCGTCGACGGCATTCGGTTTGGTGCCGCGCCTGCGCTCTCTCCAGGTGTGGAAGTTGACGACGAGGTCGCGTACCTCGATCAAGCTCACGTTTCCTCCGGGAAGTGGCAGGCGACCTGCCGGCCGGCGGCGACCTGGCGCATCTGCGGCACCTCGCTTCGGCACCGGTCCTGCGCCTTGGCGCACCGGGGGTGGAAGGGGCATCCGCTCGGGCGTTCGGCCGGGCTGGCCGGGCTGCCCGGCAGCGGTTCGGCGATGGCCGTCTTACTGCGTACGGCCGGCACGCTCACCACGAGCGCCCGCGTGTACGGATGGGCCGGGCTCTTGAGCACCTCGCGGCCGCTGCCGACTTCGCAGATCCGGCCCGCGTACATGACGACGACCTCGTCCGCCACATGTGCCATCACCCGCAGGTCGTGGCTGACCAGCAGCATGGCCATGCCCTCCTCGTCCCGGACGCGCCTCAGCAGCGCGAGGATGCGGGCCTGCACGGTGACGTCGAGCGCCGTCGTCGGTTCATCGGCGAGGATGAGCTGCGGCGATCCGGCCAGTGCCGTCGCCACCATGGCCCGCTGTCGCAGTCCGCCCGAATACTGGTGCGGATATTGAGCGTGCCGGGTCTCCGGGTCCGGGACGCCTACTCGGTCGAGCAGGTCGATCACGGTCCGGCGGACCTCCTTCGCGGGCATTCCGCCGCGCCGGAGGATCTCGCCGACCTGCCGGCCGATCGTCTGCGTCGGGTCGAGCGCGGCCTGAGGATCCTGGAAGATCATCGCTATGCCGCGCCCACGCAGCCGGCGCCGGTCCTGCTCCGCCATGGTGACCAGGTCCTCGCCATGCCACAACATCCGGCCGGAGACCGCCGCGCCGGTCGGCAGCAGCCCGACGATCGCTGTCGCCGTCATCGTCTTGCCGCTGCCCGATTCACCGATCAGGCCGGTGGTCCGGCCCTCCGCGATGGTGAACGAGACATCGTCCACCACGCGGACCTGGCCGGCCGGGCCTGGCAGGTCGATCGACAGGTGCTCGACCCGGAGCAGCGGAGCGGGCTCCGTGACGAGCACCGCCGACGACGGATCGGTGACGTTCGACGACCGGTTCACGATCCACCGGTGCCGATCCGGACGGTGGAGAAGTCCGGCGTGAGGCCCGGGGTGATGGCGAGGCCCTGCACGGACTTGTTCCGGACGTACAGGTTCCGCACGAACATGGGGTACATACCGACCGCGTCATCCCAGATGATCTTGTTGGCCTGCGCGTACAGGTCCTGCCGCTTGGCGGTGTCGCTGGTCGAGCCCGCCTGGGCCAGCAGGTCGTCGAGGTCCGGGTTGCAGTAGCCCGTGCGCTTGGCCGCGCAGGTGTACAACCGGCCGAGGTTGGTCGCCGCGTCGAAGCCAGCGGTGCCGAGTTGCTGGATGTTCAGATCCCACTTGAGCGCCAGCAGATCCTGCAGGAAGACCGCCGCCTCCTTCTGGGTCGGCTCGACCTTGACCCCGATCTTCGCGAGGTCGCTCGCCACCGCATCGGCGAACTGCTGGAACTGCGGCTGGGAGAACTGGGCCTGGATCGTCTGGTTGTAGTCCCAGCCGGCGTCGTCCAGCGCCTTCTTGGCCGCGACCGGGTCGTACCGCACCGGGGTCTGCGGCGCGTAGCCGAGCACGTTGGGGCT
Source organism: Nonomuraea sp. 10N515B (assembly GCF_052245915.1). Taxonomy (NCBI): domain Bacteria; kingdom Bacillati; phylum Actinomycetota; class Actinomycetes; order Streptosporangiales; family Streptosporangiaceae; genus Nonomuraea; species Nonomuraea sp. 10N515B. The sequence continues at coordinate 25,774 of NZ_JBQQBQ010000016.1, forward strand.
CACCACCGAGTCCGCCACCGAACCGGTCTCCGGGAACAGCGACTTGATGATGGTGGCGAAGTCGACCGCCTGCCACAGTGCGCGCCGGACGGCGGCGTCTTTGAGCCCCTCGCGGGAGCTGTTCATCCACATGGTGATGACGCCGCTGCCCGAGTCCTTCTCCACGACGAGGTTGGGATTCCCCTTCAGGCCCGGCAACTGGTCGTCCGGGACCGCCCACGTCATGTCCACCTCGCCGGTCTTCAGTGCGGTCATCTTCGCCGCCATCTCCCCGATGCTGCGCAGTTCCAGGCGGTTCAGCGCCGGCTTGCCGCCCCAGTAGCCGGGGTTGGGCGCGAGCACCAGGCTCTGGCCTGGCGTGAACTGCTCGACGACGAACGGGCCGGAGCCGATCGGCTTGGTCCAGCCGTCGTTCTGGTGCGCGGCGGGGGTGACATAGAAGGTGATGAGCTTGCCGAGCAACGCGGGATCGGGGCCCTTGGCCGTGATGACGACCGTGTTCGCACCGCTCGCCTTGGCCTCATGGCCGGTGAAGTTGGCGGCCATGGCGCCCTTGAGCTCCAGAAGCCGGTTGAAGGAGGCGACGACGTCAGCGCTGGTGACCGGGGTGCCGTCGGAGAATTTGACGTTGTTCCGCAGCGTGAAGGTCCACTCCGTGGCGTCCTGGTTGGGCTGCCACGACTCGGCGAGCACGCCCTCGAACTTGCCCTCCCCGACCGTACGGACCAGCGGGCTGAAGATCGCCTTTGCGGCGACCTGGGTGCCGTTGTCCATCGAGGAGGCACCGTGCGGGTCGAGGTTCTCGATCGGGGTCCACACGGCGACGGCCAGCTCCTGCGGCACGTCACCACCGGCCGACGAGCCGCCGGTGGTGCTGCAAGCGACCAGCCCGGCGATGGAAACCGTCGCGGCGGCCAGGGCCACCGCGCGACGAAGCCGATTGAGCCTCATGGAATTCCCTCCTGACATTGGCTGAGCAGTCAGCGGCTGGTGCCGAGACGCTGCGTGAGGTGGTCGCCGAGCAGGCCCGTGCTCACCACGAGGCCGGTCAGCGCCAGCCCCGGTAGCGCCGAAATCCACCAGGCGGTGTCCAGATAGTCCTTGCCGTTCGCGATGACCTGGCCCCAGGAGACCGTGGCCGAGGGCAGGCCGAGGCCCAGGAAGCTGAGGCCGGCCTCGGACAGCACCGCGCCGGCGAACTCTGTGGTTGCGAGCGCGGTCACCGGACCGATCACGAACGGGATGATGTGCCGGATGATCATGACTGGGGTGGGAACCCCGATCAGCCGCGCGGCGTCGACCCACGGCCGTTCGCGCAGCGAGAGGGTGAGACCGCGGGCAAGCCTGGCGAAGCCGACCCAGCCGGCCACCGACAGGGCCAGGACCACGACCAGCATGCTGCGCTCGAGGAGGCCGGCGATCACGATCGCGAGCAGGATGCCGGGGAAGGCCATCAGGATGTCGATCAGCCGGGAGATCGCGACGTCGGTCCAGCCGGCGAGGTAACCGGCGAGCGTCCCGAAGGCCAGCCCCACCACCAGGCAGGCGGCCACCACGGAGATCCCGATGATGATCGACGTCCGGGCGCCGTAGACGAGCTGGCCGAGCAGGTCCCGGCCGGCGCCGTCGGTGCCGAGCACGGCGACCGTGCCGTCCGCCCTGACCGCCCCGATCGGCAGCAGCCGGTCCGCCACGCTGGTCGCCACCGGGTCGTACGCGATCAGCAGCGGCCCGATCAGGCCGACGAGCAGGTAGCCGGCGAGGACGACGGCGGCGATCGTGGCGACGGCCGGCGTGGACCGCAGGCCGACGGGCCACAACCGGGGCCGTACGGTAATGGCGCTCATGCGCCCGCCCCCAGCCGGACCCGCGGGTCGAGCCGGGCGGCGATCAGATCCGCCGCGACGTTGCAGCAGACCACGATGACCGCGATGAGGAGGACGGCGGCCTGCACGATCGAGTAGTCCCGGTTGGCGACCGCGGTCACCAGCAACGAGCCGAGGCCGGGCCAGGTGAAGACGCTCTCCACGATCACCGCGCCGCCCAGCAGCGTGCTCACGTGCAGCGCGCCGACGGTCACCACCGGTGTCGCCGCGTTGCGTACCACGTGTCCGGTCACCACCTCGCGCGTGCTGAGCCCCTTGGCGTACGACCGCTGCACGTAGGGCTCCGCCATGGTGTCGGCGACGCTGCTCCGGGTGATCCGGGTGAGGAGCGCGGTGAAGGGGGCGGCGAGCGTGAGCGCCGGAAGCACGATGTGGGCCGGGGTACCGGTGCCGGCGCTGGGGAGCAGCCGGAGCTGCAACGCCATCAAAAGGATCAACATGATCCCGATCCAGAACGGCGGCATCGAGTAGAGGGTCAGGGCGAAACCGGAGATCCCACGGTCGATCCACCGGCCGCGGTAGGCGCCGGCCAGGGCACCGAGGACGACGCCCGACATCGCGATGACGGTCGCCACCAGGGTGAGCTCCACCGAGGCCGGCAGCCGGGACAACACCAGCTCGAACGCCGGCTGTCCGAAGCGGTAGGACTCCCCGAAGTCGAGCGTCGCCAGCTGGGCCAGATAGTGCCAGTACTGGACCGGCAGCGGCTGGTCCAGGCCGAGCCGCGTCCGGGCGGCCGCCACCTCGGCGCCTGTGGCGTCCGGTCCGAGCAGCACCAGCGCCTGGTCTCCGGGGGCGAGCCGCATGATGAAGAACACCAGTGTGGCGGCCCCGAAGATGATCAGGACGCCGGTCGCCGCCGTGCGCAGCGCGTACCTGGTCATCGCCGGACCACCCGGCTGATCGAGTTGCCGCGTACGTCCGTGCACGGCACGACCAGCTGAAGAGGCGGCTGGTCCGCGTCCTCGAGCAGGTTGACCAGCAACTGCACCGCGGCCCGGCCCATCTCCACCCGTGGTATCTCGAACGACGTCCAGATCCTGGTCGCGGTCGGCGCCGGGGCGGAGCCCAGGAACGCGACCGACAGGTCGTCCGGGATGCGCAGGCCGGCCGCCTCGGCGACCTCGGCCAGGGCGAGGCCGGTGGCGTTGTCCTCGGAAGGCTCGACCAGGACCGCCGTGATCCCCGCCCGCACCCATCCGGTGACCCGGTCCGCGCCGATGTCCTCGGCACCGGAGGAGAACTCGACCACGAGGTCGTCCGGGCTCAGGCCCGCGGCCTGAGCACCTTGTCGCAGGCCGAGCTCACGATCCTCGCCCGGCTCGGCGCCGTCGGTCTGCCGCAGGAGCAGGATCCGCTGATGCCCGAGCGCGACCAGCTCCTCCACGAGGGCCGCGGTCGGAGCGACGTAATCCGGCGCGACGTAGGACAGCTCGGTTCCTTCAATGTCGCGCCGTCCGATGAAGACGAACGGGAAGCCCTCCTTGACCAGGTTCGCCAGGTCGTCCCGCGAGATGTGCCGGCCCAGCAGGACACAGCCGTCGGCTTTCAGCAGCGCGTTGCGCCCCCTGGCGTAGACCCCGCCTTGGGCGGTGTTGGCCGAGGTGAACAGCAGCAGGTCGTAGCCGAGCCGCGCCGCCTCCTCCTCCACTCCGACCAGGAACGGGTGATAGAAGTCTCGCTGGTCGACCGGGAACACCGACTCGAACGTGTAGAGCCCGATGGTCTTGACGGTCATCCCGCGCAGCGCACGGGCGGCGGGGTTGACGGCGTACCCCAGGTCTTCGATCGCCTGTTGAACCCGCCGGCGGGTCTCCTCGGCCACCTGCACGCCCGGGCGCTCACTGAGCACGAGGGAGACGGTGGCCTGGGACACTCCGGCCCGCTGGGCGATCTCGACTTGGGTGGGGCGTCGCGGCCCGGCTCGTTTTCGCATGGCGATCCAGTTGACTAATACGTAACGACTCCGAGGCACTCTAGGGACCCGGCGGCGGTCTCCACAAGGGGTAGGTTTCCCGAATATTGCCATTTAATGTCGCAAACCAGTCCCAAGGGGAGCATTTGTTGCCTCTTGTGAGGCGGATATGACGTCTGTACGATCCTCGATCTATACGTATCAGGTCGCTTAATGAGAGGTAGAGGCCATGTCCGAGGGGACCGATCGTCGAGCGCTGTTACGGATCGGCGGTGCGGCACTGGGCGCGGCCGCGGCAGCCGCGTCATGGGGACCGTCACCCGCGGCGGCCGCCGCCGTGGACCCGCAGGATGTCGTCACACCCCAGCAGTTCGGCGCGGTGGCCGACGGGCAGCACGACGACACCGACGCCATCCAGCAGGCCATCAACGCTCAGCAGACCCGGCTGAACCGGATCGTCGTCTTCCCGCCGGGCACCTACCGGATCACCCGAACCATCGTCATCCCCGACCTGCCCGGGGAGCCCTTCAACCGCATCCAGCTGCGCGGTTACAGCACCATGACGAACCGCGCCTCGATCATCCAGGTGACACACGACGGGGTGGGCATCGACGTCCGGTGCTCCCTCGCCGCGATCTACGGCCTGGCCTTCGTCGCCCCTGCCAAGACCGCCGGCAATGTAGCGCTGCGCTTCGCCGGTGAGGCCAACACCGACGACACCGACGCCGCCATCCTGGAGTGCACGTTCGTGTCGTTCAAGCTCGCCGTCGAGCACGTCGGCCGCGGGCTGTACTTCTCGCACAATCTCGTCGCCCTCTGCACCACCGGCGTCAGCCTCGCCTGGCCGACCGGCGGCGTGGAAGGCGGGCCCGACCATGTCCCGCCGTACGGGCTGCGGAAGTGGCTCATCGCCAACAACCACTTCCACAGTCCGTTCCAGGCCATCGTCACGCAAGGCGCCGGGGACAGCGACTTCCGCGGCGCGATCATCCAGGGCAACCTGCTCGACATCGGCCGGCGGCTGCTGATCGGCAGCCTGACGAACTCCACCGTCAGCGGCAATGTGGTGGAGAAGGCGGACAACGGGCCGATCATCGAGATCACCAGCGGGGGCCACAACCTGACCATCGGCGACAACGTCCTCGGCGGGTTCGAGCCGCCGCAGAACAACGGCCCGTGCGCCATCCAGTTCTCCAGTGGTGTCACCGCGCACAACGTCACCATCAGCGGGAACTCGTTCAACTGGCTCAACCACTCGCCGATCCGATTCGAGAACGACGCGAGCAAGATCACCATCGCGAACAACTCGTTCGACAACTGGAACCTCGACGCGAAGACCGACGCCGCGGCGATCAGGGTGGCCGGGAAAGCGCACGCGTTCAGCATCATCGGCAACGTCATCTCGGCCGATCCTGCCGACCGGCCGCCGATTCTGACCACCGGCGGGCTGCACGACTCACACGTCATCGGCAACGCCTCTGGGCAGGTGCCGCTGGTCGCGGGCACGGTGGGGGCGGATTCGTTCGTGCAGGCCGGCCCGGGCCGGTTCAACCGGATCGAGGTGGCCCAGCCGCTGGGAGCGGCGGCCACGGTGGTCAGCACCTGGACCGGGTCGATCAAGGTGGGCGAGGACCGCTACGGCTCGTTCGTCGTGGAGGGCAACAACGCCAACCCGGGCGTCAAAGGCGGGCTACGGGTGGTCCCGGTCAACGCGTCGGGATCGGCCGCCACCGAGTTGCTGTGCTCGACCACGTCCACCAATGAGCTGGTCTCCATGATCTCCAACGCCACCGGGCTGGTTCCGCCCGTCGACAACGTACGCGATCTGGGCAGCGCGGATCGACGGATGCGAGCCGTGTACACCCACCAGGTGGTCCTGGCCGAGCACGCACCGGACACACTGCCGAACGCGGCCGACCACGCCGGAGGCCTCATCATGATCCACAACCCCAAGACCGGCAAGCGCGGCCTCGCTCTCTCCGACGGTGGATCCTGGCGGAACGTCGTGCTCGGCACCGAGGCCTGATCAAGGAGGTGATCCGGTCCGCATGGCGCTGATCCAGCTCGCTCCTGACGCGCGACCGACCGTCTGGCGGGGCAGCTTGGACTGGACGGAGGAGGGCGGCTCATGGCAACCGTGGCGGCTGCCACCGGACCGGATCGCCACCGCCCACGCTCCGGACCTGGTCACGCGTGCGCGCATGCCGGCCGGCGTCCGCGCGGTCGTCCGTACCGACGCGACCGCGCTGGAGCTGCGTACCCACGCCGTGGACGATGATGTGACGTCGCTGGACGTCGTCGTGGACGGCGCGCTGTGGCGACGGACGGCACTGACGTCCGGGACGGAGACGAGCCACGTCACGTTGCCGCCCGGCGCCAAGGTCGTCGAGGTTTGGTTGCCCCAGTTCGGCGAGATCCGGATAGGACCCCTCGTCCTGCACGGCGCCACGTACGCCACCGCCGCTACGGATGAGGGGTTCCGCTGGGTCACGTACGGAAGCTCGATCACGCAGTGTCGCTCAGCTTCCGGCCCGAGCGAGACGTGGCCCGCTCTTGTCGCTCGACGCCTCGGCTGGGATCTCACCTGTCTCGGATTCGCCGGGGAGTGCCACCTTGATCCCATCGTCGCCAGAGCCATCACGCGTACGCCCGCGGACCTGATCTCGCTGTGCCTCGGGGGCAACATCTACGGCGCTGCGAGCTTCGGCGCACGGACGCTCAGCGGCCAGGTGTCGGGGTTCATCCAGACGATTCGCGATGCCCATCCCCACGTGCCGATCGCCGTGATCTCGCCGATCGTCTCACCGCGCCGTGAGCGGTTGCCCAACCGCGCGATGATGACCCTCGACGATGTCCGCGGCGCCGTGACGGACGCCGTGACCACCCTGCGTCGATGCGGCGAGGCACGGCTCCACCTCGTCAGCGGCCCGAGCATCTTCGGACTCGAGGATGCCCACCTCCTGCTGCCTGACTCCCTGCATCCAACCGCCGACGGCTACCGCCTCATGGCCGCGCGACTCGCCCCCCGCCTGGCAGCCATCGCGCCCGCCAGGAGCCGGTAAGAGCATGCCCAGGCCCGCGACGCCGAGGAGATCAAGCGGTCAGCCGCAGTCGCAGCCGCAGCCGTCGCAGCAACAGCCGTCCTCGCCCGGGCAGCAGGAGCCGCAGTTGCTGCAATTGCCGCAGCAGTCGTAGCCGGAGCAGTCGAAGCGCTCGCAGCAGGAGCCCTCGCGGTCCTCGTCCCAGGCGGGCCGGTACAGGCCGCACGTGCAGCAGCTCAGCGCCGTGCACGCCAGCGACAGCAGCCCGCCGGGGTCCTGCTTCGGCGGCCGTTGTCCCGGCGGCGCGCCGGGATCGCCGGGCGCGTGTCCTGGCGGATGGCCGGGGCCGTGCGTTCCGGCGGTGGCGAAGGCTCGGGAGACGGCGCTGCCGGTCTCCCGCACCAGCAGGGCGCGCGTCAGGGCGGGGCGGGGCAGGTCCAGCTCATCCACGGCGGCGCGCAGCTCGGCGTGCGCGGCGTCGCAGTGGCGGCGCGCCTCGTCCAGGCCGGTGCCGGTGGCGGCCAGCGGGTTGTACGCCCCGGACGCCCGGTCGTCGGCCAGGTCCTCCACCGCGTCGATCAGGTGTGCCAGCTTCCCGAATCCGCGACCGGCCGCCTCCAGAGCCTCCTGGTTGTGCGGCTTCCCCGCGAGCACCGCGGTGTGCGCGAACGCTGCGGCTACGGCGTCCTCAGCGGGCCCCGTCAACTCTCGTAACCCGGGCGCCGCGTTCCTCCCCGGAAGCGCCTGGGCGGGGGCGCGTTCCAGGAGGGCCTGGCGGCCGGCCGCCGCCGTCAGCGGGGTGGGGTCGAACCCCAGCGTGCCGGCCATGGCGGTGCCGGCCGAGGACCAGCGGCCCGCCAGGCGGGTGGCGCCGGCGGCCACCGGGCGGCGGGCGTACACGCCGTCCCCGTCCGCCACGTGGTCGCTCACCTTGCCGGCCGCCAGGAGCAGCGACACCGAGGCCGCCAGCCGTACCCCCTCGGACTCCACTACGTCGGCGCCCTTGAAGCCGCGTAGCGCACACGGGCCGGCCCTCCGGCGCGACGTGGACGCGGGCGACTGGGCCTCGGTGAGGACGGACACGAGCAGGCCGTCGTAGTTGGTCACCAGGCGGGACAGATGTCCGTGCTCGTCGCGGAGCGCCAGGCAGAGCCCGCACAGGTGGCCCATCCAGTCCGCGTAGAGCCCCTTGCACATGACGTGCCGACACGGGCGGACAATGCCGAACATACGTCCCCTTATGTGCGTATTAGAGAGAGCCAACCGTAGCACCAGGCCCCGATGGTCTCCGGCGATCAACGCGGAGGTGGACTGATACAAATGGGGCATGAGCGAATCCGTCGGGTATCCCCCACAGCGGAATGTGCCGCCGGCCCGGCGTGTCTACACCCGGACCTACCGTGTGTGGGCCCACGTGCTCCTGTGGACGCCGATCGCGCTCACGGTGGCCGGTGTCGCCCTCGGCCTGGGGCTGTTCGCGGCCGCTGACGCCGACCCGACGTACGGTTCGTCCGCACTCGGCTATCTCGGCATCGTCGTGTGGGGCGCCCTCGCCGTCCTGTCACCGGCCCTGCTCGGGTCGTTCATCGCCGGGCTGGTCATGCTGAGCCGCTCACGCCGCTGAGGCTGATGGGCGCGCCCAGGAGGAAGCCGAGGCCTAACGCGGACAGAAGGCAGCCGACGGGACCCGCCTCAAGCCGAACACCCGGAGCGCGATCAGATAGACCAGGCGGCAGGGGACGTCACCAGAGGCATAGGCCCGGCCGCTTGCCCACAACCCCGGGTTGAAAAAGTGTGTTCTGGCGATATGTCAGGACGATCGCCGCGACTCTAGCCTGCGCTGTAGACCAGTGATCCAGGTCACAAAGGAGCGGCACGATGAGCTTCCTCTCTCCCCTGCGCAGACCATGGGCCGTCACCGTGCTAGGCGTTCTCCTCGGGCTGGCGGGCCTGCTCACCACAGCGCTGACCACGCCGGCTGCGCGGGCGGCGTCGCTGGTGCAGGTGTCCTCCTTCGGCACTAATCCGGGCAACCTCGCGATGTACGCCTACCGCCCCGACGGCCTGCAGAGCGGCCGCCCGCTGGTGGTGCTGCTGCACGGGTGCACCCAGAACGCCAGCGGCTACTTCACCAGCAGCGGCTGGCGGAAGTATGCCGACCAGTGGGGCTTCGCGCTCGTGCTGCCCCAGACGAGCAGCGCCAACAACGCCTCGAGCTGCTTCAACTGGTTCGAGACCGGTGACACCACCCGGGGGGCAGGCGAGGCGGCCTCGATCCGCGCCATGGTCGCGTACGCCGTCGCGAACTACGGTACCGACCCCGCCCGGATCTACGTCAGCGGCCTGTCCGCGGGCGGGGCCATGTCGGCCGTCATGCTGGCCACTTATCCGGATGTGTTCGCCGCCGGCTCCATCGCGGCCGGGCTGGCCTATCGCTGCGCAAGCAGCCTGACCCAGGCGTCGAGCTGCCAGTACGGCCCCACCAGCAAGACGCCGCAGCAGTGGGGCGACCTGGTGCGCAACGCCTGCGCCGGCTGCGCGGGCCCGTACCCGCGCGTCGCGATCTGGCAAGGTCTGTCCGATTACACCGTCGTTCCAGCCAACGGCACCCAACTGCGTGACCAGTGGACGAACGTGCGCGGCGTCTCGCAGACCCCCACGTCCACACAGTCGCTCACCGGCGGCACTTCCCTCCAGGTGTACGGCGCCGACGACGTGCGCCTCTACCAGATCACCGGAATGGGGCACGGCCTGCCGATCGACCCGGGAAGCGCCGCCGACCAGTGCGGCACCACTGCGGCGTACTTCCTGGACACCATCTGCTCGGCCTACCACGACGCGCGTTTCTTCGGCCTGGATGGCGGCCAGACCACCCCACCGACCTCCACTCCCACGCCGACACCGACACCGACACCGGCGACTTGTGTGTACGCGAGCAACTACGCCCACACCACCGCAGGCCGCGCCTATCAGTCCGGTGGCAACACCTACGCCAACGGCTCCAACGACGCCATGGGCCTATGGAACACCTTCGTCACCCACACACTCAGGCAGACCGGCCCGAATTTCTGGGTCCTCACCGACGGCCAGTGCTGACCCCCGAGAGTAAGTAGTGGCGCTCGGAAGGCGGCGACATGGCGTGTCGGACCTGAGCGATAGCCTGTCGGCCATGCGAGTGGGCATCGTGATTCTGCCTGACCAGCGGTGGTCGGAAGCGTCGCGGCGGTGGCGCCAGGCGGAGGAATACGGGTTCGACCACGCCTGGACCTACGACCACATGGGCTGGCGGGACCTCGTCGACGGCCCTTGGTTCGACGCCGTGCCGGTCTTGACCGCCGCGGCGCTGGTGACCTCCCGCATCCGCCTCGGCACGATGGTCGCCTCACCCAACTTCCGCCATCCGGCGCACTTCGCCCGCGAGGTGACCGCGCTCGATGACATGGCCGGTGGACGGCTCACCCTTGGCCTGGGCGCCGGCGGCATGGGATATGACGCCACCGTGCTCGGGCTGCCCGCGATGTCCCCGCGCCAGCGGGTCGACCGCTTCGCCGAGTTCGTGACGCTTCTCGACGGGCTGCTGCGGGACGGCAGTGCCGACTTCAGCGGGGAGCACTACCGAGCCGTCGACGCCCGCAGCACTCCAGGGTGCGTGCAGCGGCCGCGAGCGCCGTTCGTCGTCGCGGCCAATGGGCCGCGTTCGATGCGCCTGGCCGCCCGATTCGGACAGGGCTGGGTGACCACCGGCGAGCGCAGCACCGATCTCGGCGCGTGGTGGCAGTCGGTCGCCGAGCTGGCCAAGCGGTTCGACGATGTGGAGGCCGCTACCGGGCGGGGCCCGGGCGAGCTCGACCGCATGCTCTCGCTGGACGCCGCACCGGTGTTCTCCCTCTCCAGCGCCGGCTTCTTCGCCGACGCGGCCGGGCGGGCCCGCGAGCTGGGCTTCACCGACGTGATCACGCACTGGCCGCGGTCCGACAGCTGGTATGCCGGCAGCGAGGCCACGTTGGAGACAGTGGCGAAGAACGTGTTGCCTGCCATCCAGTAGACAGCGCCCAGGCTCGGCCCGCCTACGTCGACGTCCCGCATCGGGCCGCGCTGGCTGTCGTTGGTGCCTCCGCCGACGATGGGTTGTGTCGATCCCGAGACCGGCTAGGCCGAGCCGCCCACGAGGATTTCGGTCGGCAGGTAGATGCCCGGCTCCCCTGTGGGGCCCTCCTCGATCTCGAGCAGGCAGCGCTCCACCAACGCGGCCGCGGCCTGTTCGAACGGCAGCCGCACGGTCGTCAGCGGCGGATCCGTGAGCCACTGAAGGGGGCCGCCGTCGAAGCCGGTCACGGCCACGTCGTGGCCGACCCGCAGCCCCGCCGAGCGTACGGCGCGGATCGCCGCGACGGCCAGCCAGTCGGCCGCGGTGACCACCGCGGTGGGGCGCCGACGCCCGCGCAGCAGCCGGCCCACGGCGGCCTCGACCTTCGCCTCCGGCTCCTGCACCAGCCACGAGGCGGGCACGGACAGGCCGTGGTGCCGCATCCGGGCGCGGAAACCCTCCACCCGCTCGATGAACCAGTAGCCCGGCAGGCGGGGCCCCACGTAGGCGATGTCCTCGTGTCCCTTGCTCACCAGGTAGTCGACCATGGAAGCGACGCCCGCGGCGTTGTCCACGTCGACCCACGACTGCGGCAGGTCGGCCTCGGTGCGCCCGAACGAGGCGAAGGGCATCCCCACTCCCGCGAGATAGCGGGCCCGGGGATCGTCGATGCTGGAGTCGGTGATCACGAATCCGTCGACTCCATGGGCCGCGACGAGCTCGCCCAGCCGGTCGGTCACGTCGCCGGGCGAGGTGAAGACGAGGATCTGATATCCCCGCCGCTCGGCCTCACGCAGCAGAGGCGAGACGAACGACACCGCGAAGACCTGGTTGGACTCCAGCAGCGCGCCGGAGACGTGGAACCCGAGCTGGCGGGTGCGCTGCAGGCGCAGACTGCGTGCCTGCCGGTTGGGCTGGTAGCCGAGATCCTCCACCGCGGCCAGCACCCGCAGGCGGGTCTCCTCGGGGATGCCGCTGCCCGGCCGCTCGTTGATGACGAACGAGACCGTGGTCGGCGAGACGCCGGCAAGGCGGGCCACGTCCGCCATGGTCGGGCGCCGTCTGCGTCCCCGGGCCCCCTGCCTGGTGCTCATCGGCCGCTCCGTGCTGATCGCTGCCCCACCGCTCCCCGGTCGCTCCGTGCTGATCGCTCCCCCACCGCTCCCCGGTCGCTCCATACTGATCCTGCGTCCGCCATCCTGCGGGCCGTCGCCACCGCGACGCCCCGGCGGTGACGGTGAGGTCCGGCGGCTTCACGCGTGCGTATGCGCTCCGCCCCTCGGCCGGGCGTGATCAGCGTAGCGCAGGTGGTACGGCCGATGAGTACCTCCGGCCGCGTGACTCTTGCGTGCGTATCGGACATGTGGACCCCCGTTCCGGCGGCAGACCCGGCACCGGCCATGCCGTGCCGGGCTGCCCGCATCTCGCCCGCTCACTTGAACAGGGCGTTGACCTGCTCGTTGGCCTTGCTCAGCGAGCTCGCCGGGGCGCTGCCGCCGATCACGGCGTCCATGGCCGGCTTCATGACGGATTCGATCTCGGCGGCGTGGTCGGTGATCGGGAAGAGGAAGGTCGTCTTGTCCTTGACGTTCACGGTGAACGCCTCGACGTCGACGCCCTTGTCCGCGAACTTCTTCTGGGCGACCTCCACCGCGGCGGGGATGGCGGGGAAGACGACCGCGTGCTGGGCGACGACGTTCTGGCAGGCAGGGGAGGCGAGATACTTCACCCACTGCCACGCGGCGTCCTTGTTCTTGGTCCCCGCGTAGATCGAGTCGGCGAGGCCGTTGAACATGCTCATCCGCGTGCCCATCGGGCCGGCGGGCAGCGGGGCGAGCCCCGGCTCGAACGTGCCGGACTTGGCGCCGAACACCGAACCGATCATCCAGCTGCCGTTGGTCGCCATGGCGCCCTTACCCGCGGACAGCATGTCGTTCCAGGCCACGCCTTCGGTCGCCTTGAGCGGCGGCATGTAACCCTTGTCGATCAGGCTCTTCCACCAGGTGATGGTCTCCTGGAACTTGGGGTCGCCGTAGTTGTACTGGCTGCCCCACGGGTTCTTGTCGGTGAACTTCCAGCCGTTGCTGGCGGCGTACATGCTCCACTGGGTCTGGCCCACGCCGTTGCCGGAGCTCTCCAGCCACAGGCCGTAGGTCTCGACCTTGCTCTTGTCGAAGCCGGGCTCGTCGCCGCGCTTGCCGTTCTTGTCCACGGTCAGCTTGGCGATGATCTTCTCGTAGGTGCCGCCGTCGGCAGGGTTCCAGGCCATGTTCTTCAGCTGCTCGTCGGTGATCCCCGCCTTCTCGGTGAGCTTCTTGTTGTAGAAGACGGCGATGGTGTCCCAGTCCTTGGGCAGGCCGTACCGCTTGCCGTCGGCGCCGACCCACAGGTCGGCCAGGCCCTCCGCGTAAATGCCGGTGTCCACCTTGTCCTGCTTGACGAGGTCGTCGATCGGCAGGATGGTGCGCTTGGTGACGAACTCCGGGTATTTGGCCAGGTGGTCGGTGAAGACGTCCGGCGCGGACCCGGAGACGAAGCCCGTGGTGAGCTTGGTCCAGTAGTCGTCCCAGCCGAGCTGGGTGATCTTGACTGTAATGTTCGGGTTGGCCTTCTGGAAGTCGGTGGCGCACTGCTGGTATGCCGGCTGCTGGTTGGCGTCCCAGAGCCAGTAGGAGATGGTCGCCTTCCCGCCGGCGGAGGCGGATCCTCCGCTGGTGCCGCCGCCGCACGCGGCGAGGGCCAGCGACAGCAGGGCGACGCCGGCGACCGCCGGCAGCTTTTTGATCATCAAGGTGTCCTTTCCAGTGGGGGGTTGACGCGAAGATCCGGCGGTCACTTCAGACCGGAGAACTGGATGGAGTTGACGATGCGCTTGCCGAACGTCGCGAACAGCACCAGCACCGGAAGCGCCGCGACGAGAGTGGCGGCCATCAGCCCGGCCCAGTCAGGGCTGCCCTGCGGCGTCTGGGACTTGAACACGCCGAGCGCCACGGTCAGCACGCGCACGTCGTCGTTCGTGGGATCGGTGACCAGCAGCGGCCAGAAGTACTCGTTCCAGGAATTGATGTACGTGAGGATGGCCAGCGTGGCGATCGGCGCCGCGCTCATGGGCAGGATGAGCCGGAAGAAGATGCGGGGATAGCCGGCGCCGTCGAGCATCGCGGCCTCCTCCACCTCGCGGCTCACGTTCAGGAAGAACTGCCGCAGGAAGAAGACGGCGAACGGGGTCATGAACAGGTACGGCAGCACGATCCCGGCGAAGGTGTTGAGCAGCCCCATGTTCTTCATCAGCTCGAAGTTGGGCAGGTGGATGAAGATCGGCGGGACCATCAGTGCGGTCAGGAAGAGGAAGAACACCTTGTCCCGGCCGGGCCAGCGCAGCCGCGCGAAGGCGTAGGCCGCCATGGCGCTGAAGAACACCTGGCCGATCGTGATGACCGTCGCGACGATCACGGAGTTGCGCAGGTAGAGCCAGAAGCTGATGGAGGCGCCGGAGCCGCCCTGCGCCTGGGCCTCCTGGATGGTGGCCAGCCCGAACACCCGCTCGTACCCGCCGAGGGTCGGGGCCACCGGCAGCCAGGACGAGGGGTCGGAGAACAACATCCGGTTGTTGGACAGCGAGGTGCGCAGCATCCAGTAGAACGGGAACAGCGTGAGCAGGACGAAGATCCAGAGCACCACCCAGGCGGCGATCCGGCCGATGCGGGTGCGACGTCCATGGCGCGCGGCCGGCCTGGCCACCGCGGTCTTCGCCGAGGGCATGCTTATCGCGGTCATGACAGCGCTCCTCTAGGACAGGTCCGACTCGCCCGCACGTAGCAAGCGCATCTGAAGCAGCGAGACACCGGCGAGGATGGCGATGAGGGCGACGCCCATCGCGGAGGCATAGCCGAAGTCGAACTGGCTGAAGGCCTTCTCGAAGATGTAGTAGTAGATGACCTTGGAGGCGTCCGCCGGGCCGCCCTGGGTGGTGACGGCCACGGTGTCGAAGATCTGGAACGACCCGATGACCGTGATGACCAGCACCATCGCCAGCACCGGCCGCAGCAGCGGCAGCGTGATCCGCCAGAACGAGCGCCACTCCGTGGATCCGTCCACGGACGCCGCCTCATAGAGCGACCTCGGGATCGCCTGCAGGCCGGCGAAGATCAGCAGCGCGGTGTAACCCATGTGCCGCCAGACGTTCACGAGCGCGATCGTCGGGATCACCAGGTGCTCTTCCCCGAAGAACCCCAGGGGGCCGAGCCCGATCCAGCCGATGAACTGGTTGACCACGCCGAGGGTGTAGTCGGCCATCCAGTACCACACGAGGGCGACGACCACGTTCGCGACGAGGTACGGCAGCAGCAGCACCCCGCGCAGGAGGCTCGACCTGGTCAGCCGGTGCATCAGGACCGCCAGGACAACCGCGACGACCGTCTGCACCCCGATGTTGATGACGACGTATTCCAGGGTCACCGCGAGCGAGCTCCAGAAGGAGCCGTCGCCGAGGAGCTTGGTGTAGTTCGACAGCCCGGACCACTCGGGCGGAGCCAGCAGGCTGTAGTCGGTGAAGCTCAGGTACACGCCGCGGATCGTGGGCCAGAGGTAGAAGACCGCGAACCCGAGCAGCGCCGGGAGGATGAAGAAGAGCGCCGCCCGATGGTCCCTCCTCTCCTGCGATCGGGCCTGCGGCTTGTGGCGCCCCGCGGGCGCCCCGGGTCTTGGTGTGGGAACGGAGACCGTGTTCGCCATCGATCACTCCCTAGTCAGCCGGAGCAGCAGTAGGTGTTCTGGATAGAGATCGGGGGCCTGGATCCCGGCTTGTTCCAGGACCGGGCCGGGAAGCCTGAGCTCGCCGTGGGCCAGCCACGACGGGAGTACGTGGTTGATGCCGGCGGCCACGTCACCTGGCGCCAGCGGTTCGACCCGGTACGTCGCCCGTGGGTCGAGCCCGGGCAGCCGCACCCGGCCGGGCGGCGCGACGACCGAGGTCGCGACCGCGACCAGCGCGAAGATCGCCTCGGAGCGGTCCTGCGCGACCACGCCGTGCACCCACAGCGCGGGGTCGGGATGATCGGCGCGGACGATCCGCCCCGTGTGCAGCAGGCCGCGCACGTCCTTGTAGAGCGCGATCCAGCGGGCCAGCTCGGCTCGCTCGGCCACCGAGGCCGAGGTGAGGTCCCATTCGATGCCGAAGTGGCCGAACAGCGCGGTTCCCGCGCGGAAGGCGAGGTCGTGGCGCCGGCCGGTGGTGTGCGCGTGCCCGGCTCCCACGTGCGAGCCGATGAGCTCGGGCGGGAGCAGGAGCTGGGTCCAGCGCTGGATCGACTGGCGTTCCAGGGCGTCGATGCAATCGCTGCCCCACACCCGGTCCGTCCGCTGGAGGATGCCGAGGTCCACCCGCGCTCCCCCCGAGGAGCAGGACTCGATCTCCAGGCCGGGGTGGCGGCGGCGCAGCTCGTCCAGCAGCCGGTAGACCGCCAGCGTCTGCCGGTGGACGGCCGCCTCTCCGCGCGGGCTGTGGCCCGCGTCGATCAGGTCGCGGTTGTGGTCCCACTTCAGGTAGTCGATGGCGTACTCGGCGACGAGCCGGTCCAGGCGGTCCAGCACGTACGCGTACGCCTCGGGGTGCACGAGGTCGAGCACCTGCTGGTGACGCACCTCCGGCGGCGTCCGCCCGCCCGTCGACATGATCCACTCCGGGTGGGCCCGAGCCAGGTCGGAGTCGGGATTGATCATCTCCGGCTCGACCCACAGCCCGAACCGCATCCCGAGCGCCCGCACGTGATCGACCAGGGGGTGCAGGCCCTGCGGCCAGACGTCCTCGTCCACGTACCAGTCGCCGAGGCCGGCGTAGTCGTCGCGGCGGTGGCGGAACCAGCCGTCGTCCAGGACGAACCGCTCCGCTCCCACCTCGGCCGCCCGGTCGGCGAGCGCGCGCAGCTTGGGCAGGTCGTGGTCGAAGTAGACGGCCTCCCAGGTGTTCATGACCACGGGACGCGGGGAGGCCGGGTGGCCCGCCCGGGCGCGTAGGTGCCGGTGGAAGCGGTCCGACACGTCGTCCAGCCCGTGGCCGTAGGCCGCGTACAGCCGCGGGGTGGTGTACTCCTCCCCCGGTTCCAGCCGTACCTCGCCCGGCAGGAGCAGCTCGCCGCCGCCGATGACGGCTCGCCCGTCCGGTAGACGCTCGGCGTAGGTGACGTGGTTGCCACTCCAGCCCACGTGCACGGCCCACACCTCGCCGGAGCGGAATCCGAAGCCGGGAACACCGGCCGCCAGGAGCAGCGACGCGTCCGCCCCTGTGCGGCCGCGGCGGCTCTCCCTGACCCGGGAGCCCACGGTGAACGGCTGGCGCTGCGGTGACCGCTCGCGCAGGTGCCGCCCGGTCAGGTCCAGCAGCTCGGCGGCCTCGGCGGGCACCGGCAGGTTGAGCACGAGGCCGTCCAGCACGTACGGCTCGGCCGGATGCCGGTTGCGCACCGCGGCCCGCAGGGTGATCAGGCCGGTCGCGTCGAGCGCGATCCACACCGTCAGCTCCAGGCCCGCGGCCTCGTCCACGGCTTCGACGCGGACCTCCGCGCCGGCGGCGTGCGCGGAGGTCACCGTGAACAGCGGCGACCAGGCCGTGCCCCCGCGATGCCCGCGTAGTCCCGGCAGCCCCGGCCAGCCGTTCGCGTGCTCGGCGAGCACCGAGAGTTCCGCGGGCGTGTCGAGGCCGCTGGAGACGACGGCGGGAATGGCGGCGAGAGCCAGCTCGCTCAGCTGCGCCGGAGTGACGTCTCCAAGGTCGCCGCCCCAGTGCAGCACGCTCGGCAGGCGCGGCCCGCCGACATCCAGGACCAGGCTGACGCCGCCCGCCCGCAGGTGGATCGGCTCCGGCCGGCTCGCCGCCACGCCGTACGGCGCCGTCGGCTCCTCGGCTCGCGTGCTGGTCTCCTGGGGCACTGCGGCACCTCCCGATGAAGAACTAAGCTTTAGTAAATCGATTTAGGCAGCACGATTTACCATGGCGATCAAGAGGAGGAAGCCACGGTATACGCGGACCATTTCGATTTACTAATTGCTTTTAGTTGCTAGGCTGGCCTCAAAAGTGCCCCCACCTGAACCGCATGTCAATCCTTCGTTACGAGTCCGTTACGCGGATCCCACACTCGGCTCCGCGAGCCTGTGACACTCCACCCCCCTTCCTCCTTGGAGCGCCATGAGCGAGGTACGCGTGCCCGATGAGGTGTTCGTCCTGCACGACGACGGCCGACCGGCCCCGGCCCGGCGCGGTCGCACCGGCTTCGCCGCCCCGGACGTGGCGGTCGACCTGAACCCGGCGGGCGAAGGCCTCGAGATCCACCTGAGCTCCCCCCGCCGCGGCCTGTCCCGGGTGGCCCTGCGGTGGCATGATCCGCAACCGGAGCCGGCCCTGATCCTGGGCGACGCCTGGGAACGCTCCTACGGCGACCTGCAGTGGCGGCACCGCCAGCCGGACCGCGTCCTTCCCTGGTACTGGCTGGCCCACGACCCCGCCACCGGCCGCACCGAGGGCATGGGCGTGCGGGTCCGGCCCGCCGCCTTCTGCTCGTGGAACCTCGACGAGGACGGCGTCACGCTCTGGCTGGACGTACGCAATGGCGCCGCGCCGGTCGAACCGGGCGGGCGGCGGCTGCACGCGGCCACCGTGGTCCGGCTCGGCCCGCGCGCGGACGTGTCGCCGTTCGCCGCACTGACCGAGTTGTGCCGGGCCATGTGCGACGACCCGCTGCTACCGCCCGAGCCCGTCGTCGGCGCCAACAACTGGTACTACGCCTATGGCCGCGACTTCGGCCCGGGCGAGGTCCTGCGGGATGCGGAGACCATCGCCGACCTCGCCGGCGGCCACCCGGTCCGGCCTTTCTGCGTGGTGGACGCCGGGTGGAGTCCCGGTGGCGAGTGCCCCGGCGGGCCGTGGACGGCCGGACTCCCCGGCTTCTTCGACGACATGCCCGGCCTCGCCGCCGGCATCGCCGCCGCGGGCGCCCGGCCCGGCATCTGGCTCCGGCCGGCGGCGCTGTCCGTCGTGGACGACCCGAGCCGGCTGCGGGCCGGGCCGCGACCGGTGCCCGAGCAGCCGCTGGACCTGAGCATCCCGGACAACCTGCACACCATCGGCGCCGACGTCCGCCGCCTGACCGGCTGGGGCTTCGAGCTGATCAAGCATGACTTCTCCACGTACGACCACTTCGCCCGGTGGGGTTTTCACATGGGCCGGCAACTCACCGAACCCGGGTGGGCACTGGCCGACCGCACCGTCACCAACGCCGAGGTGCTCCTGAGCCTGTACCGGACCATCAGGCAGGCGGCCGGTGACGCGCTGGTGCTCGGCTGCAACACGGTCGGCCACCTGGCCGCCGGCCTGGTCCACCTGCAGCGGACCGGCGACGACACCTCCGGCAGGTTCTGGGAGCGGACCCGCCGGATGGGGGTCAACACCCTGGCCTTCCGGCTGGCCCAGCACCGCACCTTCTTCGCCGTGGACGCCGACTGCGTGCCCTGCACTCCGGCCACCCCGTGGGAACGCAACCGGGAGTTCCTGGACCTGGTGGCCCGGTCGGGGACCGCGCTGTTCGTCTCGGTGGACCCGCGGGCCCGCACCGCCGGCGTGGACGCCGACCTGCGCGCCGCCGTGCGGATCGCGCTGGACGGCGGCGTGCCGGGCGGCGTGGAGCCCTTGGACTGGCTGCACACCAGCAGCCCGCGCGACTGGCGTACCGGTGACGGCCACCGCCGCTACCGGTGGCTGGAGCCGTACGGCGCCGGGCCGCTGATGGACGGCACCGAGCTGCTCGGGTTGTGACGCCTCGCCCGCACCCTGCTCATCGGGACGATGTCATGACGCCGGCGATGGCGGCATGAACCACAGCCTTCTCATCGCTGGTCAGATCCATGGGACGGTGGGTGAAGGCTACGTCCAGGAGGGCACCGCGCAACGTCGAGATGGTCCAGATGCCGGCGGTCTGGTCATCGAGGTCGAGGTGGATACCGGCGACGACTTTCTCGCACCATTCTTCGCCGGCCTGCGGAGCTTGAGGGGAGGGTGGGGTGACCTCGGCGGCGTGGCCGACTGCCACCTTGATCTGCTGAAGGCCGTCATAGGCCCACTCCACACGCCAGCCGTGCCAGGTCCGGGCGAGTGTGGCCAGGGCCGCGAGCCGGTAGCTTTGGTCGCCATCGCAGTGGCAGAACAGCAGCAGTCGCCGTTCGTCATGGTCGATCAGGCATGCGCCGTCGCATTCGCCCTCCCACATCCATGAGCTCTTCTCGCGCTGGCGGCGGGCGAACCGGGTTGCCGGTTCAGGGCCGGAGTTCGCCGGGTATCCCGAGCGGTGTTCGTGGACAGGGTGACCACGAACACCGCCCAGGCCGCCGGTGCGGCCAGTGCGCACCTGAGCTGCAGAAACGCCTAGGCCGGGAGGTTCCACTTCTGCGGGTCGAGCCCGTTGCAGTCGTAGATCTGCAGGCGGGTGCCGGCGGCGGTGGCGCCGCCGGGGCTGTCGAGGCAGCGGCCGGACTGCGGGTTCAGCAGGGCGCCGTTCGGCTGCGAGCGCCACTGCTGGCCGCCCGCGCCGTTGCACTCCCAGAGCTGGACCTTGCTGAAGTTGGCGGTGGCGTTGGCGTCGATGTCCAGGCACTTGCCGAAGGCGCGCAGAGTGCCATCGGGGTGCCGCGACCAGCGCTGGCCGGTGGCGATCCCGCAGTCCCACAGCTGCACGGGGTTGCCGTTGGCGTTCGTGTTGGTGTCCACGTCCACGCACTTGCCGGCGCCGGCGGGGCCGGTGATCTGGCCGACGGTGCCGGGCAGCGTGCCGATGCCGTACTTGACCTGGCACTGGTTGCCGGTGAGCTGGGTGGCGGCGAGGTAGAGGAAGCCGGTGCCGTTCGCGGAGGGCACGATCGGCGAGCTGTAGCCGGGGCAGGACGGCTCGCCGGTGTTGTAGCCGCCGGTGGGGTTGACGTTCACCGGCGCCTCGATCTCGGTCCACGCGCCGGCGCCCAGATTGGTGTTGGCGAACAGGACCTGGCCGGACTCGCCGAGCACGGTCTTGTTGCCGGTCGGGCCGGCGACGACGCGCTGGCCGGACATCAGCAGCGTGCCGTTGGGGCCGCCGCCAGGCAGCCAGGCCACGTACGGCGTGTGCAGCAGCTCCCGCTGGTCGGAGGTGCGGACCAGGGTCCCGGTGCCGGAGCCCCAGTTCAGGCCGTCGGAGCTGGTCTTGACGTACACCTCGCAGGCGTGGTCGGGGTCGGTGGCGTCCCGGCACATCTCGTACGCCATCAGGAATGACCCGTTCGGCAGCCCGGTCAGGATTGACATGCCCGGCCTGGCCAGGTTGTCGGCCGGGAAGGCCACGTCCTGGGTGAGCGTGGCGCTCCACGACTGGCCGCCGTTGGTGGAGGTGTAGTGGCCGATGACCTGGTTGTTGGTGGGGGTGTTGGCGGGGCGCTCGTCGGAGATGAAGCAGGCGAGGGTGTTGTTCGGGGCCAGCAGGAACCACGGCTCCCAGATGCCGTGGCCCCACGAATTGGGCTGGCCGCTGGTCTGCGTGCAGTTCGACAGGTACGTCCAGGTCGCGCCGTGGTCGGTGCTCTTGAACACCTCGACCTTCTGGGCCGTGTAGTCGCCGACGTCCCAGGCTGTGCCCGCGGCCAGCAGGTCGCCTTGGTTCAGCCCGTTGGCTGTGCGCGGCACCTCGTACAGAACCGGGGCCTCCAGGTCCCAGCCGGGCGTGTGGGAGGTGATCGTGGAGATCGGGTTCGCTGACCAGGTGCGCCCACCGTCGGTGCTGCGGTAGATCGGCAGCGACGTGGGCGCGTTGTGGTTGCGGCGGGCGAACGTCGCGAGCATGGTCTCGTTCGGCGAGCCGTCGTGGTCGAGTCGGATCGCCCGCGGGTAGCTGGCGTCGCCCTGCGGATACGTGCCCAGGTTCGGCGCGTAGAGCACCTGGCCGGGCGGAGCCGCCTGGGCGGGACTCGCGGACCCGGCCAGGCAGGCTCCGACCAGGGCTAACGCGGCAATGGGGGGTGTGAGGCGCACGCTGTCTCCTTAGTTCGAGTCGTCTCCGATGACGGGGGCGGTGCAGGTGTCCACGTCCACGGCCGAGCGGGCGACCACGGCGCCGTCGCTGACCAGGGCGAGATGCAGGCGGCCGCTGGTCCAACCGGCCGGGAGCTCGGCGCTGACCTCGGCGGGGGCGCTGAGCAGGAACGGCTTGGCCTCGATCCACGGGCCTGGCGCGCCGAAAGCGCCGGGTGCGTCGGGGGCGGGGCGCAGCACGGGGGTCCAGGCGGTGTGCAGGTGGCCGTTGACCGGCTCGGCGCCGTGGTGCGAGACGTGTACGGGCACGGTGATCTCGCGCGTCTCGGTCAGCAGGTCGCGGCCGGGCGCGACGGGGACGACGTCGAGGACGAGCGTCGTGGTGGCGTTCACGTGCGCCGGGTCCACGCCGGCCAGGTCTTTGGCCCGGCGCTCGAAGTCCAGCAGGCCGGCGGACTCGTGCTCGATGTCGTACAGCTCGGTGTAGACGTAGCCGGCCAGGCGGTCGTGGCGGCGCAGTTCCTGGGTCTGCCAGCGCAGGTGCCACGCGCGTTCCACGCTGGTGAAGCCGCCGCCGTACTCGCTGTTGAGGTTGGGCAGGCCGCGCAGCGGCTGGGACGGCGCGCCGGCCAGCTTCTTGCGTACGACGTAGTCGGGGCCGAGCCGGACCGGGAAGTCGTCCTGAGCGCCGTCCAGCAGGGCGGCCACCGTCCGGCCCCAGGAGGCGGCGGACTCGTCGTAGTAGTGCCAGTCGAGGAGGTCGGTCTTGACGTGGGTCCAGCCGGAGTTGTCCACCGCCGGGCGGGTCGGGTCGAGGGCCTTGAGCAGGTCGTACGCTCGCGCGGCGGCCTCCTGCCTGGCCGGATCGCCCGGGATGTCCCAGTCCAGGCCCCACTCCTCGTTGTACAGGCCCCAGATGACGATCGCCGGGGAGTTGCCGTCGCGTTCCGCCATGGGCGCGATCTGCTCCTCGAACGCCGCCACGGACTCGGCGGAGAAGCGGCCGGTGGCGGCGGGCTCGGCCCACAGCAGCATGCCGAGCGTGTCGGCGTGGTGGACGAAGCGCGGGTCCTCCAGCTTGAGGTGCTTGCGGACCAGGTTGTATCCGGCCGCGGCGGCGAGGCCGAGGTCGTGGCGGAGCGCGGCGTCGTCGGGTGGGGTGATGCCGGTACGCGGCCAGTAGCCCTGGTCGAGCACGCCGCGTACGAACAGGCGGCTGCCGTTGAGGTACAGGTCCTCGCCGATCACCTCGATCCGGCGCAACCCCGTGTAGGCGGCGACCCGGTCGGTGCCGTCGGCCGAGGTCAGCTCGGCGTCCACGTGGTAGAGGTGCGGGTCGTCCGGCGACCACAGGCGCGGCTCGGCGACCGGCAGCACGCCCCGTACGGTCCCGCCGGCGACCGGCAGCTCGATCGTCGTGTCCGTCCCGCGCAGGGTCAGCCGGAGCACGGACTCCGCCGGTCCCGCCACCCGGGCCTCGACCTCGATGGCGTCCAGTCCCGCCGACGGGCGCAGCTTCAGGGCGGCCAGGTGGGTGGCGGGGCGGGCCTCCAGCCAGACGCTCTGCCAGATGCCGGACGACGGGGTGAAACACACACCGTCGAAGTCGTCGCGCGGGATGCTGCGCTGCTTGCCGTGCGCGATCTCGCGCTTGTCGAGCGGCGCGGAGACCCGTACCACGACCTCCTGGCCGCCCCCGTCGCGCAGCGCGTTGGTGATGTCGGCCTCGAACGGCGTGTAGCCGCCCCGGTGGGTGACCACCTCGACGTCGTTCACCCAGACAGTGGCCTCGTGGTGCACGGCGCCGAAGTGCAGCACCACCCGCTGCCCGGTCCACTCCGACGGGACGGAGACCCGGCGGCGATACCAGGCCACCGGCAGCCAGTGGGCCTCGATGCCCGACGCGGGGGTCTCCCAGGCGAAGGGCACGGTGATGGTCCGGTGCCAGTCCGGCTCGGGGTCGGCCCGGAAGTCCCACTCGCCGTTGAGGCTCGACCAGGAGTGCGACCGGTCGAAGTGGGGGCGGGGATATTCCATGGTGCTCTCTTCCGTGAGGACGGGGGTCAGCCCTTGACGCTGCCCGCGAGGATGCCGTTGATGAAGTGGCGCTGCAGCAGGACGAAGATCACCAGCAGCGGGAGGAGCGCGATGCTGCCCGCGGCGAGGAGTTCGCCCCAGACCGTCGCGAAGTCGGCGCCGATCCGGTTGCCGGTGACGTTCTGCGCCAGCGTGGCCAGCACCACCTGCAGCGTCTGGTGTGAGGTGTCGTTGACGGCGACGACCGGCCAGACGAAGTCGTTGTAGACGTTCATGGTGGTCAGGACTGCCAGCGCGGCCAGGCCGGGCCGGATCACCGGCAGCACGACCTTGGCGAAGATGCCGAACTCCCCCGCGCCGTCCACCCGCCCGGCGTCGATCAGCTCGTCCGGGATGGCGGCGATGGTCTGCCGCATCCAGAAGATGCTGAACGCGTCGATGCTGCCCGGCAGGATCAGTGCCTGGTACGTGTTCACCCAGCCCAGCGCGCTCATCTCCAGCAGCAGCGGAATGATCAGCACCAGCGTCGGCAGCATCAACGTCAGCAGGACCACGCCGAACAGCAGGTTCTTGCCGGGGAAGTCGTACTTGGCGAACGCGTAGCCCGCCAGCGGGCAGAAGAACATCGTCATCGCGCCCCTGACCACCAGCACCAGCGCCGTGTTCGCGAATCCGGTGCCGATCGGCACGTCGGTGAACATGGCCCGGTAGTTGTCCAGCGTCAGCGCGCCGATCGACAGCGGATCGGAGATGATCTCGGCCGCCGGCTTGAGCGAGGAGCTGACCGCCCACCAGATCGGGTAGAGGAACACGATCGCGAGCAGCGCCAGCACCGCGTACTGCACGGGGCCGGGCCTGGTCTGGTTCATGACGCCTCGTCCTTCGGCCGCAGCAGCCTGACCGAGACCAGCGACAGGCCGAAGACCAGCAGCACCAGCAGGAACGAGTTCGCGGCGCCGGTGCCCAGGTCGGAGGCGGTGATGTGGTCGTACAGGTACAGGCCTGCGGTGGTGGTGGAGCCGTACGGGCCGCCCTCGGTGACCACGAACGGCTCGGCGAACATCTGGAAGACGGCCAGCGTCTGCACGACCACCAGGAACGCCATGCTCCGGCGCACCAGCGGGACGGTGATCGACCAGAACTGGCGGGCGCGGGAGGCGCCGTCGAGGGCGGCGGCCTCGTACACGCCGCCGGGTACGGCCTGCAGGCCCGCCAGCAGGATGATGATCGCGAACCCGGTGGTCTTCCACAGGAACAGCAGCGCCAGCGTCGGCTTGGCCCACGCCGTGGACGTCAGCCAGCCCACGTCCGGCAGGCCCACCAGGTTGAGCAGGCGGTTGACCGGGCCGTAGTCCTGGTCGAACACCACGATCCACACCTGCGCCATGGCCACCAGCGGGGTCACGAACGGCGCGATGAACGCCACCCGGAACAGCCCGCGCAGCCGCAGCTTGGCGTTGGCCAGCAGCACCGCGCCGCCCAGCCCGGCGATGACCTGGATCGGCACGATCAGCAGCCACATGACCGCGCTGTTGCCGAGCGAGGCCCAGAAGTCCGGGCTGGTCAGCAGGTAGAGGTAGTTGCCGAGCCCCACCCAGTGGGCCTCGCCGGCTCCCCGCCAGCGCATGAAGCTGAGCTGCAGCGCGTAGATCAGCGGGTAGATCCCGAACGCGGCGAAGACCACGAAGAACGGAGCGATGAACAGGTACGGCGACAGTCGCGCAGACCTCATGAGCGGTCGATGAGGTTGCGCTGGATCTTCTGCGCCGACTCGGCGATCACGTCGTCGGGCGCCATCTTGCCCTCCATCAGGCGCTGCACGTTGTTGCCGAGGTAGTCCACCGACTGCGCCCACCACCACGGGATCGGCGCGGCGGCCGGGATGGTGGCGGCGGCGTCCACGGCCACCTTCCACAGGTCCTGGCCCCCGAGCGCCTCGATCGGCTGGAACAGCGGCTTGGCCGGGTCGAGCGCGGGCTGGTAGCTGGGGATCGAGGTGGACAGGCCGCCGGGGTAGACGCTGTTGGGGCCGTACACGGCGGTGTAGCCGGGCTCCTTGAAGCACAGGAACTCGTACAGCAGCCAGGCCAGCTCGGGGTTCTTGGCCTTGGCGGGGATGACGAAGCTGCTGCCGCCCATCGCGCCGCTGCGCGCGCCGCCCGGCGTCCAGGCCGGCAGCGGCGCCGCCCGCCACTTGCCCTTGGTGGCCTTGAGCAGCTGCTGTGGCGCGAAGGACCACCAGATCGCCCACGGCACGAACACCTGCTGGCCGCTCTCCAGCGTGTTGACGTCGGCCGGCTCCAGGTAGGGCGCGTGGGTGACCAGGCCGTCCTTGACCGCGCTCTGGATCCAGGCGAAGATCCGCCGGTATTCGGCCGAGTCGAGCCGGAGCCTGCCCTGGGCGTCGGTGAGACTGGTGCCCTGCTGGTTGGCCAGCATCTCCAGCCACAGCTGGCCCAGGAACGGGCTCTTGTCCAGGTGGATGGGCCTGGTCTTGGGATCCTTCTCCTTGATCGTGCGGGCCGCGGTCAGCAGGTCGTCGTACGTGGCCAGGCTCGCCGGGTCGATCCCCGCGCCCTCCAGGATGTCCTCGCGGTACCAGAGCAGGCCGGGGTCCAGGTCCCACGGCACGCCGTAGATCTTGCCCCCGACGGTGTTCACCGACACTTTGTACGGCGACGTCTGCTCGCGGTACGGCGCGATCAGGTCGGTCAGGTCGTACAGGTGCTCGGCCTGCCCGCCGATCTTGGCGTCGTCCCAGAAGCTGCCGTCGGGCACGTCCGTGCCGCTGATCAGGGTGTTGGCCAGCTTGGCGTCGATGTCCACGGCCTGGTGGTTCACCGTGACGTTCGGGTACGCCTCGCGGAACTTGGCGATCGCCGCGTCGAACACCTTGAACAGGTCGCCGGACCGGTTCCAGATGGTGATCTGGCCCTTCGCGGACGCGGCCGAGGCGGTGGGCTTGGCGAGCTTGCTCGGCTGGGCGCCCGGCCCGCCAGGGGTGCCGGCGGCGCAGCCGGCCAGCGCGCCGCCGGTCGCGGCGAGCGCGCCGAGGCCCAGGGCTCCCTTGAGAAATCCACGGCGGTCCATGGGTGGTTCGGACATCTTTGACTCCTCGGCCTCGCCTCAGGTGAGGGCTCTGCAACGATGCAGACATCATGCATACTTGTCTGCAACGGTGCAAGAGCGGTTAGGATCTGGTGAGGTTTGGAACGGGCGTAAAGGAGACGCATGGCCGGTGCAACCCTGCGCGACGTCGCCAAGCGGGCGAACGTGTCGATCCGCACGGTGTCCAACGTGGTCAACGGCTACGCGCCGGTCTCCGACGAGCTGCGGGGCCGGGTCCAGGCGGCGCTGGACGAGCTCGACTACCGCCCCAATCTGATCGCGCGCAATCTCAAACAGGGGCGCACCGGGATGATCGCCCTGGTCGTGCCCGAGCTGGACGTGCCGTACTTCGCCGAGCTGGCCCGGCAGGTGATCACCGCGGCTCGTGCGCACGGCTACGTGGTGATGATCGACCAGACCGACGGCGACGGAGATCGCGAGCGCGAGCTGCTCGGCCGGGACTCGCGGGCCACCATGTTCGACGGGCTCCTGCTGAGCCCGCTGACCGTGTCGGCGCAGGAGCTGCGGTCCCGGGGCAACCGGATCCCGATCGTGCTGCTCGGCGAGCACATCTTCAACGGCAGCTTCCACCACGTGGCCATCGACAACGTGGCGGCGGCCCGGGACGCCACCACCCACCTGCTCGGCCTCGGCCGCCGCCGGGTGGCCGCCATCGGCGACCAGCCGTACGCGACCGGCGAGACCGCGCAGCTGCGCACGGCCGGCTACCGGCAGGCGCTGGCGCGGGCGGGCCTGGAAGTGGACGAACGCCTGATCGTGTCCACCCCGCACTTCCACCGGCGGCTCGGCGCCGAGGCCATGGAGTCGCTGCTGGCACTCCCCGAGCCGCCCGACGCCGTCTTCTGCTACAACGATCTGCTGGCCCTAGGTGCGATGCGGGCGCTGACCAGGGCGGGGCGGCGCATCCCCGACGACGTGGCGGTGGCCGGCATCGACGACATCGAGGAGGGCCAGTACAGCACGCCCAGCCTGACCACGGTCGCCCCCGACAAGGGCGAAATCGCGCGCCGGGCGGTGAACATCCTCCTCGAAGCGATCAGCGGCACCGCCGCCGCCCCCGCCGAGATCGTGGTGCCCCACCGGCTGATCGTCCGGGAGAGCACGGCGGGCTAGGAAGCCTCATCCCGCGATCTCGTACCGCGGCCGGATATTCCGTGGCGGGCGTCGCGGGGAGCGATCACACTGAGCGGATGGACAGGACAGTCAGCGCATGGATCACCTCGGGTGACGATCGGCTCGGTGTCATCGGCCCGTTCGCGGTGGATGTGCCGTGGTGGGCCGATGTGGAGCCGGTCGTCGCGCACCTGCGCCAGGTGCTCGGCGTGGACGTGCTGGTGCTGCGCCTCCTGGACGTGGACGGCGGCGAAGGCGGCCGCGGTGGTCATGTGACCTATCACGTCGAAGCGCTGGAGCGCCCCGCCTCCGGGCGGCTGACGGCTCCGCTGCCCGCTGACCACGCGGTGGTGGACAGGCCTGAGCGGCTGCGGGCGCCGTGGGCGCGGATCGACGGGCTGCGGGAGCTGTTGAGCTGGGCGGCGGACGCGCTGAGGACGGCCGGGCGACCGCTGACCGGGCCGATCCGGCAACGCAGGACCTGGAATCTGGCCGGGCTGTTCCTCCTGCCCACCGCCCAAGGGCCCGTATGGCTGAAGGCCACGCCGCACTTCGCCACCGACGAGGCCGCCGTCATCGGCGCGTTCGCGGCCCTGGACCCCGGCCTGGTTCCCACGGTCGTGGCGTCGGGACCGCGGCGGGTCCTGCTGGAGCACCTTCCCGGCGAGGACTGCTGGGACGCCCCCGTCGAGATCATCGACAGCGCTGTGACGCGACTGGCCGCCGCACAGGCCGGCCTGGCGGGCGCGATCCCGCCCGGGTTGCCGGACCGGCGCGGACCCGTCGTCGCCGACCGGGTCCGCGAGCTGCTCGCCGGTGACGTGGCCCGCGAGCTGACCGCAGAGGAGCTGGAGGGTGCGTACGAGCTGGTCGAACGATGGCCCTTGCTGGCCGAGTGCGGCCTGCCCGACACGGTCGTGCACGGCGACTTCCACCCGGGAAACTGGCGCAGCGACGGCGGTCCGCCGGCCGTGGTGGACTTCGCCGACGCGCACGTCGGCAACCCGGTGCTGGACGGAATACGGGCCTGCGACTGGCTTCCCCCTGCCAAACGACCCGCCGCCGCCGAGGCCTGGATCGAGGCCTGGACCGCCTACGCACCCGGTTGCGACCCGGCCCGAGCACTGGCGATCGCCGAACCGCTGTCCCACCTGGACTACGCCGTCCGCTACCAGGAGTTCCTGGACGGCATCGAACCGTCGGAGCGGATCTATCACCTCGGCGACCCGGCCACCAGCATCCGCGCCGCCCTGCGTTCCGCCGTGATCATGGACTGACGTGCACCACCGCGGTGTGGGCGTGCCCGCGGCTGCCACCGACTTCCACCTTGACCGCCCTCTTGGCCTTGCGCACGCTCCGGTCGTTTTCCTTGACCGCCTTCACCGGCCAGGGCAGCGTGATCTTCACCTCGTCGGCGCTCCTGGACGGGTCGGCGACCGCGAGCCGTATCCGCTTGTGGTCGCGGCGGATGAGCAGCGTGCAGGGGCCGTCGGCGGTGAGCGGTCCATCCGCGGTCTCGACGGTCCCCGCGCGCCAGAAGACGGCGGCGAGCAGGTTGTCGCGGGAAATGGCCTGCACCGTTCTGGAGTTGGCGAGGATCTCGATGCGCCCGCCGTAAGCCGCGGTCTGCGCGATGGAGGCTTCGGGCAGCACGGCGTAGGCATAGCGTGCCTTGCCCGGATCGACGCCGTGGTCGATGAGGATCGTCGTGTAGTGCCTGGTGACGGGGGTCTTGTCGCCTCCGGTGGTGGCACCCTTGTCGATGTCCCGCCAGCGGCCGGTGCGCTTCTTGCGGATCACCTTCGCGTCGGCGTCGTCGAGCAGCGCGTAGCCGGCCACGCCGGACAGGTGGACCCAGCCGTCGCCCCGGGTCAGCGGCGGATGCCAGTCGTGGGTGTTGCGGTTCTCCACGATGGTCTCGATGCGGCGGCCGTCGGAGGCGGCGATGCCGGTACCGAGGGCGATCACCGCGTCATCGAGAAGGAACCACGCCTTCTTGGCCCGCAGCGAGGAGCCGTCGGCGATCAGCTTCATGGCCGCCACGCCGTACTCGCCGTCGAGCGCCACGCCGCCCGCCCACGGGGTCGGTGGCAGGCGACGCTTGCCGTGCGGGAGAGCGGCGCGTCGCCGCGTGTCGACCGTCGTGCCCGGCAGCCGGTACGGGTCGATCGTGGGCCACAGGTCGTCGTTCCAGTGGGTGAGGTCGCCGGTATAGAGGTAGGTCATGCCGTCGCCGGTGTACCAGCCGTGCAGGTTCTCCCGGTTCATGGCCTCGGCCGCGCCGATGCGCTCCGAGCTCATCGCGATCGCGTAGGCCCAGGTGGGGCGGCGGTGCACGACCCGGTCCATGTCGGCGAAGACGTACGTGCCCGTCGTGCGCGGGCCGACCGGCACCGACGGATCCTCCAGCAGGGCCGTGGCCTTCGCGATGCTCGCCAGCGGTGCGAGCGTGTCGTAGGGGATGGCCTGGTTGCGGGTGAGCCACCCCTTCACCAGCGGCCGCCAGCGCCGGGCATGGCGCTCGGGCGCCGTCTCCAGCAGGGTGAGGATGGACTCGACCGCCTTCTGCCCCGAGTGGTAGTCGCGATGGCCCTGCACCGAGATCTGCCGGCCGCGTACGCAGTCCATCATCAGCCCATCGAAGATGAACGGCGCGAACGAGCGATCCACCATGTCGTACACGTTCCCGATTCCGGTGATCTCCCACGGTGACCGGGAGAGCATGGCGATCAGCTTGGCCACGCTCTCCAGGTAGTCCACGCCGTAGCTGCCGGTGTAGGGGAACACGTCGTGCTGGATGAACGACCCGTCACGGTAGAAGCCGTCACCTGGCCCCCTGGTCGGCCGCAGCAGGTCGGAGACCGCGTCCCTGGCCCGCTTGATGAGGCGGGCGTCGTGGGTGAGCAATCCGCGCATCGCCACCGCCGTGGCCTTGCCCGCCCGGTTGGCGCCGGTCTCGACGACGCCGGGATGGCTGACGCGGCGCTCCGGGTCGGGGCACCAGCGGCGCAGCGGTCGCAGCCAGCGCTCGAGGCGGTCCTTGGGCAGGCCGTCGTAGAGCAGGGCGCAGGTGTCGGTCAGCGCGCGGGGGACGCCGATCTCCCACCAGAACCAGTTGCTGCCCCGCCGGTCGAGCCCCTCGTGGTAGGCGTGCTCGTACAGGAAGTCCAGCGCCCTGACCGCGGTCTCGGCGACCTGCCCGTCCCGGTGCATGGCGGTGCCCGGCGTGGCCCAGCCCAGCGCCAGTATGCGCATGCGGTTGTAGGCGCGGTTGAAGTTGCCCGTCCCAGGGTCCTCGAGCGGCAGGTCGGGCCACAGGCTCGGGCGGTCGGGGGCGGGCTTCAGCTTGCGCAGCACCGCATGGGCCGAGCCCTCGATCGCCTGTGTCTTGTCGGTGTAGGCGGAGTTGTACGACCCGCCGGCCAGCAGGCTCACCCAGCGCTCACGCGCCGCGTTGAACGCGGCGGCGCCGACCGCCTCGGCCGGTCTTTCCCACAGGGCGAGGCCGGCCACGGCCGCGGCGCCCAGCAAGGCGGACCGCCGACTGAGGGGGTGGATCATGGAGGCCTTCCGACAATCGCGCAAATATCAGATCAAAGGATCATATGTCGGCAGGCAAGCTTCAACGGGCTTCGACGGTCAGAGGATGCGGAGAGGGAGGGCGCGGGGGCCGCGTACCTGGCCGGCCGCCCACGTCACCGCCGCCGGGTCCGCCAGGTCGAAGGCGGGGATGCGCTCCAGCCAGACCTCCAGAGCGACCCGGAGCTCCAGACGGGCCAGGTGGGAGCCCACGCAGCGGTGGACGCCGAGGCCATGTCCACGCCGTTCCACTGCATATCCTGCTTGACCAGCCGAGCCATGGTGACCGGGGCGTAGGCGCGCAGGAACTCCTCGATCGCGGTCGGCAGCAGCCCCGGCTCGGCCACCAGGCGCTCGCGGTCGGCCGGGGTCTTGGCCAGGTGCCACAGGGACGCCCCGATGGCGCTCCACGTCGTGTCGACGCCGGCGATGAGGAGCAGCATCATCGTGCCCACCACGTGCATGGGGTCCAGCTTCTGCCCATGGAGTTCGGCGTTGATGAGGTACGTCGTCAGATCGTCGCGCGGCCTGGCCACGTGCTCGTGGATCTGCGCGACGAGGTAACCGGCCAATTCGTCCTGGCGTGCGAGCCGTTCCTCGGCCGGCTGGTTGATGCTCTCCAGGACGTTCCCGACGAACTCGCGGAAGCGCGGGCCGTCCTCGGGCGCGAAGCCGAGCATGTCGGCGATCACCCGCACCGGGATGTGCTGGGCGTAGTCACGGGCAGCGTCCACGACCTCCCGCCCCCGCATCGCGTCGATCAGCTCGTGGCAGTACGCCCGCGTCGCCTCTTCCTGCTCGGCCACCGCTGCCTTGGTGAACATCGGCAGCAACAATTGCCGGGCATCGCGGTGGAACGGCGGGTCGGACGTGATGGGCGGGGCGTCGCCTACCGGGGCCAGGTCGAGTGGCGGCTTGTTGTTGCTGACGATGATCGCCCGGGAGGAGAAACGCTCGGTGTCGTACGCGACGGCCGCCACGTCCTTATAGCGCGTCGGCAGCCACACGCCGCCGAACCGCTCGGTGTGCGCGATCGGGCAACGCTGCCGCAGCTCGTCCTGGATCGGATAGGGATCCGCGGTCGTCCACGGTCATCACGCAGCTCCATCGTTGACGTCGGGCCCCATGCGTGTGATACGTCCAGAGTTCGCCGCCGGATGTCCCGTTCGTCACCGGGAACGCCCGCCGCAGGCCGCAGCGGGTTCAAGTCCCACCCGCCCTACTCGCTCGTCATGGCGATACAAGGGCGGCAGGCCCGCGACGCGCGTCCGCGGGCCTGCCGCATCCGGCTGGCGGTTCAGGTGCTGGTGCCGGTCCGAGCTCGGACAGGCAGGGTCCCGGTGGAGACGGCAGCGGTCAGTCGCCAGCGTCGGTGGTCACCGTCTCGGGGTCCGGCGCCTTGATGGACACCTTGGTGCCCCACCCGGTGAAGCGGCTGTCGATCGTGATCGTCTTGCCTTCGAACCCGTTGGTGTCGAATACGCCCGTGGCCGCGTACGACGACTTCACCCTGCTCACCAACCCGGCAGAGGTCAGCGTGAGCGTGTAGGAGACCTTCGTGTCGTTGTGCATGCGCAGGGGGATCGACGCCCCGAACCAGCGCGACGCCTTCTCCAGCTCCTTGAAGGTGATCTTCCCTGTGAGCGTGCTCCCGCTCAGCTTGCCCTTCTTGACCAGCGCCGCCAGGGTCGTCGGCTCGACGGGGTTGATGACCTGCCCGTAGAAGCCGCTGCCGCCGCCGAGCAGGCCGTTGCTCTTGAACCAGGACTTGCCCTCCGGTAAGCGGTCTTCCCACATGCCGCCCGAGGTGTAGCTGACCTTGCCGACGCTGATCGTGCGCTCGCGGGGGCGGCCCACGGGGGTGGCGGTGATGTCGGAGGCCGCCACGCCCTTGGCGTTGAACTGGAACGTCCCCTTGCGGCTCTGAATCTTGATCGTGTCGTCGCCCGAGAGCGTCGTCGTCTCGGTGAACCGCACGCCGTGCCCGGAGGTGAGCTTGCTCTTGAGGGCGCGTACGGGATCCTTGGGAGCGGCCTGGGCGGGCGCGGCTGCCGCCAGTAGGCAGCCGCAGGCCACCAGGGCTGTGATCGTTGTCTTCTTCACGAGCCGATCTTGCCGCAAGCGGATCACGATCGGAGGCCGCTGGAGGGCATCTGGTCATTTTCGCCTGCGTAGATCCTCCACCCAGAGAGTTACGGACTGGGCGCGGTGTTGGGGTTCTCGTAGGCGCCGACGATTTGGCCGCGGTCGTTGATGCCGGTCGCCAGGGTCCTGGGCGCGCCCGGGAAGCTGATGGGAGTGACGGGGCCGTCGACGCCGTTGCGCAGCAGGAAGCCGCGGGCTCCGGCCAGGGTGGCGGCGTCGGTGAGGGTGCTGCCCACGATCTGGCCATGGTCGTTGATGCCGAAGGGGATGGTGATCGGGACGCCGGGGACGTCGATGGTGGTGTATCGGCCCTTGTCCCAGAGGAAGCCGTGGATCGGTCCCGTGCCGGGGCCCTCGCCATAGATGCCGACGATTTGGCCGCGGTCGTTGACGTCGATGGGCTCGGTGTAGGCGGCGCCGGGGACGTCGATGGTGGTGAAGCGCCCCTTGTTCCAGAGGAAGCCGTGGGAGGTGTCGCCGGCGTCGGTGAAGACGCCCACCACCTGCCGGCGGTCGTTGATGCCGGCCGCCTCGGTCTGCACTGCGCCGGGGACGTCGATTCTGGTGACCTTGCCGCGGTCGAGGAGGAACCCGTGCGCCATTCCGTTGGGGTCGCTGAGGAACGGGACGGTCCGGCTGTAGGCGCCCGTGATCACGCCACGATCGTTGATCTTGACGACCTCGGTTGCCGTGGCGCCGGAGAGGTCGACCTTGGTGACCTTGCCGCGCCTGTCCCGCAGAAAACCGGACTCGTTGCCGGGGCCGAGGTACTCGCCCGTGATCTGGCCGCGGTTGTTGATGCCTGCGGGGAAGAGCCGCACGCCGGTCTCTGGCGGGTCGAACGTCGTGTATCGACCCCGGTCCAGCAGGAACCCGGGCATCGGGGAGCGCGGCCCGGCGCCAGGGCGGACGCTGGGAATGAGGCTGAGGGTGCTGCCGACGCCGAGCCGGGTCAGCCCCGCGGCTGAAGCCCCCATCGGAGTCGTCGCCGAAGCTCCGACTGTACCCACCGCGAGCGCCGTGAACACGACCGCGCCGATGACGGCCAGGCGGATGTGACGGCGAATCTTGCAGCGCGCTGTCGCGGCCATGCCAGTCTCCTCCTGTACGGGTCTGTTTCCCGGTATTCGCACCATCGGCGTCCGCGGATCAGTCCCCGTAAAAGCTGGGGCGGGCGGGCGCGCCACAGGCACAGGCATGCCGGGAAGGCGCTGAGGGATCAGCCTCAGCGCCGGGGTCGATGCCTTCGCCGGGCGAGGCGAGGGCCAGGTCGTCCAGCCGCTCGCCGGTCAGTCCCAGGTGCTCGCCGTGGATTCGTCCCAGGTCGCGGAGGTAGCCCAGGCCGGGGGCCGATGGGGCAGCGCACCGCCGGACCCGGGCGGGCCTGGCGGTGGCTGATCCGGTTCACGGCGGCCCGGTCACCTGGGCAGGACCGCTCCGCTCCAGTGTGTGCTGGCGGCGGAGTAGACGGCCGCCAGCTCGCCGTCGAAGTAGGGCGGGGTGGCGGCGGCCAGGTTGGCGCCGCCGCCGCTCAGCCAGAACGTCGCGATCTCGGCGGCGGCCGCCTGTGAGGAGGCCAGCGGGTCGGTCGCCACACCGGCGCTGACGACCGCGGACTTGGCCCGGCAGCGCGTCACCCAGGGCGGCTGGCGTCAGCGGACGCCGGCGTGCCGGACTCCTCGCTCACGGTGCGCTCTTCAGATGGGCCACGAGCTCATCGACCATCATGCGGCGGGCTCAGATTCTCGCGGAGGAACTGCAAGGTGGACTGATGCAGCCGGGTGCGGTGGGGCACGGTGGACCAGCCGTGGTCGGCGCCGTCGACGACTTCCAGCTCCGCGTTGCCGCCGTAGTGAGCGAGGTAGCGACGGGCGTAGGAGACAGGGGCGATGTCGTCCTTGTCGCCGTGGATGATGCGCACGGGCCCGGCATACGCGCAGGACCGGCCGTAGACGTCGAGGTTGGCGATGTCGTCGACCATGGCCGGGCTCATCCGGTGGCTGTCGGCGTCGAAGTAGCCCTTCTCCCCGATCTCCGCCGCGATGTCACGGCCCTTGAGGTGGCCGGCGCCCACTTCGAAGGGGGCGACAGCGGCCGGCGACCACAGGCAGACGGCGCGGATACCCGGCTCCTCGGCGGCCACGATGCCGGCGACGACGCCGCCCATGCTCATCCCGACCAGGCCGATGCGGTCGGGAGCGACGAAGTCGAAGGAGCGCACGGCCCGCACGACGGACCGGGTTTCGGCGATCTCGCCGGTGATGGTGACGTCGAAGAAGTCGCCGTCGCTCTCCCCGTGCCCGGACAGGTCGAACCGGACCGATGCGATGCCGGCCGCCTCCAGCATCCGCGACATCAGGACGAACGAGCGGTTCTCCATCCGGTTGTTGGAGAACCCATGGACGAACACCACCGTCGGCAGACCGATGGCGCCCCGTTCCTCGGGAATGTGCAGCGTGGAGCGCAGAATCCGCCCGTTGTGCTGGAAGTCGTGATTCCTGATCACAGAGCCGCCTTTCCTGGCACGCACTGGAAGACATGGCGTCCCGCCCCAACCTCGATGGCGTTGTCCGGGTCGGTGGGCAGATGGACGGCGGCGGTGGTGTTCGCGGGCAACACCACCACGAGCGTCACCTGATCGCCGTTTCGTTTCCAGCTGACCTCGGCCCTGCCGTACGGGGTGTCGAGACTCGCGCCGGCGTGGGTGAGGCCGCCGCCGGGGCGAGGACGGATGACGAACCGGCGGTAACCCGGTGCCGCCGGGGCCAGGCCGGCGATGGTGCGGTGCATCCAGTCGGCGACGGCGCCGAACGCGTAGTGGTTGAAGGAGGTCATCTCGCCCGGGTTGACCGTGCCGTCGGGCAGCATGCTGTCCCAGCGTTCCCAGATCGTGGTGGCGCCCATGGTGACCGCGTACAGCCAGGACGGGCACTCGGTCTGCAGGAGCAGCCGGTAGGCGTCCTCGACGGCCCCGGCGTCGGTGAGCACGTCGCAGATGAGCGGCGTGCCGACGAAGCCGGTGCCGATGCGGTGACCGTTCGCCCGCACCAGCTCCACCAGCCGCTCCCCCGCGTGCGCGCGACGTTCTGCGCCGTCGAGGAGCCCGAATCGCAGGGCGAGGGCGTAGGCCGTCTGGGAGTCGCTGCTCACCTTGCCGTCGCACGTCGCGTACGCGGTGTCGAAGGCGGCCCGGACCCGCTCGGTCAGCTCTCGGTAGCGGGCGGCGTCGCCGGTGCGGCCGAGCAGTTCGGCCGTCTCGGCGACCAGCCCGGCCGAGTGGACCAGGTAGGCGGTGGCGACCAGAGCCGGGTCGGTCTGCGCCTCGGAGGGCCGTTCGGGTGGAGCGGTCGGGTCGAGCCAGTCGCCGAGCTGCGGCCCGGTGTCCCACAGGAAGCTCTCGCCGGCCAGGCCGGCGATCTGGTCCACCCAGGCACTCATACTCGGGTACTGCTCGCGCAGCAGCTCGAGGTCGCCGGTGCGCTGGTAGAGGGTCCAGGGCACGACGACCGCCGCGTCGCCCCACGCGGCTGTCGGCAGCACGTCGGGGACGGGCTCGAGCGCGATCCAGGGCACGAAGACGGGGACGGTGCCGTGGCGGCGGTGTTCGGCGGAGAGGTCGGCGAGCCAGGACTTCAGCGGACCGGCGCAGTCGTACAGGAAGGACGCTGTGGGGGCGAAGACCTGGATGTCGCCGGTCCAGCCGAGCCGCTCGTCGCGCTGGGGGCAGTCGGTGGGCAGGTCGACGTAGTTGCCGCGCATGCTCCAGCGGACGTTGTCGTGCAGGCGGCTGAGCAGCGGATCGGAACAGTCGAAGTCGCCGATAGGCCGCATGTCGGTATGGCAGACGACCGCCACGACGTCGCCGTGCCGGAGGTCTCCTGGCCATCCGTCGATCTGCGCGTAGCGGAAGCCGTGGACCGTGAAGCGCGGCTCCCAGGTCTCGGGCTCGGCGTCGCCGCGCAGGATGTAGCGGTCGTGCGCGGCGGCATGGCGCAGCGGTCGTAGTGCCAGGGCGCCATCGTCCAGGACTTCGGCATGACGCAGCGAGACGGTGTGCCCGGCCGGGCCCTGGACGCGGATGCGCAGCCGTCCGGCGATGTTCTGCCCGAAGTCGAGAATGGTCTCGCCGTTCGGGCCGGTGAGGACGCCGATCGGGTGAAGGACTTCGGTACGGCGTACGGGCGGCCCGGTCGGGGCGACCAGAAGGACCGGATCGTGGTGGAGGACCTCGGCGGGCAACCAGGTGGAGGCGTCGAAGCCGGGCTCCGACCAGCCGTCGGGAAGCAGGCGGGCGTCGTGGGTCTCGCCGTCGTAG
This sequence comes from Nonomuraea sp. 10N515B, assembly GCF_052245915.1. NCBI lineage: Bacteria > Bacillati > Actinomycetota > Actinomycetes > Streptosporangiales > Streptosporangiaceae > Nonomuraea > Nonomuraea sp. 10N515B. The sequence continues at coordinate 64,065 of NZ_JBQQBQ010000016.1, forward strand.
AGGCTCGCGGCCGTGACCGGGCCCGGTGCGCAGCGCCAGGCACTGTCGGTGGCGACCGTGTCCGTCGTGCCGTCGAGGTAGATGATCTCCAGCTGGGCGATCAACGAGAGACGGTCGCCGTAGACGCCGGATCTGCCGCCGGCGAAGCCGATGCGGCCGCGGTACCAGCCGTCGGCGAGGGTGGCGCCGATCGTGTTGGGGCCCTCGCGCAGCAGGGCGGTGACATCGTGGGTACGGTAACGCAGGCGGTGGTGATAGCTGGTCCACCCGGGGGCGAGCACGTCGTCGCCGACGACCCGGCCGTTGATCTCGGCCTCGTACGTGCCGTGCGCGGTGACGTACAGGCGAGCGCGCTCGACCGGCCCGCGAAGGGTGAAGTCGCGGCGCAGCAGCGGCGCCGGGCCGTCGGAATCGGCGAGCAGGTCCCACGGCGGCGCCGCCGCCCTCGCCTGCCAGTCGGCCGGGTCGAGCAGCCCCGCCTCCACGTATGACCAGGGGCTCCACTCGCTGGCCGAGCCGTCGGCGCCGTGCACGCGCACCCGCACGCCGCGCCGCTCGCGCGAGCCCAGTGGTTCGCCCGGCCACGGGACGAGGACCGACTCCCCCGAGTCGACGAAGCCGGTGGAGGTACCGTCGCTGAGCTCGATCTCGTACGCCTGCTGCAGCCAGCCGGGGATGTCGGTCTGGATGATCCAAGACAGGCGCGGGGCGCTCTCGCCGATGCCGACGGGCTCGCGGTGGTGTTCGAAGGTGACCGGTTCGACGTTCAGGAAGGTCATGTCATCCCTTGATGGCGCCGGCCGTCATGCCGGCGACGATCTTGCGGTTGAAGAAGACGAAGGCCAGCAGCGGGGGGATCGTGATCAGGACGATGTCCATGAACAGCAGGTTCCACTGGGTGCTGTACTGGCTCTGGAAGTTGTAGAGGGTGACCTGCACGGTGGCGTTGTCGTCGCCGGGCAGGAAGTACAGCGGGTTGACGAAGTCGTTGAAGACGGCCACGGACGTGGTCAGGATGACCGTGATGGTGACCGGCCGCAGCAGGGGGAAGATCACCCGGAAGAACAGGGCGAGCCCGGTGCAGCCGTCGATCTGGGCTGCCTCGTCCAGTTCATGCGGGATGGCCGCGATGAAGGCGCGGAACAGCAGCACCGCGTACGACAGGCCGAAGGCGACCTCGACCAGGATCAGGCCGGGCAGGGTCTTGAACAGGCCGAGCCCTTGCAGCAGCCAGATCGTGGGCACGATCGCGGGCGGGATGATCAGCCCGGACAGCACCAGGAAGTTGGCCAGCGACCCGATCTTCCCGGCCCGCCGCTGCAGCACGAACGCGGCCATCGCCGCGAAGATCACGATCAGCGCGACCGACGCGACGGTGAGGACGGTGGAGTTGACGAAGGCGCGCAGCAGCACGTAGTCGCGCGCCTCGACGACCTCGACGAGGTTCTCCACCAGCCGCCACTCGCCCGGCCACCCGAAGTCCAGGTCCGCGGACTGCGCCTGATCCTTCACCGCGGTCAGCAGCATGAAGGAGAAGGGCACCAGGAAGATCGCGGTGGCCAGGACCAGCGCGACCGTCTCGGCGCTGAGCTTCTTGAGAGCTCTCATGCGGCGACCTGCCTCTTGCCGAGGACGTAGTTCAGCGGGACGACGATGGCGGTGACCATGAGGAACAGCAGCACGTTGCCGGCCGTGGACAGGCCGAAGAAGCCGGCCTGGTACTGCTTGTAGATGATCGAGGCGATGGTGTCGCTGGTGAAGCCGGGCCCGCCGCGGGTCATCGTCCAGATCAGGTCGAACGAGCGCAGCCCGCCGATGAAGGAGAGGATGATCACCGAGTAGGTGGCCGGCCAGCTCAGCGGCAGCGTGACGTGCCGGAAGCGGTGCCAGGCGGTGCCCCCGTCGACCGAGACCGCCTGGTAGTAGTCACGGAGAATCGACATGATCCCCGCGATGTAGATGACGGTGGCCAGGCCGACGCCCTTCCACACGTCCACCATCGCCACCGACAGCAGGGCGGAGTCGGTGTCGCCCAGCCAGTCCGGGCCGTCGACGCCGACCAGCGCGAGTGCCTTGTTGACCAGGCCGGTGTCCGGTCGCAGCAGCGCGCTGAAGGTGATGCCGACCGCGACCGTGCTCACCAGCACGGGGAAGAAAACCACCGAGCGCAGGAAGCCGCGCAGCCGCAGCCGCGAGGTGAGCAGCACGCCCAGCAGCAGCCCGAGGACGACCTTCAGCCCGCTCGTGACCACGGCGTAGACGATGGTGTTCTGGAAGCCGATGCGCAGGTTCTGCTCCGCGAGGAAGTCCCGGAAGTTCTGCAGTCCGACGAAGGTGCTGTCGAACAACGTCCAGCGAGTGAGCGCGAAGTAGAAGGCCATGGCCGTCGGCACCAGGAAGATCACCAGGTAGACGACGGCGGCCGGCAGGTACAGCGCATAGGGGTACGCCGACTTTCGCCTGGCCACCGGGCGGGCGTGCCACTGTGCGGGCGGCGCGCCGGGCCCCGTGCGGGGCCCGGCTTGGTGCTTGGTCACCACCCTGCCAGGCCCAGCTGCTTGGCCTGCTTCTCCACGTCCTTGTCGTACTGCGCGGCACCCTCGGCGGGCGGCGTCAGCCCGGAGCCGACAGCGACGGTGATCTGCTCCAGCGACGGACCCTTGATGGGCGACAGGAACTCCAGAGCCGGTGACGTGGCGCTCTTGTCGATGTAGGTCTGCAGGTCCTTGGCCACTTGGAGCGCGTCCTCGGGCAGCTTGGATCCCTTGATGCGGTACGGCCCCGACGGCCGCACGGCCGCGGTGACGGCCTCGGTGCCCGCAGGGGAGGCGACGAAGGCCAGGAACTTCTTGGCCGCGTCCAGGTGCTCGGTGGTCTTGGCGATGTAGATGGCGGGCGGCTCCCAGACCGTGGCGCCCTGCTTGGCCGGGTCGGTGCCCGGGACACCGAAGAAGCCGACGTCGGTCGCCGTCTGCGGATAGGTCGCCAGCAGGGGCGGCAGCAGTGCGCTGAGCATCGCGTAGTGCGCGCCCTTGCCCTCGACCAGCATCTTCAGGCCCTGGTCGAGCGTGGCCGAGCCGAAGCCCTTGTTGAGGTACCCCTTGGCATGCACGTCGGCGAGGTGCTGGAACCCGCCGAGCGCGGCCGGGGTGGTGGCGTACTTGACCTTGCCGCCGGTGTAGTCCTGGGCGAAGCTCGGCGCCGCGGCCTGGACGTTGTAATAGTCAGCGAGCACGAAGATCTGCGACGTCCAGGTGTCCTTGAACGTGCTGATCACCGGAGTGATCCCGGCCGCCTTGATCTTGTCGTTGTTGGCCATGAACTCGTCCCAGGTCTTGGGCACCTGCAGACCGAGTTGGTCGTAGACCTTGCGGTTGTACAGGATGCCGCCGCCCGCCAGCGCGGTGGCCGGGACGCCGAACACCTTGTTCTCGTTCGTCACCACCGGCAGGTAGTCCGGCTGGACGTTGGCCAGAACGGGATCGCCGGTGAGATCGACGAGCGTCTGGGCCGGGTTGAGGGCCTGTAGCAGCGAGCCGGAGTTGTACCAGAACACGTCGGTCATCTCGCCGGTGGACAGGCGGGTCTTGACGACGTTGTCGCCCTCGCTGCCGCCCGGCTGGTTCTCCATCTCGATCTTGATGGTGGGGTTGGCCTTCATGAACGCGTTCGCCAGCGCCTTGGACGTGTCCACGGTCGACTGGTCGCTGCCCGTCATGAAGGAGAGGGTGACGGTGCCGTCAGCAGCGGGCTCCGAACCGGAGCCGCAGGAGGTCAGGGCCGCCATCGCGAGCACGGCCACGGCCGTCGCAAGCGTGCGGTGGGAGGTCTTCACACACCCCTCCAGGGTTTATTGAATCGTTTTAAGCGACTCCCCGATGCGGTTAACGTAGGCGTTACGTGGAGGAGTGTCAAGAGACACTTTGGGTAACGGTTCCCATCCTTTTCCCAGGCCAGCTCGCTGATATCGCGATTTTTTAGGTAACGTTTCTTCAACGCGGCAAAGGAACGGCGCGCCGGGCCAGCACCCTGGTGGCCCGGCGCTCGGCCATGGCCTCGCAGCCTGCGGCGGCCTGGTCGAGGGGCAGGACGATGCCGGAGACGGTGCACCGAGGGGCAGCCCGTTCGACGCGGCCACGCCTCCGGCGGGTCACGGGCGCAGGAGCACCTTGATGGCGCGGCGTTCGTCCATGGCCTTGTAACCTTCGGCGGCCTGGTCGAGGGGCAGCTCGAGGTCGAAGACCTTGCCGGGGTCGATCTGACGGTTCCAGATGAGGTCGATGAGCTCCGGCAGGTACTGACGGACCGGAGCTGGGCCGCCGTGCAGGTGCACGTGGGAGAAGAACAGCTCCTCGCCGGGCAGTTCGACGCCGTGCGCGACGCCCACATAGCCGACATGCCCGCCGGCCCGGGTCGAGCGGATGGCCTGCATCATCGACTCCTGGGTGCCGACCGCCTCGACGACCGAGTGCGCGCCCAGGCCGCCGGTGAGCTCCTTGATCATCCTTACGCCCTCGTCACCGCGCTCGGTGACGATGTCGGTCGCGCCGAACTCGCGGGCGAGCTTCTGCCTCGGCTCGTGGCGGCTCATCGCGATGATCCGCTCCGCGCCGAGCTGCTTGGCGGCCAGCACCGCGAGCAGGCCGACCGCGCCGTCGCCGACCACCGCGACCGTCTTGCCGGGACCGGCCTGCGCGGCTACGGCACCGAACCAGCCGGTGCCCAGCACGTCCGATGCGGCCAGGAGGCTCGGGATCAGGTCGTCGGAGGGGAGGTCCGGCGTGGCGACGAGCGTGCCGTCGGCGAGCGGGACGCGCAGCAGCTCCGCCTGGGCCCCGCCCGCGGTCGCGAACTCGCGATTGACGCAGGAGGTCTGGTAGCCGGTCCGGCAGATCTCGCATGTGTTGTCCGAGGCGAAGAAGGACCCGATCACGAACTGGCCGGGCTTGATCGTCTTCACCGCACCGCCGACCTCCTCGACGATGCCCACGTACTCGTGGCCCATCGGGGACGGCCCGTCCACGGCGTCGATCCCGCGATACGGCCACAGGTCCGACCCGCAGATACAGGTCGCGGGCAGGCGGATGATCGCATCGGACGGAGCGATGATCTTCGGGTCCTGGCGCTCTTCCACCCGGACGTCACCGGGGGCGTGCATCACGGCACCACGCATGATGGTTCTCCTTGCTAGATGGTTGATGGCTGTACACAACGACCCAGGAAACACCAACCACCCTTGACCAGGGAGTTCTTGATAAAAGGTGTACTGGCAGGGCACCCCTCCCGCCCGAAGGGCCGCCTAGCCTAAGAGGATGGACAACCGCAGCGAGATCCGTGAGTTCCTGACCTCACGCCGCGCCAAGATCAGCCCGCAGCAGGCCGGGCTTCCGTCCTACGGCATCCGCCGGGTGCCGGGCCTGCGCCGCGCCGAGGTCGCCCAACTGGCCGGGGTCAGCGTGGAGTACTACTCCCGCCTGGAACGCGGCGACCTGTCCGGGGTCTCCGACAACGTCCTCGACGCCCTGGCCCGCGCGCTGCGGCTCAACGACGAAGAACGCACCCACCTGGAGCACCTGGCCCGCGCCATCGGACCCGCCCCGCGCCGCCGGCACCGCCCCGCCCCCTGCACCGTGCGGCCCAACGTGCAGCGGCTCCTGGACGCCATGACCGGCGCGCCCGCGTTCGTCCTGAACGGCCGCTGCGACCTTCTGGCCACCAACGCCCTCGGCCGCGCCCTGTTCGCTCCCATGATCGACTCCGCACATGGCGCCACCCCCAACTTCGGCCGGTTCACCTTCCTCGACCCCCAATCCCGCCTGTTCTGGGGCGACTGGGAACGCGCCGCCGACGAAACCGTCGCCCTCCTGCACGCCCAGGCCGGCCGCGACCCGTACGACAAAGACCTCACCGACCTGGTCGGCGAACTGTCCACCCGCAGCGACGACTTCCGCACCCGCTGGGCCCGCCACGACGTCCGCCAGCACCACCAGGGCGCCAAGCCCCTCCACCACCCCGTCGTCGGCGACCTCCACCTCACCTACGAATCCCTCGAGCTGGCCGCCGACAACCTCCGCCTGGTCGCCTACGGCGCCGAATCCGGCAGCGACTCTGCAGACAAACTCCGCCTTCTGGCCAGCTGGGCCGCCTCCGACACCAGCGACCTCCAGACTCACGAAGCCCTGGACCGCCGGCCGGCAGACCAGGCCTGACCATCCCCCAGCCGCACCATCTCCGGCTATCCGGCACCGGTGACCTGACCCGGCGGCACCAGCCGGCGGGTCAGCGAAGCGCCACGGCTATCGCGACTCCGCGCGCCCCGAATCCCGCCGCTCCAGACGGCGCGCCACCCGTTCGGCTACGGCTTCGGAGCATCCACCGAGCCCCCAGGCGGGGCCGTAGAAGTGCGGGCGACCAGGCTCGGGGTGACGGAGAAGCGCACGGAGGTCATGCGGCCCTCGATGCGTTCCAGCAGGAGCTTGCCCGCGGCGCGGCCCATCTCGGCGCCGTCCTGGTCAACACTGGTCAGCGCGATGTTCGGCAGAGCGGCCAGGTGGGTGTTGTCGTAACCGGCGACTGAGACGTCCGCCGGGACGGACAGGCCGGCCTCGTGGAGCGCGGCGAGCGCGCCGAGCGCCGCCTGGTCGGCTCCCGCGAAGATCGCCGTCGGGCGAGGGGAACGGCTCAGCAGCTCACGGGCTCCCTCGTAGCCGCCTTTCTCGTGATAGAAGCTGGTGGCGATGGCGATCTCGTCGCCGAACCCGTGCTCGCGCATGACGCGTTCGTAGGTCGCCGACCGGATGTTGTGCAGCAGGTCGGCCGGCCGGGCCTGGCTGTCGTCCTGGTGCGTGATGTGCGCGATCCGGCGGTGCCCCAGCGCGATGAGGTGCTGCACGACGAGTTCGGCGCCCGCCTCGTCGTCATCGAACACCGAGTCGTAGTACGACGACCGCTCGTGCCGTGCCAGCACCACGGTGGGTTTTTCCTTCGCCACCTCTTCCAGCCGCGGCTTCGAAGCGAGCGGGGCGACCATGATGATGCCGTCCACCTGGCGGTCCATGAGGGCGTCGACCGCCCGCCTCTCGACCTTGCGGGTGGCGCCTCCTTGGATCATGAACGCCTGGTAGTCGGTGCTCTCGAGATACTCGGTGAGGCCGTCGAGAATGTCGGCGAAGAACGGGTTCCTGATGTGCGGCAGCACCAGCCCGATCGTGAAAGTGCGCCCCCGCATCCCCCGGGCGACGGCCTGCGGCCGATAGCCGAGCTCCTCGATGGCCGTCTTGACCCGGTCTTTCATGGCCGGGCTCACGCCGTAGGCGTTGCGTATCACCTTGGACACCGCTGTGACGGAGACCTGAGCGTGGCTCGCCACATCGGCGATCGTCACTCGTCGTCGACCAGGCGCGGCCATGAAACTCCATTTCCCGAGACGTGTACCGATTCTACGAGCTCAGGGCATCGCTCAGCTTGGGCGCCTGAGAAAACGTTTTAAGAACCTACGCCTACCAGCTGGCCCGACCACCCATGGCCGCGCCCGGGCCATGCTCCTGTTCGCCGTAGTCCAGATCCTGATCAGAATGGGTAACGCTACCCATTGATGTTGTGCTGCATCTCGTATACATCGGTCAATGCCGAGAACCGTTGCTCGAGCGACCTCTTGACGCCGGGCTGGGTTACGCCTACGTTAACGACAACGATTCGTCTTAAATCGATTTACCTCCCCGCGTGGAGGCGTATGGTGCGAGCCTTCCGTCACCCCCATCGTCCTGAACTGGTCGTTCCCCGCGGCCCACCCGACCGCGCAGGGTTGAGCCCCCCGCCCAAGGTCGCGCATTCTCCGGAGTGGCGGCGGCTGCAGCGTTCACCCTCACGCCGACTCATTCGGCGACCCGAGCGCCACCCTCGCGCCCGCCCTGGCATGGGCGCGACCCCAGCCACAAGCAGGCGAAGCAGCACCGACCGGCGCGGAATGGCCGGCCGGGAAGGAGTGGCCTGTGTCGAAATCACGTCGTCGGATCCGCATGCTCGCGGGACTGGGGGTTTCCTTAGCCCTCGCGCTCTCGCAACCCTTCGGCGCTCCACCGGCCGTCGCCGCCGGCGCGGTATCGCCCGTCCAAGTCGTCGACCTCAACGTTGACGGCCGGTACGACGAAGCTCTCGGCATCGACAACCTCACCCCCTCACTCGGGTGGCGGATGCAAGAGACACGACAAGCCGCCGCTCATCCGTGCCACCGGCCGCTCTCGCGGGCGGCGTGTCCCGGCGACGCGCAGACCGCGTACCAGGTCCAGGCCGCGACAAGCGAGGAGAACCTCAAGCGTGGCCGGCTGATCTGGGACTCCGGCAAGGTGAACTCCGCCGTCCAGTCCGGCGTTCGCTATGCCGGCCAAGCGTTGAGTTCGCGCCAGAGGGCCGTCTGGCACGTCCGCGTCTGGGACGCCGACAAGAAGCCGTCGGACTGGAGCAAGCCCTCTTCATGGGAGATGGGCCTGCTGCAGCAGAGCGATTGGGGCGCGGCGCGCTGGATCGAGTACCCGGGCCGCACCGAAACGCAGCCCATGCCGATCTTCGCCCGTCAGTTCGGCGTCGACCGCGGCAAGCGCGTGGCCGGCGCCCGTCTCTACCTCTCCGGCGTGGGCCTGCACCTGCCGACCTTGAACGGTCGCAAGCTCAGCGACGAAGTCCTCGCGCCCGGCTACTCCAACTACCAGCTCTCCAGTGAGTACCGCACCTATGACATCACCGACGACCTGCGCGCCGGGGTCAACACCCTCGGTGTACGGATCGGCAACGGCCCTGCCTACGTGCGGCGCAGCGTCACCAACCCGGCCGTGGGCCGCACGGCGCCGTACTCATGGTGGCAGAGCCAGCTGAAAGGCAGGGGCACCCTGGCCGCCGGCGCCGAGGTCGGCGCCACGACCGTGAAACTCGACAATGTCGCCAACTACCACATCGGCGGCACCATCAACATCGACACCGGCAACGGCGGCGACAACCTCGAATCCCGCACCATCACCGCGATCGGCACCGCAGGCGTTGACGGAACAGGGATCACCTTCACGCCGGGGCTGTCCAAGGCGCACTCCAGCGGCGCGACGGTGACCGGCTCGGGCAACAACATCGCCGCCAGCGACCCGAGCGCCGGCGCCGCGGTCACACCCCGCATGATCGCGCGGCTGGAGATCGCCTACAGCAACGGCTCGACGGACGTCATCGTCTCCGACCGCAGCTGGCGCTCCGCCCTCGGCGCCCTCGTCACCGACGCCTGGTACTCCGGCTCCGACTATGACGCACGGCGCGAGCAGGCCGGCTGGGACCTGCCGGGATCCGACCTGTCGGCCACCGCCAAGCGGCGCGACGGCTCGGACATGTCGTGGGTGGACGCAGGAATAGCGCCGCCCCCGAACCTCGCCACCAAGCTCGTGGCCCGGACGGCCGAGCCGGTCGAGGTCGTCGAAACGTTCACGCCGGTCTCGATGACCAACCCGACCCCGGGCACCTGGGTGTTCGACCTCGGCCAGAACATCAGTGGATGGCCACAGCTGAACCTCAAAGGCACCGTGCCCGGCGGAGTCACCATCCGGATGGCCCCCGCCGAGTCACTCGCCTCCGACGGAACCGTCGACCAGGCCTCTCTCATGGGAGGAGGCGGCAACCGGGGGCGCGACCTGTTCAACACCTACACCACGGCCGGTCTGCGCGGCGGAGAGACCTGGCACCCCGACTTCAACTACTTCGGCATGCAGTGGATCCAGGTCACCGGCCTTCCGGAGGGCTACACCCCCACGAAGGACCTGATCAAGGGCATCCGGCTGCAGGTCGCCACCCCCGGGGCAGGCGAGGTCACCACCTCCAACGCGCGCGTGAACCGCATCCACAAGATGGCCCGCTACTCCTTCGCGTCGAACATGATGTCGGTCTTCACCGACTGTCCCGGCCGCGAGAAGCTGTCGTACCCGGCCGACTACACGATGCCGATGGGAGCCATCCATCGCAATTACGAGCTCGCCGCGTACCTGCGGACCACGATCCGGCACCTCGTCGAGGGACAGTCGATCGCCGACACCCCGATGCGCGGAAACGTGGCGCTGAAGACCCCGGTCTACGACTGGGGCTACAGCGGACGCTTCGGCGACGAGATCAACTGGGGCAACGCCATCATCCTGGTCCCGGCGATGCTCTACGAGCTCTACGGCGACACCGACACGATGACGCGGTACTACGACCAGATGGTCGACTTCGCCGACTACATCCAGCGCCAGAAGGCAGGGACGGGCGAGAACGCGCACATCGTCGACGCCGCCCTCGCCGACTGGGTCGCGGCCGACCAGACCTCTGGCCGGATCACCGGCACCTGGGGCTACTACATCATGATCACGAAGCTGGCCACGATGGCCGAGCTGACCGGGCACACCGACGACGCCGCCCGCTACCAGGCCCTCGCCGGTGACATCAAGAACGCCTTCAACGCCCACTTCTACAACCAGGAGCTGCGCCGCTACACCAGCACGGGCAACGCCGGGACCGCCGGCGCGACCCAGACGGCTCAGGCGCTCGCGCTCGACGCCGGGCTCGTCCCCGACAGCGAACGCCAGGCTGTCCTCGACGCGCTCGTCGAGCTTGTCTACGCCTTCCACCCCAACGGCGAGGGCCCGCACTTCAGCGGCGGCACCATCGGCATGGCCCCGACGGTCCGGGCCCTTGCCGACGGCGGCAGGGACGACGTCCTGTGGGACCTGCTGCAGGCCGACGACCAGCCGAGTTACGGGTTCTTCATGCAGCCCACCACCGCCAATCCGGGCGGCATGACCACGATCGGCGAGCAGTGGAACCGCGGGGCCTCGAAGAACCACATGATCCTGGCGCAGATCGAGGAGTGGTTCCACACCGGGCTGGCGGGCATCCGCGAGGCCGATGACTCCACCGCCTACCGGCGCCTCGTCATCCAGCCCAAGCCGGTCGGCGACCTCACCTCCGTCAAGGGCAGCTACGAGACGCCGCACGGTAGCGTGCGGTCCGCATGGACCAAGGGAGGAGACCGGTTCAAGCTGACGGTCGAGGTGCCGGCGAACACCGCCGCCGAAGTCTGGGTGCCGGCGAAGGAACAACGCCTCGTCGCAGCGCCGCACCGAGCGACGTTCCTCCGGATGGACCGAGACCACGCCGTCTACAGGGTCCCCTCCGGCTCCTTCACGTTCGTGGCGGCAATGGCAAGCTGATCCCTCTGCACTCGGTCTCCGCCTGTCCGACCAGGGCGGAGACCGGTGTCGGCGGTGGCCGTCGGCCGCGCGATCAAAAGCAGCGGCAGGCTTGAATCTTCACTAAAAGGATCATTAGCCTCAATCCGGCCGGTCCAGGATTCCTGTTCCGTCTCGCGGATAGCCATTTGAGCACCGGTGCGCTTGGTACCAGGCATTGGAGGTACGGTGACGCCGGATTCGATCCCCGCAATCGACCACATCTCAGCCGGATACGACCCTGACCCTGCACTGTCGATGTCGTTGCACGCCGACGCCTACACCGATCCTCAATGGTTCGACGTCGACCAGCGGGCGATCTTCGCTCGTACGTGGCAGTGGCTGTGCCATGTCGAGAAGCTTCGGGAGCCGGGAAGCTACATGACGGGCACGGCGGCCGGCATGCCCATCGTCGCCGTCCGGCGCAGCATCGTGTGCCCCTATCACGCCTGGACCTTCGACCTGACCGGCCGGTTGAGGCGAGCGCGCAACACCGGTGACATGCCGGGCTTCGACACCTCCACGGTATGCCTGGACCAGATCCAGGTCACCGAGTTCGGCGGCATGGTCTACGTCAACCTCGACCCCGAGGCGGCCCTTCTGCCGGAGCAGGCCGGGGGCCTCGAGGCGGAGATCCAGGCAAGGGCGCCGGACGTGGCCAAGCTGACCCTCGCCCGCCGGCTCACCTATGACATCGCCTCCAACTGGAAGAACGTCGTCGACAACTTCCTGGAGTGCTACCACTGCCACGTGGCCCACAAAGACTTCGTGTCCCTGGTCGACATGAGCACCTACAAGGTCACCACCTACGGGATCTACTCGAGCCACATGGCGCAGGCCGGTACAACGGAGAACTCCGCCTACGACGTGTCAAGCGCGACAGTCACCGAGCATGCGGTCTGGTGGCTGTGGCCCAACACCTGCCTGCTGCGCTATCCCGGCCGGGGGAACTTCATGGTGCTGCATGGCCTCATCCTCGATGCCTACCGACACGAGCTCGAACGATCCCGCACAACCTCCTGAGATGAGCTGCGGAGGCGGCTCCATACTGGGCTAGCCCTTCGCCTTGGCTGCCTTCTTGAAGGCGCGGACCTCGGCGAGCGACTCCGGCCCCGTCACGTCGGCGATCGAGCGGTGCGAGCCCTCCTCGCCGTACGGACCGGCGGCTTCGCGCCAGCCCGGCGGCTGGACGCCGAGCTGCTTGCCGAGCAGGGCGAGGAAGATGCGCGCCTTCTGCTCACCGTAGCCGGGCAGGGCCTTGAGGCGCTTGAGCACCTCCTTGCCGTCGGGGTCGCCCGTGGTCCAGATCGCCTCGGTGCGCCCGTCGTAGTGCTCCACGACATACTGCGCCAGCGCGTGCACCCGCCTCGCCATCGACCCGCCGTAGCGGTGGATCGCCGGCTTGGTCACGCAGAGCTCGACGAACTCCTCGAGATCGGATTCGGCGATCTTCGTGACGCTGAAGCCGCCCATCCGGTCCGCGATCTTCTTCGGCCCGATGAAGGCGATCTCCATGGCGATCTGCTGATCGAGGAGCATGCCCGTCAGCAGGGCGAACGGGTCCTCGGAGAGGAGCTTGTCGGCTTCTGGATCGTCGACCAAACGCACCATGCCACTACTCTACGAGGTGCCGCCGAGCGTCACGGTGACATGGTGTCCAGTTGGTCGAGGATGCGCTCCCAGTCCACCGTCTTGGCCAGGTCCTGGAATCGCTGCCGACCCCCTGCGGTATCGGTGAGGGCGATGAGGATCTCGTGGTCGGCGCCGGACAGCTTGGAGTGCGCCTGAAGTCCACCCCAAATACTTGACATGTCATGGGATCCGGCTAACGTACATGACACATCAATTGATGCGTCATGTATCTTCGTGAACGAAGGGATGACACATCATCTGTGCAGGTGCTCGGGCACCCGTAGCTGAAGGAGAAGCTGTGGCGGACAAGAGAGTGATCGCGGTGGTCGGCGCGACCGGGGCGCAAGGCGGCGGGCTGGCGAGGGCGATCTTGGCTGATGGCGGCGGCGCGTTCACTGTGCGGGCGCTGACCCGTAATGCGGCCTCGGACAAGGCGCGGGAACTGGCCGCCCAAGGAGCCGAAGTGGTCGAGGCCGACGTCCGGGACGAGGCGCGGCTGACGGAGGCGTTCGACGGGGCCGCCCACGCATACCTGGTGACGAACTTCTGGGACCACATGTCGCCGGAGCAGGAGAAGCAGGACGCCGCGACGATGGCGCGGGCGGCCAAGAAGGCCGGGCTGCGCCACGTCATCTGGTCGACGCTGGATGACACCCGCGACCACATCCCCCTCGACGACGAGCGCATGCCGACGCTGATGGGCCAGTACAAGGTGCCGCACTTCGACGCCAAGGCCGAGGCCGACCGGTTCTTCATCGACGCCGGGGTGCCGACCACGTTCCTGCGGACCACGTTCTACTGGGAGAGCCTCCTCGGCCCGATGGCGCCGAAGCGGGGAGAGGACGGGCGGCTCGTGCTCGCCCTGCCGATGGCCGACGGCAAGCTCGCCGGCATCGCGTCCGAAGACATCGGGAAGACCGCCTACGGCATCTTCAAGCGGGGCGACGAGCTCGCCGGCCGGACCGTCAGCATCGCCGGTGAGCACCTGACCGGCGCGGAGATCGCCGCGCACTTCAGCAAGGCGCTGGGCGAAGAGGTCGGCTACGTGCCGGTGCCGTTCGATGCCATGCGCGCGCAGCCCTGGCCCGCCGCCGCCGAGCTGGGGAACATGTTCCAGTTCTATGCGCAGGTGCCGCAGTTCGTCACCGACCGCGACCTCGACGTCGTCCGCGGTCTCAACCCGGAACTGCAGAACTTCGAGCAGTGGCTGGCGGCGCACAAGACCGCCCTCGCCGGCATCTGACCACGACCCCCGTCATCCCTCCCCCATCCGCAATTCCCAAGAGTCCTGGAAATCGTTGTGAACATCGTTTTGTGGGTCGTCTCCGCTCTGCTGGCGCTCGTCTTCCTCGGCGCCGGTGGCGCGAAGCTGGCTCAATCGAAGGAAAAGCTCATCGCTTCGCCGAACATGGCCTGGGCGGAGGACTTCCCGCCGGGTGCGCTCAAGACGATCGGCGCACTGGAGGTGCTGGGCGCGATCGGGCTGATCCTGCCCCCGGCGCTGGGCATCGTTGCGGTGCTCGCGCCGCTGGCCGCCCTCGGGCTGGCGGTGACGATGATGGGTGCCATCCTCACGCACGCCCGGCGCAAGGAGTCCCAGCCGGTCGTGATCAACCTGGTGCTGCTCGCGCTGGCCCTGTTCGTGGCCTGGGGCCGCTTCGGCCCGTACCCCTTCGCCTGATCACAGAGATCACCGCCATCGCCCGACCCCGGGCACCCATGACGTGGCGTTGTAGGTGAATATGGGACTTGATTGCATGGGAGGTGATCTCGGTGAGCAACGTGGAAGCCGAGCCTGTCGAAATGCGGTGCGGAGAGCCGGTGGACGACGCGCGCCCGGCGGAGGAGCCGTCGGTCGACGTGCTCTCTGCGCGGGACGTGCCTCTGGGCGGGCCGAGGGCGATGTCCGTACGGCGGACGCTGCCACAGCGGGGCCGGACGTTGATCGGAGCCTGGTGCTTCGCCGATCACTACGGCCCCGACGACGTGGCCCGGACGGGCGGCATGGAGGTCCCGCCGCATCCGCACACCGGCCTGCAGACGGTGAGCTGGCTCTTCAGCGGGGAGGTCGAACACCGCGACAGCCTCGGCAGTCACGCCTTCATCCGGCCCGGTGAGATGAACCTCATGACCGGCGGGTACGGCATCGCCCACTCGGAGGTCTCCACTCCGCGCACCACCGTCCTCCACGGCGTCCAGTTGTGGGTGGCGCTCCCCGAAGAGCACCGCAACGCCGGACGGGACTTCCAGCACCACGTGCCCGAACCCATGCGGATCGACGGGGCCGAGATCAGGGTGTTCCTGGGCTCGCTCGCCGGAGACCTCTCCCCCGTGCGGACCTTCACCCCGCTGCTCGGCGCCGAGATCACCCTCGAACCGCATGCGGCGATCACACTCGCCGTGGACACCACGTTCGAGCACGGCCTTCTCGTGGACAGCGGGCCCGTCCGCGTCGCCGGCACCCTGCTGCGCCCTGCGGAACTCGGCTACGTCCGCCCCGGCATCGACGCCCTGGAGCTGACGAACACGTCAGACGGCCCAGCGCGGGCGATCCTGCTCGGCGGCACTCCGTTCAAGGAAGAGATCGTCATGTGGTGGAACTTCATCGGCCGCACGCATGAGGACATCGTCCGGGCGCGAGAGGACTGGGAGGCCTCCTCCGACCGCTTCGGCGTCGTTGACGGATATCCGGGGAACCGCCTTCACGCGCCCGCCCTGCCCAACGCCACCATCAAGCCGCGCGGAAATCCACCGCATGGCCGGCTCCGCCCGAAAGGCACCTCATGAGCCAGACGTCTGCCGCTCCGATGGTCGACGACGCCTTCGCCGGCCAGGACCTGGCCACGCGGTTGGCTTCGCCGACATCACCGACCCCGTGACCGCCGACGTCCCCACCAGCCTCCGACGACCTCGACGCCCTCATTCTCCAGGGCCTTGTGCCACGCCGGATCACGCAGCAGCCGCGTCTCCCAGGTCCGCACGATGCCGTCCGGTCCTGTGACCGCGTCCTCGCGGGACGGGTGCAGGAACAACTCGCTCGTGCCCTCGGGGAGGGCCGCGAGCCGGCGGAGGTAGTCGTCCCGCAGTCGCTCGTAGGATCCGAGCTCGGGTGCGCTGCGCCGGTTGGTCGCGATCGTCTGCGGGATGGCCACGCCGAGTGCGTCGGCCAGGGCGACGGCGCGCTCGTGCGCTGCCGCGAGCGGCGGCGGGAGCGGCCCGCCGAAGTACGGCTCCGGGTCGCGGGGCAGCCGGAAGGCAAGGCCGTGGCGCGCACACCACTCAAGCGCCTCGGCGAGCCACGATCTGCCGTGCAGGCCGTAGAGGGTGCCGGCGTGGGAGTCGGCCGCCTCGGGCAGGGGACCCCGGTCGCGCATCCAGTGCAGCTGTGCGTCCGCCTCCCGGATGACATCCTGGGCCTCGCCGCGGGCTCCGAGAACCAGCGGATCGTCACTGAGTGTCCCGTCCGGATCGGCGAGGCTCGCCGCGCCGTTGAGGGGCCGCCAGCGCGGGAGGCCGCGCTCGCTCGTGAGCGTCACGTGCAGCCGCGGCACGACGCCGAGCTCCCGGACCTGCTTCGCGGCTCGCTCCGCGGCCGGCGAGACGCAGATGAGGGTCGTCGCGGTGACATGTCCCTCGGCGAGCAGTGCGACGATGACCTCCGTCGTCCCGGGTTCCCGGCCGAGATCGTCGCCCGTGATCACGACGCGGCGGGTCATCGGGGGCGCTCCGCGGCGGACTCGTCCACGGGACCGGGGGGCGGCGGCTCGACCGGCTCAGCCGCCTCAGGCGGTGTCTCGATCGGGACCGAGATGAGTCGCGCCGCGACCGCGCCGATCGCCGTCAGCACGAACGGGTACACGCATAAGTACACCCGGAACGCGAGCCCGGGGTCGGCGCCGGGATCGTGGCCCGAGTTGTAGCCGAAGAACACGCCCAGCGAAGTGAGCGCGAGTCCGGTCACGATCCCGTTGAGCCGGCCGAAGAAGCCGAACGCGGACAGGAAGAGCCCTTCCCGATGCTCCCCGTTACGCGCGGCGTCGGCGTCCAGCACCCGCGCGACAATGAGGTCGTTCGTCGCGAGCATTCCCGACCACCCGGCCCCGACGAGCACCCCCGCGGCGATCGCGGTAACGAGGTCGGTGGCGAAGAACAAGGCCGCGAAGCTGGCCGCGAGGACCGCGAAGGCGAGCCGCCAGGTCCACAGCGCGCCGCGGCGCGCGACGACGCGCGTCCACACCACCAGGCCGCCCGCCGAGACGAGGATGACGATGCCCTGGAGGAAGAACGCGTTCCCGACCGGGAGCCCGAGCGAGTAGCGGACATACAGCTGGATACCCGCGAGGACGAGCGCCATGGCCATCCCGTAACAGGCGCCGGTGAGCCCGACCGTCCAGAACGTCGGGTTGCGCACGATCGACCATACGCTCGGCAGCAGCAGCGGCCGCTCGCGCGTGGAGTAGCGGGGACGCTCGCGCGCGCCGAGCGCCATGAACACGATCACGACGAGCGCGACCGCGCCATAGATGATCGCGGTGATCTGGAAGCCTTGAGTGGATTCCTCGGTGCCGAACACGCTCGTCGTGAGCAACGGGGTGACCGCGAGCGAGATCACGAGCGCCACGAGCTGGAAGCCCTGGCGCAGACTGTTGGCCGTGGCGCGGTCGCGCTCGCGCGGGTAAAGCTCGGGGAGCAGTGCGCCGTAGTTGGCGTTGAGCATCGAGTCGAAGGCCTCGCACAGGATCGCGAACACCGCGAACCAGAGCACGAGGCCGATGCCCTCCAGAGACGTCGGCGCGGAGAAGAATGCGATCATGCAGGCCGCGAGCATCGGCGCGCCGACGAGCAGCCACGGCCGGCGCCGGCCGAACCGGCTCCGGGTGCGGTCGGAGAGGTGGCCGAGCAGCGGGTTGTCAAGCGCGTCGATGACCGCGTAGATCACCATGACCACGCCGTAAGCGCGAACGTCGAGCCCGAGAATGTCGACGTAGAAGACGATCATCGACCCTTTGATCATGTTGATCGGGATGGATGTGCCGAACATCCCGATCGCGTAGCGCCACGCGGGAGTCCGCCCCGGGGCGGGGGCCGTACCGGGCTGGGACACGCGATCACCTTCCTTGCCGTGCCGACGCTCTGCCCGGCGTCACCTTCGCACTCGAACGAGAACAGCGGGTGAAGCGGAGTCGTGCCACGCCGGACGTCGCCTGCCGGTCCGGTCCCAGTGATGCTGGTCTGCGATCGCGGGCACGTCAAGAACCTGCCCGGCCGCCGCCCCCGATGTCAGCGGCAGAACGGGACCATGCCGAGCACGGATTTGACGCCGCCCAGCAGATGCTGGGTGAAGTATTGGTCACCGTCCATGGGTTCGTCGGTCCAGGCCTTGACGTCGTGGCCGAGGGTGGTGAGCCAGGCCTTGCCACCGTCGTAGTACTGGCACCAGCTCACCGGGTGGTGCTCGCCGTGGCCGGGGTGTCCGAGGCTGCCGCGCACCCCTCGGGCCAGGGTGCTCTCGTCCACCTCGGCCAGCACGCGGACACGGGTCGGTGCGGGGACGAGGTTGTACCACTCGTCGGTGAAGGCCCAGGTCCGGGGCAGGCCTTGGGTGGAGGCGTCGCGGTGACCGACGGTGACGACGGTGCCGGGCTGGTTGGCGCTGTGGTCGTAGAAGTTGGCGTTGCCGAGCAGACCCTCGTACCAGGGCCAGTTGTATTCGGTGCCGAAGGCGTTGTGCACGCCGATGAAGCCGCCGCCGGCGCGGACGTACTGGCGCAGCGCGGTCTGCGCGGCATCGTCCAAGGTGTCGCGGGTGGTGCTGAGGAACATGACCGCGTTGTACGGCAGCAGGCGGCCCGCTGACGACAACTGGGTGACGTCCTCGGTGTAGTCGACCGCGAAGCCGTTCTCCTGTCCGAGCTTGATCACCGCTTTGACGGCCACGTTGTTGTCGTTGAGCGGCGGGTTGAGTCCGGGGCCGAGCGGCGTGCCGAGGTGTGCGTGGCGGGGGCCGGCGGTGCGGCTGTAGACGAGCAGCTTGTAGCCCTTGGCCGGGTCGAAGTTGCCCCAGTCGTGGTAACAGCGGGGGTCGGTGCCCCGGCAGACGCCGTAGTCGGGATCACCAAGGTTCTGCGCCGGCACGGGGGACGCGGCGGAGCTGGGAGCAGTGGCGGTGAGCAGGAGGGCCGCCGCTCCGGTGGCGGCGGCGACGGAGAGTTTGCTGCGCATGGGCACCTCGCGTAACGATCCGCTAGGCGGATCGATTGGTCCACTCAGGGGGCTTGAGCGTAAACCACGGATCTTCACCGGAACAAGCTCTTGTCTTCACTGCGGATCGGACTTAAGGTGCATCCGTCATATGGATCCATCGGCCCACTAGGCGGATCGCCGAACGGGCTCCCTCGTGCTCAGAGCCAGGCCGGCAGGATGGACGGCGGGATCGGCCCCTTGTTCCTCCGGCCCTGGCCGCTCTCCTCCCAGGCGTGGGCCAGGATCCCGACGGACCTGCTGAGCACGAAGAGCCCGCGCGCCAGTGGCGCGGGAAAGCCGAGCTCGGCGTAGACCACGGCGGTCGCCCCGTCGACGTTCATCGGCACCGGCTCGATCAGCCGCTCGACCTCGATCGCGGCACGCAGGTGCGCGCCCGGCACCACCCCGTCCGCGACCGCTTCGGCCACGAGGCCGAGCAGCGGGTCGCGGCGCGGATCACGCCGGTGGAAACGATGCCCGAAGCCGGGCAGATATTTGTCACGCGCACGCCAGCGGGCGACCACGGCGGCCGCGTCTCCGTCACCGGCCACTTCCTCCAGCAGCGTGACGCATTGCTCGCCGGCGCCGCCGTGCACGTCGCCGAGCAGGTTGACACCCGTGGCGACAGCGTTGTTGAGCCCCACCCCGCAGGTGGCGGCCATCCGGGCGACGGCGATGGACGGCGCGTGCGGCCCATGATCGACCGACGAGACCAGCGCCGCCTCCAGCAACGCCGCCCGGCGCGGATCGGGGCGCTCGCCCCGGAGCATGAGCCAGATCATCTCGGCGAGCCCGATGCGCCCGATGAGGTCCTGGACCGGCTGCCCCCGCAGCTCGATGACATCGGGCTCGATCCTCGACACCGCGGTCGCCCACCAGCCCGCCACCTCGGCTTCGACGCCGCCGCCTGAGGCACGGGGAGGGACCTCAGCTCGCTCGCTCATGACGCCACCCCGAACTCGTCGTTGTGCTCCCCGAGGAGCGGGGCGGACCCTCGTGGGCGCAGGGCGACGCCGTCGACGACCACGCCGTTCCCCGTGACGGTGACCTGCCGCTCGCCCGCTCCCGCGAACGGCACCTCCGTCAGGAAGCCACGCTGACGTACCTGGTGAAGTGCGAGCGCTTGCGGGACGGTGAGAATGCGGGCGGCGGGCACCCCCTCGCGGGCGAGCATCTCCTCCCACTCCAGCGCGGTCTTGGCCCGCAGCGCATGATTGAGCTCACGGTTGAGGTCCTGCCGGTGGGTCTTGCGCGCTTCACGCTCGGCGAAGCGGGGATCGGCGGGCAGGTCGGGCCGCCCGATGAGCCGGCACAGCGTCTCGAACTGAGCCTGCTGGTTGGCGGCGATGTTGAGCGGCCCGTCGGCGGTCTCGAACGTGCCGGAGGGGGCGGCGGTGGCGTTCTGGTCGCCCATCGGCTCAGGCTCGACACCGCTGATCAGGTAGTTGGAAACGGTCCAGCCCATCGCCGACATCGACGACTCCAGCATGGACAGGTCCAGATGGCAGCCACGCCCGCTGCGGTGTCGTCCGGCCAGCGCGGCGGAGATCGCCAGAGCGGCCATCAGCCCGCCGATGGTGTCGCAGATCGGGAACCCCACCCGCAGCGGGGCGGTGTCAGCGGTGCCGGTGACGCTCATCATGCCGGACAACCCTTGAATGATCTGGTCGTAGGCGGGGGCCCCGCTCATCGGCCCGCTCTGCCCGAAGCCGGAAATGGCGCAGTAGACCAGGCCGGGGTTGAGCTCGCGCAGGCGGTTCCAGCCGTAGCCGAGCCTGCTCATCACCCCGGCCCTGAAGTTCTCCAGCAGGACGTCGGCATCGGTGACCATGGACTCGAAGGCATCCCGCCCGGCTCGGCTCTTCAGGTCGAGCTCGACCGACTTCTTGCCGGCGTTCTGGGCCAGGAAGGATGCGCCCATCCGCGCGCGATTGAGCTCAGGGTCGGGACCGAGCCGCCGGGCGAGATCCCCGGTGCCGGGCAACTCCACCTTGACCACCTCCGCGCCGAACAGCATCAGTTGATAACTGCAGTACGGCCCGGCCAGAACGTTGGTCAGGTCCACGACCTTGACGCCGTCCAGTGGCAACTGCTGCATGCACGCTCCATAGAGTCAAGTCAGAGGATGGTCGAACCCGCGCTCCGACATCCGCTTCGCCGCCTCGCGCAGATCCGCGGCGAATTCCTGTACGCGATCTTCGGTGAAGCGGATCGTGGGACCGCTCAGCGTCAGCGCCGCCACCGTCGCCCGCGAGCCGCCCGTGACCGCGACGGCCACCGCCGACAGGCCCGGCTCGCGTTCGCCGTGACTGGCCGCGTAACCGTCGCGCGCCGCCTGATCGATCCAGTCCCGCAACGTCGCCACGTGTGCCTGGCCGTAAGGAGAGGAACGGGCCACCCGCAGGAGCAGCCGCTCAGGCGCGTCCTTGAGCAGGATCTTCGAGGAGGCGCCCGCCCACAGGGGCAGCTCGTCGCCGACGCGCACCACGTGGCGCAGCGGCTGCGGGCTCTCCTGCTGGGCGATGCAGATGCGATGCACGTCGCGCAGCACGTAGAGATTGACGGTCTCCCGATGCCGCGCCCCCAGCTCGCGCATGAGCTGGACGGTCTCCGGCGGCAGCTCCCATGCCGAGCGGGCCAGGTGGGCCCAGCGCCACAGCGCGGGCCCGGCTGTGTAGCCCTTGTGCGTGGCCCACAACAGTCCCATATGCTCCAGGGTCTGCAGCAGGCGCAGCGCGGTGGTCTTGGCCAGGCCGGTCTCGTCGACGACCTCGCGAATCGTCAACGTCCGCCGGTCCTCGGTGAGCAGCGAGAGAATGTCGAACGCGCGCTGGACGCTGCGCACACCCCCGCTCTCCCCCGACGCTGCAGGAATGTTCGAAGGCACGGATCCTCACTAGTGAGTCGAAGGTGAACCTGCTGCTCACCTTCTCATGGGTCCGTACGCTAACACCGAGTCCGCTTAGCGGTCCATATGCTCCATCAAGTGGATTGCCTGGCCCTCTTGCCAGAACCTTCGCAGTCCTCATACCGTGAGGAAATCCATAGTGCGGACTATCAGAACCGCTGCGCGGATCCAGTGGGAGTCACCATGAACACCATCCACGAAACCGGGTCCTTAGTCGCCGGGGAGTGGCTGACCGAAGGTCCCCATGCCGACCGCATGGGTCCCTACCTCCGGGCACCTGTCAGCCGGGCGCGAACCGCACTACCTGCCGACATCACCACGGCCCTGACCTATGCCCGGCAGGCAGCCAGGCGGGTCGCGCGGCTGGCGCCCGCCACCCGGGCCGACATCCTGGAACGGGCCGCCGCCGCAGTCACCGCGCAGGGCGATCGGCTGGCCGGCCTGCTGGCGCTGGAACTGGGCAAACCGCTCAAGGACGGGCGTGGCGAGGTGTTGCGCGTCGCCGACACCTTGTCCGTCGCCGCCGCCGAGGCGAGGATGATCGGCGGCGAGGTGCTGCCGGTGGCGGGCTGGGGTCGCGGGGTCGGCAACACCGCGATCACCCAGCGAGCCCCGGCGGGCCCGGTGCTGGCGATCACGCCGTTCAACGCACCCGCCAATCTGCTCGCCCACAAGCTCGCCGCCTCCTTCGCGGCCGGCAACACCACGATCGTCAAGCCGCCGCCGCAGGCCCCGGCCGTCTCCACCGCGCTGGTCGAGCTGCTCCTCGGGGCCGGGATGCCCATGGAGGCGGTGCAGATCCTGCACGGGGGCGGCGACGTGGGCGCGCGGCTGTGCGCCGCGCCGGAGATCGCCGTCATCAGCTTCACCGGCGGCGTCGCGGCCGGCCACGCCGTCGCCCACGCCGCCGGCCCGAAACGGGTGATGCTCGAACTCGGCGGGAACGCCGCCACCATCGTCTGCGAGGACGCCGACATCGCCGGCGCGGCACTCGTGTGCGCCCGCACCGGCTACAGCAACTCGGGGCAGAGCTGCATCTCGGTCCAGCGCGTCTACGTCCACCGCAGCCGGTTCGAGGAGTTCGCCGACGCGCTGACCTCGGAGGTGAAGGCCCTGATCGTCGGCGATCCCCTGGATCCGGGGACCGACGTCGGCTCCATGGTGGACGACGACGCGGCCGAACGGGTGGTCCGCTGGAGCGCCGAGGCGGCCGGCCAGGGCGCCCGGGTCACGACCGGCGGCACGCGTGAGGGCGCGGTGATGGCGCCCACCGTCGTCGTCGCCCCGCCCGCCGAGGCCAAGGTCGTCCGCGAGGAGGTGTTCGGCGCTCTGGTCGCCGTGCTGCCGTACGACGATTTCGACGAGGTCCTGGCCGAGTGCAACCGCAGCCCGTACGGGCTGCAGGCCGGGCTGTTCACCCACGACGTCCGCCGGATCGTGACCGCCTGGCGCGAGCTGGAGGTCGGCGGCCTGGTCGTGAACAGCTCGTCCAACTTCCGCCTCGACCACGTCCCGTTCGGCGGGGTGAAGGACTCCGGCATCGGCCGCGAGTCGCCCCGCTGGATGATCGAGGACTTCACCGTGACCAAGACCCTCCTGCTCAAGGGCCTGACCATCTGGGGAGACAAGTGACCGAACGCAGTGAGCACAGTCACCTTGGTGTCAAGGCCGGCGGCCACGGCACCACAGCCGCCCACGCGCTCGTCGCGCAACTCGAGGAGCTCGGCGTCGAGTACGTCTTCGGCACCTGCGGCCACACCAACATCGCCGTCCTGGACGCGCTGGCCGACAGCCGCATCCGCTTCGTGATCGCCCGCCACGAGCAGGCCGCCGCGCACGCCGCCGACGGCTACGCCCGCACCTCCGGCAAGCCGGGTGTGCTGCTCGTGCACGTCGGCCCCGGCCTGACCAACGCCGCGACCGGCGTCATGACCGCCGCCCTGGACTCGGTGCCGCTGGTGGTGATCTCCGGCGACATCCCGTCCTACTACCACGGCCGCCATCCCCACCAGGAGATCAACCTGCACGCCGACGCCGACCAGGCGAGCGTGTTCCGGCCGTTCGTCAAGCGCGCCTGGAACGTGCACCGCGCCCAGGACCTGGGCCGCCTCGTCGAGCGCGCCTTCTGGACGGCGACCTCGGGCCGTCCGGGCGCGGTGCTGGTCAACGTGCCGATGGACGTCTTCTCCCGGCCCGCCGCGCCCTATCCCCCGGCCGGCCACGCGGTCCCGCCCGGCCTGCCGGAGGGGACGGCGGAGCTGATCGCGGCCCGGCTGGCCGCCGCCGACCGGCCGCTGATCTACGTGGGCGGCGGGTTGCGTGAAGATGCCGTCGCGGACCCGGCGACATCGAGCACCGAGGCGCTGATCTCCCTGGCCGAGCACCTCGACATCCCCATCGCCCATTCACTCATGGCCAAGGGCACCGTCCCCGACGCCCACCCGCTCGTCCTCGGGATGCCCGGCTTCTGGGGACTGGATCTCACCAACACCTATGCCCGCGAGGCCGACGTGGTGCTGGCCCTGGCCACCCGCTTCGCCGAGACCGACGCCAGCTCGTGGGACCCCCGCTTCACCTGGGACTTCTCCGGAAGCACGCTCATCCAGATCGACATCGACCCGGCCGAGATCGGCCGCAACTACCCGGCCGAGATCGGCGCCGTCGCCGACGTGGGGCTCGCGGTCAAGGCGATCGCCGACGCCACCACGTCCCATCCCGCGCGCACCAGGCCCGAGCTGCGGAAGCAGATCCTGCGGGCGCGGTCGGAGCTGTTCACGGCCAGCCGCGAGCGCGGCCGCAGCGCGGACTTCCCGCTGCGCCCCGAGCGCATCCTGGCCGACCTGCGCGCCTCGATCCCGGCCGACGCGATTTTGGTCACCGACGTGGGGTGGAACAAGAACGGCGTCGCCCAGTGCTACGAACTGCCGGCCGAGGGCCGCTTCATCACCCCGGGAGGCGCCTCCACCATGGGCTTCGGACCGGCCGCCGCGGTCGGGGTCCAGCTCGCCCAGCCCGCCAGGACCGTGATCGCGCTCATCGGCGACGGCGGGATGAGCGCGCAACTGCCCGCCGTGCCGCTCGCGGTCGAGCAGGGCGCTGCGGTGATCTTCGTGGTGATGAACAACCGCTCCCACGGCACGATCTCCGACCTGCAGTCGGCGCACTTCGGCCGCAGCCACGGCTGCGACTTCACCGACCCCGCCGGGCAGCCCTACAGCCCCGACTTCGCCGCCTTCGCCCAGGCGTGCGGCGCCGACGGCTACACCGTCGCCACGCCCGCCGACCTCGGCGCGGCACTGCTCAAGGCCGTCGCGAACCGACGCCCCGCGGTGATCGATGTGCCGATGGTGAACGAACCGGTGCCGACGCCAGGCCACTGGAACATCAAGGACATCTACCAGGGACTCTTCGCCGACTGACCCACCCGAAACCGTTGCACGTTCGAGATTCCCTGAGTCGCATCCTGACGTTATAACTAACGCACTAGTCCGTGAATTAGTTCTCACCCACCCCCCTACGAGGTGAACCGTGCATTTCACGAGATTCTCCATCGCAGCCGCGGCCCTGATAGCCCTCGCTGCCTGCGCCCCTCCCGGCCCGTCCACCGGCTCGGAGGCGAACGCGACCGGCCCCATCAAGATCGCCAACGTCAACGCGCAGAGCGGTCAGCTCAGCTCGCTCGGCCAGTGGGAGCACAAGGGCGTCAAGCTGGCCATCGAGGAGGTCAACAAGGCCGGCGGCGTCAACGGACGGCAGATCAAGCTCGACCTGTTCGACAGCCAGGGCGACCCGACCGTCGGCACGAACGTGGCCAGGAAGATCGCCGCCGAGGGCTACATCGCCATGCTCGGCACCGCGGAGAGCGCGGTCACGCTCGCCATGGCGCCCATCCTGAAGGACGCCAAGATCCCCAACATCACCTCCGGCCAGTCGCCCAAGCTCGCCGAGCTGAAGAGCCCGTTCCTGTTCCTCAACGCGCCGACCAGCGTCACCTTCGACGAGACGCTCGCCAAATACCTGGTCGATGACAAGGGCCACAAGAAGATCGCGCTGATCAGCAACAACGGCGCGTACGGGTCCGGCGAGCACGACGCGTTCCTCGCCTCGCTCAAGAGCAGGAACGTCACGCCGCTGGCTGACGAGGTCGTCACCCCCGACCAGAAGGACTTCAACGCCAACCTCGCCAAGATCCGCGAGCAGGACCCGGAGGTGCTGTTCATCGGCGCCGAGGAAGTGCAGTCCGGGCTGATCGCCAAGCAGGCCCGCGAGCTCGGCATCAAGGCGGTCTTCGCCGGCGGCGCCCCCGCGGGCACCGACGTGTACGCGACCACGGCCGGGCTGGAGAACGCCGAGGGCACGGTGGTCAGCTCCCCGTACCTGAGCAACGAGGCCAGCCCGGAGATCAAGGAGTTCGCCGCGAAGTACAAGGCCGCCTACAACGAGGAGGCCCGCATGCACGTCGCCAAGGCGTACGACGGCGCGTCCATCATGATCGAGGCGCTGAAGCAGACCAACGGCGAGGGCGGCCAGAAGCTGGCCGACGCCATCCGCGGGGTCAAGCGGGCCGGGCTGCTGGGCACCTACAACTACGACGCCAACGGCGTCGGCATCCACGAAACGAAGATCGGCCTGGTCAAGGACGGCAAGGTCGTACCCGAGGCCGCGAGCTGACGTGCAGGTCTTCCTTCAGACCCTGATCGGCGGGGTCACGTTCGGGGCGGTGTACGCGCTGGTGGCGATGGGGTTCTCGATCGTCTACCGGACCATGGGCCTGGTCAACTTCGCCCACGGCAGTGTGGTGATGATCGGCGCGTACGCCGCCTCCACCTTCTACATGGCCAGCAGGCTGCCCTTCGCCGTGGCGATCATCGTGGCGATCGTGGTGACCGCCCTGATCGGCCTGGTCATCGAGCGTTTCCTGCGGCCGCTGGAGAACAAGGACTTCACGCTGATGCTGATCGGCACGATCGGCTTCGGCGCCGTGCTCGAGGCGGGGGCGGTCCTCGTCTGGGGCGCCACCGGGCACGCCGTGCCGTCCCCGGTCGCGACCGGGCCGATCGATCTGGCCGGAATCCGCATCCCCACCTACAGCCTGCTGGTCATCGCCGTGGCCGCCGCCGCGACCGGGCTGCTGGCGCTGTTCCTGCAGCGCACCAAGCGCGGCGCGGCCATGCAGGCGGTGGCCATGGACCACCAGGCCGCCACCGCCGTCGGCATCCACGTGGGCCGCAGCAACGCCATGGCCTTCGCCATCGGGGCGGGCCTGGCGGCGCTCGCGGGCAGCCTCGTCGGACCCATGCTGTACGTCAACCCCACCATGGGCGGCACGCTCGGCATCAAGGGCTTCGCCGCGGCCATGCTCGGCGGCTTCGGCAGCATGCCGGGCGCGATCGTCGGCGGCCTGGTCTTCGGCCTGCTCGACTCCTTCGCCGCCGGCAACTTCCAGGAGTACTCCGAGCTGGTCACCTTCCTGGTCTTCGCCGTCATCGTCATGATCCGCCCCACCGGCATCTTCGGAGAGGCAACGGTGAACCGCGCATGAAACGTCTGATCTGGCTGGTGCCACTGGTCGTGGCGGCCTGGCTGCTGCCGTACGGCCTGGGCGGCTACGCCATCCACGTCGCCGATGTCGCGATCATCTTCGCGATCCTGGCCATCGGGCTCGGCCTGACCATGGGGGTGGCCGGGCAGATCAACCTGGCCCAGGTCGCCTTCTTCGGCGTCGGCGCCTATACGGTCGCCATCCTCACCACGAAGGCGGAGTTCGGTTTCTGGACGGCGTCCGCGCTGGCGCTGCTGACCGCCGTGGTGTTCGGCGTGCTGGTCGGCATCCCGGCGCTGCGCATGCAGTCGCACTACCTCGGCATCGTCACCCTCGGCCTGGCGTTGGCGTTCACCAACTGGGTCACCAACGCCCACATCGCCGGCCGCGCCGAGGGCATCAGCGACATCCCGGTCCCGCCGATGTTCGGCATCGACCTGTCCAGCGGCTACCTCTTCTACTACGTCGAACTGATCGTCTTCGCCGTCGCCCTGGCCTTCGCACTGCTCGTCACCCGCTCGCCGCTGGGCCGCCGGTTGCGGGCGATGCGCGACGACGACCTGGCCGCCGGGGCGCTCGGGGCGGAGATCCCGCTGCTGCGCATGACCGCGTTCGTGCTGTCCGGCCTGTACGGCGGCCTGGCCGGGATCCTGTACGCCGGGCTCATCCGCTTCGTCGCGCCCGAGTCGTTCAACATCGCCAACATGTTCCTGCTGCTCGCCATGGTGATCATCGGCGGCCGCAGCAGCATCCTGGGCTGCGTCGTCGGCGCCATCGCGCTGGCCCTGGTCAGGGAGGCGCTGCTGGACGCCTCGGGCTATGCCCAGCTCGGCTACGGCCTCGTGGTCGTGCTCGTGGTGGTGTTCGCGCCCAAGGGGCTGGCGGGCCTGCCCGGGCAGCTCCGATCTCTGCTGCGCAGGCGCAGCGGCGGCTCGCGGGCCCAGCTCGGCCCGTTCCAGCCCTACGACACCGCACCGCAGGCCGGCGAGGAGGACGCGCTGGAGATCCGGGACGTGACGATGCGGTTCAGGGGCCTGGTCGCCCTCGACCGCGTGTCTCTCACCGTTCCCACGGGTCAGATCCGCGGCATCGTCGGTCCCAACGGCTCGGGCAAGACGACCTTGTTCAACGTGATCAGCGGCTTCTACACGCCCAGCCAGGGATCGGTGGTCCTGCGCGGGCGCGACGTGACCGGGATGGCGCCGTACCAGCTGTCGCTGCGCCGCGTCGCCCGCACCTTCCAGAACCTGCGCCTGTTCGAGGACCTCAGCGTGCGCGAGAACCTCCTCCTCGGCCTGGACCGCACCCGCACCTCGTGGATCTGGCGCTATCCGGGCCTGCCGTGGAAGGTGCTGGGGTATGAGCGGGCGCTGCGCCGGCGGGCCGGCGACCTCATCGAACGCTTCGGGCTCGCCGAGGTGGCCGACGCCGAGCCGCGCTCGCTTCCGTACGGGATCCAGCGCCGGATCGAGCTGGCCCGCGCCATGGCCATGTCCCCCACCCTGCTGCTGCTCGACGAACCGGCCGCCGGGCTCAACGGCGAAGAGGTGCGCCAGCTCGCCGAGATCGTCCGGTCCATCAGGGACTCGGGCGTCACCGTGATCGTCATCGAGCACAACATGGGTCTCGTCATGTCCCTGTGCGACCAGGTCACCGTGCTGTCCAGCGGCAAGGTGATCGCCGATGGCCAGCCGGCCGAGGTCGCCGTGCACCCCGACGTGGTCGCCGCCTACCTCGGCGACTCGATGTCCGCACCGACCGAGGCGACCGCCGAGGCCGCCGTCGAGGAGGCAGCCCGATGACCACGCTGACCGTGGAGGGACTGTCGGTTCACTACGGCGGCGTCCGTGCCGCCCACGACGTGTCCTTCACCGTCCAACCCGGCCAGTCGCTCGGCATCATCGGCGCGAACGGAGCGGGCAAGACCTCCACCCTCAAGGCGGTCATGGGCCTGGCCCCACGCCAGGCCACGACCATCCGTTTCGGCGAGCACGATCTGCTGCGCGCGCCCGCCCACACCTTGGTGCGGCACGGCATCGGCTACGTCCCCGAGGGCAGGCACGTCTTTCCCGGGCTCACCGTGGAGAAAAACCTGTTGCTCGGCGCGTACACCAGCAGCTGGAAACGCACCCCGATCGACGAGGTGTACGAGCTGTTCCCGGTGCTGGGCGAGATGCGGGGCAGGCTGGCCGGCGCGCTGTCCGGCGGCCAGCAGCAGATGCTGTCCGTCGGCCGGGCCATGATGTGCCGCCCCAAGGTGATGCTGCTGGACGAGCCCTCGATGGGGCTGTCGCCGAAGCTCGTCGGGGACATCGCCGGCGTCCTCAAGAAGCTCAACGCCGCCGGCCTGGCCATCCTGCTCGTCGAGCAGAACGCCAAGCTCACCTTCGACGTCACCACCACCTGCCTGGTCATGGAGAACGGTGAGATCGCCGCGCGCGGCACCTCGGCGGAGCTGAGCAACGACCCCGAGGTCCGGCGGATCTATCTCGGCCTGTGACAGCCCGAATCTTTGGTGCGTCCATCAGTCGGATACAACCGTCCACATAGTGGAACATGAAAGGATGATCATGGTCCGTCGCAGAGAGTTACTCGCGGGCGCCGTCGCCGCCGTCGCGCTCGCGGGAGCCGGGCAGAGGCCGGTCTCCGCGGCCACCAAGGTCGGCGACCGGAACTTTCCGAAGGTCGGCGGCAACCTGGCGAACCAGAGCCACACCGGGCTCCGCGACCTGCACCCGGGCAACGTCAGCCGGCTGCGGGCGGCCTGGGTGAACAACATCGAGGGCGGGCTGATGGCGGGCAACAGCCAGAGCACCGCCGTAGCCGTGGACGGCATCCTCTACATCGAGTCGGCCCTCGGCAACGTCGTCGCGGTGGACGGGCGCACGGGCGCGACGATCTGGAAGTACGCGCAGACGCGCGGCGCGGTCACCCGGCGCGGGGTGGCGGTCGGCGCGGGCAAGGTCTTCACCTGCGGCAACGACAACTGGCTCATCGCCCTCGACCAGCGCACCGGCCAGGTGATCTGGGAGCGGCAGCACAACGGGTACGGCAACCTGGAGAAGGTCGCGGTCACCTACCACGACGGCATGCTCTACTGCGGCACCAACGACGGCCCGCGCGGCGCGGCGCTCGCCTTCGACGCCGAGAGCGGCGACCTGCTCTGGCACTTCTGGGGAACGGCAAGCCCCGGCCAGGTCGGCGGTGACACCTGGGAGGGCGACTCCTGGCAGACGGGCGGGGCCACGCCCTGGATGCACTGCGCCATCGACGCGGAGCTGGGGCTGATCTACTGGACGTTCGGCAACGCCAGGGGCGCCCGCTCCTCCCAGGACGGCTCACAGCGCGGCGGCCAGAACCTGTTCGCCAACTCGATCGTGGCCATGGATCTGAAGACCGGCGCCTACCGCTGGCACTTCCAGTCCATCCACCACGACATCTGGGACATGGACAACGTGATGGCGCCCGTCCTGCTCGACGCCCGCGTCCGGGGCCGGATGCGCAAGCTGGTCGTGTACGGCAGCAAGACCGGCATGTACTACATCCTCGACCGCGCCGACGGCTCGGCCCCGCTGGGCATCGACGAGGTGCCCGTGCCGCAGGAGCCGCGGCAGAAGACGTGGCCGACGCAGCCGTTCCCGCGCCAGGGCGGCTGGACCGAGCAGACCCCCGTGTGGCAGCCGCTCGGCACCGAGATCCCCGGAGCACCGCACCGGGCCGTGCCCAACTACACGATCGGGTCGCTGTACACGCCGCACTGGGACGAGCCCATCCTGACCATCCCGGGCCACGGCGGCGGCGCCGACTGGAACCACCAGTCCTACAGCCACAGCACTCGCCTGGTGTACACCGGCTTCGGCTACGTCGCCGCCGCCCACTCCCTCACCGAGGCGTCCAACGGCCTGCGCCCGCCCGGCGAGTACATGACCGGCGGCGTCGTGGCCGTCGATCCGAGCTCGAACCGGGTGCGGTGGAAGAAGAACATGCCGTACTCGCTGGCCCACGGCAACGGCATCCTCACCACCGCCTCCGACCTGCTCTTCATCGGCCAGCCGGACGGCAACCTGCTGTGCCTGGACGCTCGGGACGGCCGTGAGCTGTGGCGCTGGCAGACCGGGGCCGCGGTCAGCAGCAGCCCCATCTCGTACGAGATCGACGGCGAGCAGTACATCGCGGTCTACGCGGGCGGGACCAGCATCCCGTACGGCAACTCCGCGGCGCGCGGCGACCACCTGTGGGCCTTCAAACTCGGCGGCACCGTGCCCCCGGCCGCCACGCCGCCCGCACCCGTGGTCCGCCGCCCGGTCTCCGGAAGTCCGGTGGACGGAAGCGCTGTGAACAACACCGTCGTACTCGCCCGCATCTACGATTCCGCCACCGGCCAGGTGGGCACGGTCGAGTCCACGGCCGTGAACGCCATGGCGCCGACCCACCTGCGCGTGCCGGTCGGCACCACCGTCACCTTCGTCAATCCCCCCGACAACGTGCACGTCCACGGGGCCACGCAGTTCTTCGAAGGGCTCTTCGACGTCCGGCTCAAGCCGGGCGAGTCGTTCCAGTACACCTTCACCAAGCCCGGCGAGTACTTCTTCAACGACAGCCACAGCCCGCGCCCGACAGGCAAGATCGAGGTCCTGCCCGCCTAAGGCGCGATCACGGCGACGTCGCTCCCAAGCAGAGGGAACCGTTCGAGCACCAGCGGATCATGGCCGGCGACCACCAGTTCGGGGCCGCCGGCCAGCTCCTTGATGCGGTCGAAGGCGCCGTACATCCCGGTCATGCTGTGCAGGATCGGGAAGGGACGGTCATTCTCGATGTTCTCGTAGAAGTGGCTGGCGTCAGAGGCCAGCACCACCGGCCCGCGGGCGGTGGCGACCCGCACCACCTGCATGCCCGCGGTGTGCCCGCCGACCAGGTGCACGCTCAGGCCCGGCACCACGAAGGCGTCGCCGTCCACCGCCTGCACCCGGCCTTCCTTGCGGGCGGAGCGCAGGTGGGCGAGGTCGTGGTCGTTGAGCAGCCAGCGCTCGCGGGTGATCCGCTCCGCCCAGGGGCCGGTCCAGTAGTCGAGCTCGGCCTGCTGCACGACGTAGCGGGCCCGGGGGAACTCGTGGGCGGTGCCGGTGTGGTCGTAGTGCAGGTGGGTCAGCACCACGTCATCGACCGACTCGGCGGCGACGCCCAGCTCGGCCAGGGCCTCGACGGGCGAGCAGCGGTAGTCGATGCCCTCGACGCGCGCCGCCCGCTCCGGCGCGATGCCGGTGTCGACGACGACCGTGTGCTCGCCGGAGACCGCCAGCCAGACGTAGTAGGCGGTCGGGTGGGAGCTCTCCCCGCCGGGCTCGTAGCCGTGGAAGTGCTCGCCGCGCCGGGCGTCACGCTGGGCGTAGCGTACGGCGTGGACGCGCCAGCCGCTCATACCTTCACCCGCCCCGGGAGCTTGACGCCGAGCTGCTCGGTCGGCACCCGGTAGGTCTCCTTGGCGGTCGCGACCGCGGCCACGTTCACCAGGCACACCACCGCGGTGATGATCGAGACGCCGAGCCAGCTCTCCGGGCCGGTGCCGGCCACGGCGGTGGCCACCGTGGGCGCGAAGCCGGCGATGGCGAATCCGATCTGGGTGCCGATCGCCATGCCGGACAGGCGGACCCGCGTGGTGAACATCTCGCCGTAGAACGAGGGCCACACGGCACTGGTGGCGCTGTGCACGATGCCGAACATCACGATGCCCGCCACGAAGATCAGGAAGAGGTTTCCGGCGGAGATCGACCACAGGTAGACGAACATCAGCACCGCGCAGCCCAGCGAGCCGCCGATGAAGACCGGCTTGCGGCCGACCCGGTCCGACAGCCTCGCCCAGAGCGGGATCGTGATCACCGCGGCGACGTTGGCCAGCACGCCGACCCACAACATCGGAGTGCGCTCCAGGCCCATGGTGTTGACCGCGTAGGACAGGGCGTGCACGGTGAAGATCGTGCTGACCGAGGCGATGACCGCTGCGACGACCACGCGCAGCACGTCGCGCCACTGCTCGCGGAAGAGCACGGCGAGGGGCATCTTCGGCACGGTGTTGGTGGCGACCTCCTGCTCGAACGCGGGCGTCTCCTCC
Organism: Nonomuraea sp. 10N515B; assembly: GCF_052245915.1. NCBI lineage: Bacteria > Bacillati > Actinomycetota > Actinomycetes > Streptosporangiales > Streptosporangiaceae > Nonomuraea > Nonomuraea sp. 10N515B. Next base: position 97,733 of record NZ_JBQQBQ010000016.1, read on the forward strand.
AGCGTGCGCCGGATGACCAGCCCGACCACCGCCACCACGACGCTCAGCCAGAACGGCACCCGCCAGCCCCAGCTCAGGAGCTGGTCCTCGGGCAGCGCGGCGATCGGCAGGAAGATCGCGGTGGCGATGATCTGACCGGCCTGCGTGCCGTTGAGGGTGAAGCTGGTGTAGTAGGCGCGCCGGTCTTCGGGGGCGTGCTCCAGCGTCATGGAGTTGGCGCCCGCCTGCTCGCCCGAGACGGAGAAGCCCTGCATCAGGCGCAGCACCACGAGCAGGATCGGCGCCAGCACGCCGACCTGGTCGTAGGTGGGCAGGCAGCCGACCAGGAACGTGGAGCCGCCCATCATCACCAGCGTGGTGACCAGCACCCGCTTGCGGCCGAACTTGTCGCCGATATGCCCGAGGACGAAGGCGCCCACGGGCCTGGCCAGATAACCGACGCCGAACGTGGCCAGCGCGAACAGCGTCCCGGTGGCGGGGGCAGAGGACGGGAAGAAGATCTTGTTGAAGACCAGCGCGGCCGCGGTGCCGTAGATGAAGAAGTCGTAGTACTCCAAGGCACTACCGATCCAGGCCGCAATGGCCGCTTTGCGGGGTTTGCCCTGCACCGTCACAATATGCTCCTCACGGTGACGTCGGGGGGAGTGCGGTGACAGGAAACTAACTCACCGGTTCGTACATTACAAGGGTGTTGCCGCAGGATTAAGCACGCGAACCAGGATCAGGCGCCCGCGCCCCGCAGATAGGCCACGACCGCATCCCCCACCATCGCGCGCAAGCGGGCACGGTGCTCGGGCGCGGTCATGTCCCGTCCGAACAGCGCCCCGAACGTGTGCTGGTTGGCCACCCGGAAGAAGCAGAACGAGCTGATCAGCATGTGCACGTCGATGGCGTCGGCCTCGGTGACGAAGTCGCCGCTCGCCGTGCCGGCGTCGAGGATGCGCGAGATGAGGTCGAGCACCGGCGTGCCGAGGCCGGCGAGGGCCTCCGACTTGCGGATGTGCTCGGCCTGGTGGATGTTCTCGATCGCGACCAGCTTGATGAAGTCGCGGTGCAGGTCGTGGTGGTCGAAGGTGAGCTCGGCCAGCGCGCGGATGGCCTCCACCGGGGCCAGGTGCTCCACCTCGATCGCCCGCTCCATCTCGCGGACCTCGGCGTAGGCCTTCTCCAGGACCGCGATGTAGAGCCGCTCCTTGCTGCCGAAGTAGTAGTAGATCATGCGCTTGGTCGTGCGCATGCGGGCGGCGATCTCATCCACCCGCGCTCCGGCGTAGCCGTGCCGGGCGAACTCCTGCTGCGCGACCTCGAGGATCTCCGCCTTGGTGCGCTCGGCATCCCGCTGGCGCTCGGACGTGCCGGACCCGGGCACACGTACGGTCGTGCCGGACCTGGGCACATGGGACGCGGCGGCGGGTTGAGAGGTCATTCGCCCATCCTAGTGACCTCCCGCATGCTGCACGGCGAGCCGGATGGGGGCGTTGCCTGCCCCGTAGCCTTGGTATCCACCGATCCGCTGGACGATCTCGAAGAAGACCCGGCCCACGGTGACGGTGTACAGGTGCAGGAACTCGCCACCGTGCTCGTCCCGGTCGTAGAGCACGCCGAGGTGACGCCACTCGGGATCGGACCCATGGCGGGCCTCCAGGTCGTCGTAGTAGTTGCCGGGGATCGGCAGGAGCAGACCGGGATGCTCCTTTCGCAGCCTGCGGGCGACAGCCAGGACGTCATCGCAGGCCAGCGCTACGTGCTGCCATGGGAGGCCGCCGGCGCCGACCTGGGCGATGTTCAGCACCATGCGGACCACGCTGTCGGGACCCGACATGGCCTTGCTGCGCAGCAGGCCGTACGGATCGGGCAACTCCAGGCTCTCCTGCGGGCGCAGCCCGAGCACGCTGCGGTAGAACAGCTCGGCCTCGTCGAAGTAGTGCCACGGCTGGGTGAGGGCCACGTGGTCGATGCCGGTGACCGGGCCGGCCACCGGTCCCGAGGGGGCGAAGTCGGCGAGCCAGGCGTCGTCGCAGAAGAAGATCTCGGTGCCGTCCGGCGCGGCCACCGCCTGCAGCTTGGCCTCCTCGGGGGCGCGCTCGCGCGGCAGGACCAGCGACAGCAGCGACTCGGCGTGCTTGGCCGCGCCCGCCGGGTCTGGGCTGTCCAGGCCGAGGGCGATGAGTGCGGGGTCGGCTCCGGTGGCGTTGAGCAGCAGCCGCGCGCCACCCTGCTCCCACAGCTCGACCGGTTTCGTGGGATGCGTCCCCGTACGCGCGAAGCCGAGCGCGGCCAGCACCCCGCCGAGCGAGCCGCTGTCGGCCAGCTCGGCGAAGGCGAAGCCGGTGGGCACGGCCGGGTGCGTCACGCCTGTCAGGCTCTGCTCCAGGGCGATGAGCGAGCGCATGCCGTCCAGCGCGGTGCGCTGCGCCGACGCCTGGCGGAAGACGTCGTTGAACACCTCCAGCGACAGCGGCCCGGCGTAGCCCGTGCGCCGCACGCTGGCGACCAGCCCGTCCAGGTCGAAGCTGCCCTGTCCAGGGAAACAGCGGTAGTGGCGGCTCCACTGCAGCACGTCCATGGCCAGCAGCGGCGCGTCGGCGAGCTGCAGGAAGAAGATCTTCTCCCCGGGAATGGCCTCGATGCCGATCGGGTCGGAGCCACGCGAGAGGATGTGGAAACTGTCCAGGCAGGTGCCGAGATTGGGGTGATCGGCCAGGCGGACGATGCGCCAGGCGTGCAGATACTCGTTGACGTGCCGCCCCCAGGCCAGCGCCTCGTACGCGATGCGGATGCCGTGCTCGGCGGCCCGCTCGGCCAGCAGGCGCAGTTGCCCGGCCGCCAGCTCGTCGTCGCCGATCGCGCCCGGGGAGACGTTCGAGCAGACCAGCAGCAGGTCCGCGCCGAGGCGCTCCATGAGCCGGAACTTGTGCTCGGCCCGGCGCAGATTGCGCGCCAGCACCTCGGCGGGCACCGCCTCGAAGTCACGGAAGGGCTGGTAGAGGTCGATACCGAGCCCGAGATCGGCGGCCCTGGCCCGGACCTCCTCCGGCGACAGCGGGCAGGCCAGCAGGTCGTTCTCGAAGATCTCCACCCCGTCGAACCCGGCGGCGGCGATCGCCTCCAGTTTCTCCGTGAGAGTGCCGCTCACCGACACGGTGGCGATGGACTTACGCACGCTTCCTCCTTCAGACGGCGATGAGATCGGTCAGGTGGGCGAGCATCCGCTCGGCGTCCGGCTCGCGGCCGGTGAACAGCCTGAACGCGTGTACGGCCTGGAAGACGACCATGCCGCCGCCATCCAGCGTCCGGCATCCCGCGGCCCGCGCGTGCCGCAGCAGCTCGGTCTCCAGCGGCCGGTAGACGATGTCGGCCACCCACAGGCCGGGGTGGAGCAGCTCGGCCGGCAGCGGCAGGCCGGGATGATGGGCCATCCCGGTCGGGGTCGCGTGCACCAGACCTTCGGCCTGGGCCAGGAGTTCCGGCAGCTCGGCCGGGAGCGCATGGCGTGCACGCCCGGCGCCGAAGCGGGCGGCCAGCTCGCCGGCGAGGGCGCGCGCCCGCGCCGGGTCCGCGTCGACGACGGTGATCTGGTCGGCGCCCATCGTGAGCAGCGCATGCGCGACCGCGGCTCCCGCGCCGCCGGCGCCGAGCTGCACGACCTGGTGGGTCGGGGCATCGGGCAGGCCCCGCGCGAACGACTCGGCGAAGCCCGTCCAGTCGGTGTTGTGCCCGACGGCCCGCTCGCCGTCGAAGACCACGGTGTTGACCGCGCCCAGCGTGGCGGCGTCCGGCGACAGCTCGTCCAGGTGCGGGATGACAGCCTGCTTGCAGGGATGCGTGATGTTGAGCCCGTCGTAGCCGAACCGGCGGGCCGTGCGGACCAGCTCCCCCACGTCACACCCGAGGCGGTCGGTGTCGAGCAGCCGGTAGACGTAGTGCAACCCGTGGTGTCCGGCCTCCTGCTCGTGCAGCGGCGGGCTCAAGGAGGGGCCGATGCCCGAGCCGATCAACCCGACCAGGAACGAGGCCATCACTTCTTCCTTTCAAGCAGGTGCGACAGCTGCGTGAGCGTCAGTGCGTGGAGGTTGGGCCCGTTGAGGACCAGGACTCGAGACATGATTCTCTAATGTACGTACTAGTGAGTTAGCTGGCTAGACGGGAGTGCTTCCTTCCTCGAGTCACTCCCCCGGCCGGACGGGAGGGCTCAGCCTTCGCGGATCCGGATGCCGGGACGCCAGCCGAGCTGCCGCGAGATCCCCAGGCCACTGGCCAGGACCGACGGCAGTGCGGCCTGGTGCTTGACCGAGCCCGCGCGGAGCACCACCGACAACGCCGCGACGACCCGGCCCTGGCCGTCGACGACGCGCGTGGCCACCGAGTCGGCCCCCTCGGTGAGCTCGCCACGCACGGCGGCGGCTCCGGTCCGGCGGCACGCCGCGATCTCGTGGCGCAGCTCCGCCGGGTCGACCACCGTCCGCGGGGTGTAGCGGCGAAGCCCGCCGTTCAGGACGCTCTCGATCAGCTCCGGTCCGCCATGGCTCAGGAGCACCTTCCCGACGCCGGAGCAATGCAGCGGCAGCCGCCCGCCGATGTGCGAGACCAGGTCCAGAGCGTGCGGTGCGGAGAGCCGCTGGATGATCAGTGCCTCGTGTCCTTCGAGGACGGCCAGTTGCACATGCTGGTGAAGCGTGCTGTGGAGGTCCTCGATGAACGGCTGGGCCAGCGTCCGCAACGACTCGGTCAGCGGCGCCAGCGTCCCGAGCTGCCACAACCGCAGGCCGACCGTGAACCGCCCGTCCTCCCGGCGCTCGAGAGCGCCCGCCGCGAGCAGTTCCATTGCCAGGCGACGGACGGTCGGGTGCGGAATGCCGGTCATGCGCACCAGATCGGCCAGGCTCAGGTCGGGGTGGTCAGGCTGGAAGGCGAAGAGGATCTCCAGCAGGCGGGAGCTCACCGTCCGCCCCGGCTCACGCGTTCGAGGCATGCCGTGCGCGACCCCCTCGGCTCATCGGGTAGCGGCACCCTAACAGGCATGTTCATTGGATGAACATGCCTGTCCGCTGGAGCGGCGCAGTGGTGCACCATGACGCCATCGGCGTGCCGGGCAGGCGCGGTGGCCACGGCGGAAGCGGAGTGCGAGCGGATGGTCGGCGCAGGGGTGAAGAACCTACGGATCGCGATCCTGGGAGGCGGGATCGGCGGACTCGCGGCCGGCGCCTTCCTTCGTCGTGAAGGGATCTCCGCCACCATCTACGAACAGGCGTCGCAGCTGAAGGAGGTGGGTGCGGGGCTGGTGGTGGCGCCGAACGCGGCCCGATTGCTCCGCCGGCTCGGTGTCCTCGACGACTTCCTGCACCATGCCGTACGACTCGAGATCGGCTGGGAGTTCCGCCGCTGGCAGGACGGCACGGTGCTGTCCGCCGAAGACCTCGCCGCGGCCTGCGAGCAGCTGTACGGCGAGCACACCTACACCGCGCATCGTGCCGACCTCCTGCACGTCCTGAGATCAGCCGTCCCCGACAGCGGCATTCGCCTCGGCAAGCGGTGCGTCGATCTCACCACCCGCGGCGACGGCCGGCCGGTGCTGCGCTTCGCCGACGGCGAGATCGTCGAGCCGGACGTCGTGATCGGAGCGGACGGGATCCACTCCGTCGTGCGCAGCACGATCGCCGAATCCTCGCCGGCCGCCTACTCCGGAATCTGCGCCTTCCGCGCCCTCGTGCCGTCCGAGCGTGCCCCGGCCTTCTCCCGGCGCAACGCCCAGACACTCTGGATCGGGCCCGGCCACCATCTGGTGCACTACCCCGTCTCGGCGGGACGGTTCGTGAACCTCGTCGCGTTCGCTCCCGCCGGGGACGACGCCGTCGAGTCCTGGACCGCGACCGCGACGGTGGAGGAGTTCCTGGCCGAGTTCGAAGGCTGGGATCCGCGGCTCACCGAGCTCATCCAGGCGGGTGGGACGCCCGGACGGTGGGCCCTGCTGGACCGGGCACCGCTGCGGCGGTGGAGCAAGGGCGCGGTGACCCTCCTCGGCGACGCGGCCCACCCGATGTTCCCCTTCTTCGGGCAGGGGGCGGCCCAGGCCATCGAGGACGCCGCCGTGCTCGCCCGCTGCCTCGCCGACGAACCGGGCGACCCCTCCCAAGCTCTGCGGCGGTACGAGACGCTGCGGATCCCCCGGACCCGCAGGTTGCAGGAAGTGAGCCACGCGCGGGCGCTCATCAACCACCTGCCCGACGGGCCGGAACAACAGGCCCGCGACAAGTCCTTCGCCGACGCGGACCCCTTGGTGGCGAACGGCTGGATCTACGCCTACGACCTGGACGAAGCCCCGGAAGGGTCCGCCGCGACGAGCCGGAGCGCCATGTAGGAGCGCGCCGGCAGGGGGACCCGGAAGCTGCCCGAGTAGGTGCCGGGCAGCGTTTCGACCGTCATGTTCCACGTGTCGATCACGTCGACCGTCCAGACCGTGCCGGGCTCCATCGTGATATCGCGGGAGGACGGCCGGTCGAAGCCGAAGTAGGCGATCCGATCCGGGCTCGAGCCGACGAGTTCGCCGCCCTTCGACCACCACAGCTCTTCGCTTGCCCCATCCTTGGTCGATGTCGCCTTCGTAGGCCCACTCATCGATGACGACGGGTTTGCCCCACTGCTCACGCCACTGGTCGGTGTTCTCGGCGGTGCGGTAGACGTCGATGCGCTGCACACTCGCGTGGGTGACCCACGGCCGGCCGTAATCGTAGAAGCCGAAGCAGTTGTGGATCGAGAACAGGTGCCCGACCGGGTCCTCCTCGACGAGGATCGCGGCCAACCGCTCCCAGTCGTCGGCGGTCTTCGAGGACAGCAGGTCGTATTCCTTCGCGAGCGACCACCAGACATTCGGCAATGCCGACAATCTCCGGACCACGTAGCAGAGGTAGCGGTCGTCCGCGGCGGTGCCCATGTCGGAGAAGCCCCAGCGATCGTAGGCATGAAACAGGATGACATCGGCTTCGACGCCGATCGCCGCAAGATCCGCGATCCGACGCTCGAAAGCGCGGAAGTAGGCGGGGTTGAAGCGCGTGAAGTCCCACCCGCCGTCGCCGTCCGGCTCGAACGGATAAAGCGGAGGCTCGTTGGCGTTGAAGAGATACGACTTCGGGAAGATCCCCATCCGGATCTTGGTGAAGGGCGAGCCGGCAAGCGTACGCAAGGTCTGTTCCTGCAGCGCTTCACTCTGGTGCGTCCAGGCGTACGCGGTCGTGCCGAGCGGCAGATGAGGCGTGCCGTCCGCGTGCGCGAAGTGATGGGGGCCGGCCGCCTGGACCGGCCCGGCCGGTGCCGGCCGACGCGGTGAGCTCCACGGTGATGCCGTCAAGCGAGGGCGTGGTCGCTTCCGTCGTGACGACCCAGCGTCCGGCCTGGTCGGGCAGCAGCCGGATGCGCTAGATGCCGCCGCCGTCGTAGAAGCCGCCGAGCCAGCGTGCCGACCCGTCGGGGGCGGTCACGCGTGCGTGCACCTCGACGTCGACGAACGGATTGCCGTGGCTCGGTACGGCGAGTGCGAGCTCCCAGGTCGCCCACACCTCGCCCGCGGCGGGTGCGGAGATCACTTCGGCCGAACCGCGAGGCGTGCCGGCCGGCTCGCAGCAGGGATCCGGCGCGATCGCCGGCGGATCGGAGCGTACGTGTGGGTCACCGGCATCGAGTGCGGCAAGCTCGCGCCACAGGTCGTCGAGCTGTGCGGACGTGAGCCGGGCGTACGGGCCGGCGGCCGTGATGTCGCCGAGGAAACGCCGGCGCAACTGTATGAGCAGCGGCGAGTTCACGACCCCGGGCAACGCGCGCCGGATGATGCCGCAGGCCTCGGCGTGGTCGAGGAGGTCGGCGAGCGGAGTGTGCGGCCCGAATCCCCGGTCGTTCATGCCATGCCTCCCTCACCGTGTCTTATGTCAGCGCGCACGTTTCCGGTGACCTGTTGGTAGCGCTCACTGAAGAAGTCGTGCGCGGGGTGCTCCAGGTCGACTCCTTCCTGGACCAGCGCCGAGTACAGCTCCACGAGGCCGGGCACCTCGCTGTTGTGCCGGACGATGCGGGTGATGCGCGGTCCGGCGGCGTGGCTGTTGGGGAAGGAGGCGGTGTCGCGTTCGCCGTTCACGGCGATCAATTCCAGGGCGGCGTCGAGAATCACCTCCTCACGTGCTGCTGTGGTCCCGACCGGCAGAAAGGCCAGGACCACAGGCGGAGGATCAAGCGATGGGGCAAGTGATACCGAGTTGCTCGCCGGTGCGGCCGTCAGGGCAGACAGGAACCGTAACCATTCGGACTTCCGGGCCACGGTTGAGGCATCGACGCCGCGAAGGTCGAGACCGAGGCGAACCTGGACGGCAAGTACCTGCTGCGCTGCTCCGATCCCAAGCTGACGGCCGAGGACATCGCGGTTGGCTACAAGCAATTGCTGGAGGTCGAGCGAGGCTGGCGAGACATGAAGCAGGTCATCGACCTGCGCCCGGTCTATCACCGGCTGGAGGAACGCATCCGTGCTGGCTGGCGCTGCTGCTGATCCGCATCATCGAGACCACCACCGACGCCACCTGGAACCGCATCCACGACGAGTTCGACCTGCTCACCGTGGCGACCTTCACCGGCCCGACCGGCACCTTCCGCCAGCGCGCCGAACTGAGCAAGCCCCAGCGCGACATCCTGGCCAAACTCGACATCCCGACCTCGAAGAAGATCATCGAGGCTACCCCCGCCGCAGACGCCTGACCAGGCACAACATCTGCGCCTAGTGACACGCCGCATCAGCGTGCCCGCAAGCGTTTCCGCAGCTCACACCCCTGATTCATGTGCTTTTCTCGCTACACATCTGCGGAACGCAGGCATGACGAGCAGACTTCAGAGTGCTAATCGCGGGACGGGCCTATACGGTGCCTTCGACGTACGCACGCAGGGCACCAGCCAGCTCATATTGGCTAACCTCCTGGACAATTTCGCCTACATTCCCGTTGATCATCACTGTCGAACCGGGACACTGACTGTAGCCCTTGGCCTTGAATGTGGTGACCGGCCTGGCTGTTCTGGCTTCGTACACAAGAAACGTGTAGGAAGCTGCGACCAGCGGCACTTTGACGTATTGCGGATGCGTGAACGAGCACTCCCCTACCACGCCGAGCTTCTCAGCTTCGTATTGGCATACAACGAGTTGGACCTTGGACCGGTCGCCATTCGGCGGTTCCCAGTCGTCGGGCAGGATGTCGTCCTGCGGAAGCGGGTCTGTCCACTCTTCTGTCGGATACGTGCCGCCTCTCTTGACCAGTAGAACGGGGTGCGGCCCCTTGCCCTGATAGGGGGCTGCCCTATCGGCATATATGGAGTTCTCCCGTGGCGCACCATTACTTGCTTCTGGGCATGGATCGGCCGAGGGACGCGCGACAAAGGAGAACATCCCGTATGCCACGCTCGCGGCAAGGATGGAAACGATGATGATCGCCCAAGTCTGGGAACGAGCATGCCGCATCAACGCCTCCAGGGGAACTTCGGCCGCACGGTGCGCCACACACTGCTGGCGCTCTGTCACCAAGAGATGCACCACTTTACCCGGACCAGTCCTCCTTTGATCAGGCCTAAGGCGGCCCTGTTGATGCCACACGCCGCACCACACGAGGACACGCGGCGGCTGTTCCATGCGAACGGACCAGCTGCAGCATCTCCCCTCACCAGCCTCGATGGCTGAGGCACTTCGTCTTTGACCTTGACACCGACGTCACGTGCGTCGGCGTGCGGCTGCCCGTACTGGCCCGGAACGGGCCTAGCGAGCCCTCCAGCCGGGCACATGCTGCGTCACGGTGTGGCCCTCGTTGGGGTGTCCTGCGCGGCTGCGGTGCTCGCCGGGGCCGTCTGCGTGGTGGCGCCCTTAGGCCGCACCGTGCTGCCGGGGTAGCGCTTGGCGACGGCCTTGGCCGTGTGCTCCGACGTGCTGGTGTAGACGACCCGGTCGTCGACGACGACCTCGTGCTGCTGCCGGTTCTTGCCGCATCCGCATCCCATGGTCACTGTCCCCCGTTCACTCGGGCCGCCGGGCTGGCGGCTACTTCGGCCCGGGCCGGCGCCACGCTTTCGGCCAGCCGAGCGATTTCCGCGCGCACGACCGCGCGGCGTTCCATCTCGTCGACGACCGCCGCGGCGAGCAGCGCCAGCTCGCCGCCCCGGCGCGGCTCTTCCCCCGGCCTGGCCGGTGCGGCGGCGATCAGCGCCATGTTGGCCCGGTCGATGACCGCCGAGGCCGCCAGGCGGGAGGGGTGCCCGGGCACCGGCACCGACAGGACGGCGCGCAGGCTCCAGCGGCCGGACGGGAGCTGCCGCAGGTGGTAGGACGGGCTGGCAGGCGGCGAACACCATCCGGTCCCACTCGGACAGCCACGGCGCCGCGGCTCCGCTGAACCACATGCCCCCGTCGTTCATGCCTACGGTGACGATGCCGGCAACGGTGCGGGTGTCGTCGAACTGACACGCCGAGGTTTCGCACTCGGCGCCGTCGCGGTGATGGCCCACGTTCATGGTCATTGCGCCGACGATGATGATGCTGCTGCTGCCGTCGTCGAGCTTGAAGCGGGCGCGCAGGAACGTGGAGAAGTCGATCTCGCCCAGGGACTCGACGGTGAGCTTGCGGCCGGGGAACGCCTCGTGTGGCACGCCGCGCCGTGCCACCCATCCGTAGATGCGTCCGTCGCGGACGTGCACGCCGCCGGAGTCCGGCGACAACTCCTCCGGGGTCGGCTCGCGGAACCAGCTCGCGGGCATCGGCGGCAGATTCTGGAACTCCTGCCATGCGCTGGCTTCGAGGTCGTCCATGCCGTCATAGCGGTCCCACGGCGCGACGATCGAGGGGTCCTCGTAGAACTCCGCCATCCGCTCGTACAAATCCCCCAGGCGCTCGCGCAACTGCTCCTGCTCAGGCTCGGGGATGTCGACGCCGCCCCGTGCCCCCTGCAGGGCGCCGGCTGCGGCGAACACCCCGGCAGCGACGATCTTCAGCCGCTCGGTGCCGTCGACGCTGAACACGTCTGCCACCCCGAGCTTGTAGGCGGCGAGCGTGCCAGGGTCGGCGTCGGGGTCCCTCCAGAGGAACGCCTTGGCGAGCCGGTCGGCGTCCACCCGGCCATCGTCGCCGGTCGCCCACGCCAGGACGCGGGAGGCAGACTTGTCGCCGTTCCAGGCCGTGTCGCGGTCCTCATGCAGCGGCAGGGCGAGGTCGCCGGACATGGCGGCCGCGAGCTCCGGCGCGGTCTCCGGGAGGGTGGACGTGCCGACGTACAGGCCGCGAGACAGGCGGCGGATGTGCCCGGCCGTGGCGGCGCGGGTGAGGTAGCCGCGCGCGGTGGAGATGGATATGGACAGGGCGTCGGCGACGCCGGCGGCCGCGACCGGGACGGGGCTGCCGGAGACGTAGGCGATGACCTCACGCATCCGCCCGGCCGGTGGATCGTCGCAGGCAGCCGTGACGTCGACCGGGTCGAGCACGATCCGCGCCTGCGCGAACGCCGGTACCGCGATTTCCCGGCGCTTCGCTCGCCCTCCTCATAGGGCCGGGCTCTCATAGGGCCAGGGGCGCGACGGCGTGGGCGCTTCCCTGTCGGGCACCGCGCGTCCGGACGCGCCGAACTCGGCCAGCAGGGTGATCTGGGTGTCGAGGAACACGTGCCGTCACGTCCGCGTGCCGCCGGGCATCTTCCTAAGAGACGCGTGAACAAAGGAGACGCATCATGGCGACGGATCGCGACGGCTTCGTCACATACGACGAGCTCAGGGGGCCGGACCTCGACGCTGCGCGCTGGAGCCCGGCACGCCTGCCCCTCTCGACCGGCGGCGAGCACATCCCGCTTGACCCCGACGCGGAACTGACCGTCGGCGAGGGTGAGGTGCGGGTGACGATTCCGCGCTTCTCGCTGTCGCACGACACGTTCCAGCCCGCCGACAGCGCCAAATACCTCATCTTCTCGACGCGCCAGTTCGAGCTGCCGCCGCATGGGCCCGCGACGTTCGCCGCCGACCTCGCGGTCGAGAACATCGGCGGCGAGCCCGGGGACTACCGTCGGGGCATGGCGGCCTTCCACGCTTTTGATTTCGACAGTAAGCGTGTGTTCGCCGTCTGCGGCACGTCCTCGCGCGTGCTCGCGCTGCACGAGCAGTTGGGCTCGTGGGGGGCGGAGGAGCCGTTCTATCACGTGGTCGAGTCGCCGTACGAGGACTTCGACGACGACTTCGCCACCCGGCTGCGCACGTGCGAGATCACGCTCGACAGGAGCAGCTCGACGGCGGTCTGGCGCGTTGACGGCCACATGGTGTACATGGCGCACGGCACCTTCGTCCCCGAACGCGTTCGCCTCGGGTTCGGGATCTGGACGATGCTGCCGATCCGGGACGGTCGCAGTCGCTCGCTCGACGGGCAGGGCATGGACGCGCGGTGGCGCCGGTTCCGTGTACGCGGGGTCGGCGCATGAGCCGGCCGAGGAGGGGTACGGCGTCGCCCGCCGTACCCCTGGCGGTCAGGCCGCGAAGGCGGGCATGACCCGCCGCGGTCAGGCGAACGCGGGCATGATCTGGTCGTGGATCAGCCCGAGCTGGCTGTCCACATCCGCCACCTCGGGCAGCTCCCGCCCCATGAACTGCTTGACCAACGTCGCGTCGGTGATGGCCAGGATCATGTGGTTGACGCCCGACGGCTCGATCTCGCGCTTGATCTTGGCCACGCACTCCTCCGGCGTGCCGGCGATGGACAGCCGCTCCCCCAGCTCCGGCGTGGTCAGCTCGATCGCCCTGGCCAGGTCGCCGGCGCCGAGGGCGTCGACGATCGGCTTCATCGCGTTCGGGTCGACGCCGTTGCGTTCGAGCTGCTCGGCGGGCATGGACGAGGCGTAGAGGCCGACCATGCTGCGGGCGGCCTCCTTCGCCACGGCCGAGTCCGGGCCGGTGGCGAAGACGACCCAGGCGCCGATGTCCATCGACGAGGCGTCCTTGCCCGCCTTCTCCGCGCCGGCCCTGAAGTGCTGGACGAGGTAGTCGTAGGCCTCGCGGGTGTAGCTGAGCGCGTGGTGCACGCCATCGGACAGCTCGCCGGCCGCCTGGAAGGAGCGCGGTCCGCGCATCGCGCCGAGCTTGACCGGCACGCGGTCCTGCACGGGGCGGGCAAAGGTGAACAGGCCGCTGTACTTGAAGAACTCGCCGTCGAAGGTGATCGCGCCGTCGTCCAGCAGCGTGCGCACCACGTGCGCCGCCTCCTTCACGCGCGACAGCGGCTTGGTGACCGTCCAGTCGATGTTGTACTGCGCGAGCAGCCCGAAGTTGCCGCTGGACAGCACGACCTCGGCGCGCCCGTCGCTGAGCTCGTCGAGCGTGGCGGCCGCCTGGGCGATCAGGGACGGCTCGCGCAGCACCACCGACGACACGCTGGGCCCGAACCTGATGCGGGACGTCTGCTGCGCCGCGGCGGCGAACAGCAGCCACAGGTCCTTGTGCCAGGTCTCGTCGGCCGCGTAGCAGGCGTGGAAGCCGAGCTCGTCGGCCAGGCGAATGGACGCCAGCGACTCGCGCAGCGGGTAGTCGGGCAGCATCACGTAACTGAACTTCATCGTGCGACCTCCTGAGGGATGGCGTCGCCCGAAGGGGCGTCGCCCTTGTCGTACGGTCTGGCGAGCAACAGGTAGACCAGCCCGGCGGCGACCACCACCAGCCCGGACAGCGCCACCAGGTAGTTGTCGTACCAGGGGGCGTCGGGCGTCCTCGGCCAGGCCATGTTGAGGATGGCGAGCACCCCGTAGACCAGCGCGGCCACGTTGACGGCCAGGCCCGCGCGGCCCAGCGTGAACGGCCCGGACGGGCGCCAGCCGCGCAGCCTGGCCCGCAACGCCGCCAGCACCACCATCTGGAAGCCCAGGTAGATGCCGAGCACCGCGAATGAAATGATCTTGATGAGGGCGTCTTCCGACACGATGGACCCGAGCACGACCAGTGCGGGCACGACGGCGGCGACCAGGAGCGCGTTCGGCGGGATGCGCCTGGCCCGGGAGAACCTCCTGAGCGCGCCGCTGCCGGCGATCATGTCGTCACGGGCGTAGGCGTACAGCAGCCGGCTCGCCGCCGCCTGCAGGCTGAGCGCGCACGACAGGAACGACAGCAGCACCACGCCGAGCACGACCTTGAGGCCGGTGGCGCCGAAGGCGGTGGTCAGCACGTTCGTGACGGGGTCGGCGTCGGCCCCGGAGACGACGGCGGCGAAGTCGGGCACCGCGAGCAGCAGCGCCAGGCAGACGAACGTCGCCGCCGCACCGCCCACGTAGATGGTCATGCGCATGGCCTTGGGGATGCGCCGGGTCGGGTCGGGCACCTCCTCGGCCACGTCACCGCATGCCTCGAAGCCGTAGTACTGAAATATCCCGATAAGCCCGGCGGCCAGGAACGCGATGAAATATCCGGACTCCGACCCCGCGCCGAACGAGTCGAACAGCACCCCGAGCCCATGGTGCCGCTGGGTGAGCAGCAGCCACCCGCCCACGGCCAGCGCCCCGATCAGCTCGGCGGCGAACCCGATGATCGCCGCCACCGCCAGGGCCCTGGTCCCGGCCAGGTTGATGGCCAGCGCCACGGCCAGGATGATCAGCGCGCACAGGATCGTGTTCCCCGTACCCACCTCGATCCCGAGAAATGCGGATAAGTACGGCCCCGCCCCGTACGCCACGCTCGCGATCGTCACCAGCAGCGCGACCAGGTACACCCAGCCCGTCATCCAGGCCCACCGCCGCCCGCACAGCCGTCTGGCCCAGGGGTAGATGCCGCCGGTCAGCGGATACTGCGAGACGATCTCGCCGAAGACCAGCGCCACCAGGAACTGCCCGGCGCCCACGATGACCAGGCTCCAGATCATCGGCGGGCCGCCGACGGCCAGCGACGAGGCGAACAGCGTGTAGATCCCGACCACGGGAGACAGGTACGTGAAGCCGAGGGAGAAGTTGGCCCACAGGCTCATGTCCCTGCGGAACTCGGAGGTATAGCCGAGGTCGGCCAGCCGGGCGTCGTCCGCCGGGCCGCTCAGTGGAGCGTCATTCGTCGAGGTCATGGAGGAGCTCCTCGCCGGAGATCACTTTGTCCGCGAAGTGCCGATGCATCCAGGCCAGATGGTCGGCTCGGGACCGGACCAGGCGCAGCGTGTCCCAGTTGGGGAAGGTCTGCTGCGTCACGTGGTCGGTCATGAGGCCGGGCTCGACCTCGAAGACGTGCTCGAACCGGGTGATCGCGACGTCGGTCACCCGCTGAGCCGGTGGCGGCGACATCTCCTCCTGATAGCGATATTTCACGATTTCTCCGCGTATGCCTGATCGAGCAGGTACTTGCCGGGGTTCATGATGTTGTTCGGGTCGATGGCCCGTTTGATGTCGAGCATCACGTCGTACCCGCCACCGAGCTCGACGGGCACCAGGTCCACCTCGCCCTCGCGGCAGGAGCCGTGGCAGGCGCTGATCGAGCCGCCGTGCGCCAGCGTCACGGCGGCGAGGTCGCGCTTGGCCCGTACCCACGCCGCCCAGGCGATGTCGTCGAGCCGCTGCTCCCAGATGCCGATGTCGATCTCGGTGAGGTAGTCGGCACCGGTCGCGCCGTTGGTGTAGGCGAACATGCCCCAGTCGTCGAACACGTCGCTTTCCCGCCTGAGCCGGTCGGCGATCTCGTGCCAGGCCAGCCGTACGGCGGGCAGGTTCGTGTAGTTGATCGAGGCGTCCTCGCAGTGCCAGCTCATCGGGACGACCTGGCCCGACCGGGTGCGGCCGTGCAGCGGCGTGGCGTACCTGTCGTGCCGGGCCGCCCAGTCGCCCTCGGAGATCTCGTCGCCCAGGTAGCGGGCGCCGAGCGAGCGGGCGATGCGCAGCAGCCTCTTGCCGCCGGCCCTGACCTCGTCCTCGTAGCCGTACAGGGCGGCGCACACCAGCGCCTTCACCGACGACGGCTGCGGGATGTAGGCCTCGTCGTCGCGCCGCAGGTAGTCGACCTTCCACTCGTCGAACAGCACCGCCCCGGCGAACGTGGCCACGCCCGCCCGCGCCAGCGCCCCGACCGCGCGGTAGGCCGTGTCGTAGTCCTCGAACGCCCAGAACGGCGAGAACTCCGCCTCCGGCTTCGGATACAGCTTCAGGGTCGCCTCGGTGGCGATGCCGAGCGTGCCCTGATGCCCCATGAACAGGTGCTTGAGCTGGTACCCGCTGGAGCTCTTGGTGATCTTCCGCCCGATGCCGTCGCCGACGTGGATGACCCGGCCCGTCGGCAGCACGTGGTCGAAGCTGAGCACCAGGTCGCGGGTGTGGCCGTAGCGGGAGCCGATGAGCGACCAGCCGCTGGTGCCGATCCGGCCGCCGACGAGCGAGCACGGGTAGGACGCCGGATCGTCCGGATAGATCAGGCCGTGGCGGGCGAGCACCTCGTTGAGCTTGAGCGCGTTGATGCCGGTGCCGACCGTGCAGGTGCGGTTGTCGAGGTCGATCTCCTTGATCTGGTTGATCCGCTTGACGTCCACGACGATGCCGCCGCGCAGCGGCACCGCGCCGTCGGTCAGCCCGGTGCCGCCGTCGCGCGGCACGACCGGGATCCGCAGGCTGTTGGCCAGCCGGAGCACCTCCGCGACCTCCTCCGTGGAGGCCGGCAGCACGACCAGGTCGGGCATGCGCTCCGCCCAGCGGTGCACGGGGAACGGCGCGGGCACGCGTGCCCGGTTGAGCCGGTCGGCCTTGCCGGTCAGCACGTGCTCGGGGCCGAGGATCTGCCGGAGCTCCTCGAGTACGGGGTCGCCGAGCAGGACGGTCATGACGCCACCTCCGGCGCGCTCATGGGGCCACCCCCAGCGACTCGGCCAGCAGCTCGTGCAGGTCCACGACGTCGATCGAGCGCGCCCGGCCGGCCTCCGACAACGGCCGCTCCGACCACGGGCAGGCGCTGACCAGCGTGTCCACGCCCAGCTCCGCCGCCTTCTCGACCCGGTTCTCGCTGATCTTCGCGGTCAGCTCCGGCTTCTCGACGGGCAGCCCGCCGCCCCCGCCCGAGCAGTACGACCACTGCGTCACCCGGTCCACGTCGTGGAAGGTCAAGCCGGGGATCGCCCGCAGGATCTCCCGCGGTTCCCGCCAGACACCCTTGCGCTTGTTGAGCCGGCACGGGTCGTGGTAGGTCACCGTACGCTCGACCGGGACGTGCGGCGTCAGCCTGCCCTCCCTGATGAGCTCCGCCAGCAGCTCCACGACCAGCACGACCTCGATGTCGTAGGCGTCGCCGAAGTACTTCGGATAGTCCTCGGTGAAGGTGATGTAGTCGTGCGGGTCGAGCACCAGCACCCGCCGCACCCCGGCGGCCCGCCAGTCGTCCAGGTTGTGCTGGGCGAACCTGCGTGCCTGCTCCTCGTAGCCCATCTCGGCCGCCGGGCCGCCGCAGCACCACTGCTCGTTCATCAGCCCGAACTTGTAGCCGGCGAGATTGAGGATCCGCGCCACCGAGCGCGGCACCGACGTGCGGGAGAAGGCCGCTTCGCAGTCGACGAACAAGATGGTCTCCCCGCCGATCGGCAGGTCCAGCCCATCGGCCCAGTCGCGGACCCGCGCCTGGTCGACGGGGATGCCGTTCAGCACCGGCTCGTGCCTGCGCTCGTCGGTGAGCAGGTTCCAGCGCTGCCAGCCCGGCTGGTGCACGCCCTGCGAGACGGCGAGCCCGCGCACGGCCTTGACCAGGTCGACCGTACGGGTGCGGAAACGGTAGAAGTCGCCGGTGAACAATGAGTTGGGGCAGCGCAGCTCGCACGCGCCGCATCCGGTGCAGTTGACGTAGTCGGCCGCGACGTCCGCGACCTCGAGCTCCCCCTTCTCCATCGCCACGACGTTGGCGTGGAAGGCGGTGGGACTCCAGGACTCGTTCCGCGTGACCTGCATGACCGGGCAGACCTCGCGGCAGAACTTGTGACCTGAGGAGAAACAGTTGTAGGCGGCGTTGCGCCACTCCTCCGCGAACCTCTTCTCGGGATCCGGCATGTGGCCTCCCTAGGTGGGTTGCGCTTAAAACTATGAGTTCATATTTCAAAAGGCAATATGCTCTCCCTATGAATCAGCGCGCGGGGGCGCTCCCCACGGCGGCGGTCTTCGCCCCGGTCGATGACGGCTCCGGCCGGGTGGAGGTCGTGGTGCGCCGGCTGGCCGAGGCGATCGCGCTCGGCCTGATCGCCGACGGCGACCAGCTCCCCGCCGAGCTGGAGCTGGCCAACGCGCTCAACGTCTCCACCGTGACGCTGCGCGCGGCCCTGGCCGCCCTGCGCGAGCGCGGTCTGGTCGAGACCCGCAGAGGGCGCGGCGGCGGCACGTTCGTGCTCGCGCCCGCCGACCCGTCCACCGCCCGGCTGCGGCGCCGCCTGCGCGAGCTCAGCACCTCGGAGCTGCGCGAGATCGGCGACTACCGCTCCGCGATCGCGGGCACCGCCGCCCGGCTGGCCGCCCTGCGGGCCTCCGCCGACAACGTCGCGCGCCTGCGCCAGGTCCTCGCTCGCCTCGACGCGGCCACCTCCGTGGGCGAGCGCCGCCGCGCCGACGGCCGTTTCCACATCGAGGTCGCCGCCGCCGCCCAGTCCGTACGGCTGACGCGCGCCGAGATCGACATCCAGGCCGAGGTGGGCGAGCTGCTCTGGCTCCCGTACGGGGAGGCCGTCGACCCGCAGGACGTCGTGCGCAGTCACACCCAGGTGATCGACGCCATCGAGGCCCGCGACCCGGCCCGAGCCAGGTCGCTCACCGAGGAACACATCGACAAGGGGATAGAGCGTCTGATGGAGTTTCATTGGCGGCTCGTCGCATCCGAGTGAGGAGGCAACGATGAGCGATCGGCACGTCGGTCAGGTGGCGGAGCGGGTCCACACGATCGTCGCGGACATCTTCAGCTCGTTGGATCGCATGCTGGCGAGCGTCGCGGCCTGCTATCGCGCCTCCGGCTCCTTCGCCTGCGCCGACCTGGCCGCGGTCCGGCCGGAGATCTTCGCCTGCCTGAGCAGGACGCACGAGGTGGTGGCGGGGGCCGGCGTCATCGTCGCGCCCGGCGTGCTGGCCGACCGCCGGCGGTGGCTGGAGTGGTGGCAGGCGCCGCCCGAACAGGATCCGATCTTCCTCGACGTGGACCTCGACCCGGAGAGCCTCGACTTCTACGACTACACGGCCGCCGAATGGTTCGCCGTGCCCGAGCGCACCCGCCGCCGCCACATCGTCGGCCCGTACGTCGACTACGGCGGCACCGACACCTACATGCTGACGTTCACCGCGCCCGCCGAGGTGGACGGCCGCTTCCTCGGCGTGGTGGGCGCCGACGTGCGGGCGGCCAGGTTCGAGGCGCTGCTGCTCGGCGTGCTGGCCGCCAGCCCCACGCAGATCACGCTGGTCAACGCCGAGGGTAGGGTGGTGGCGACCAACTCACCGCGGTTGCCCGCCGGCTCCCTGCTCCTGGATCCGGGGTCGGACCGGCTCCCGTTGCCCGAGTTGCCCTGGAGCATCGTCACATCCGCCAGGGACCGGGCGATCAGCCCCCTGTAGGGTAGAGGCCTTTTCGTGAAGAGCTCGGCCAGCCGGCCGCACCGCACTCTGGGGCTGGTGGTGCACCCGGACCGGCCGGTCCGGGACTCCGTACAGGTGATCACCCGGTTCGCACGGCGCATCGGGGCCACCGTCATCGCCCGCCGGTGCGACGCCGAGCGGGTGGACGGCGTGATCAGCCTCGGCGGCGACGGCACCATGCTGGGCGCGATGCGCCTGGTGGTCGGCCGCCAGGTGCCGGTGCTCGGCGTCAACCACGGCCACCTGGGCTTCCTCATCGAGGTCACTCCGTCGGAGCTGGAGCCGGCCCTCGAGCGCCTGACCGAGGGCCGCTTCACGCTCGAGCCCACAGCTGCCTGGATGCGGGCGACTTCACCGCGTTCAACGACATCGTGGTCGCCTCGGCCGAGCCGCTGTCGAGCCTGACGCTCGACCTCGAGGTCAACGGGCTGCGGCACGGCTACTACCGGGGCGACGCGGTGATCGTCTGCACGCCGACGGGCTCAACGGCTTACAACTACGCCGCGGGCGGCCCCGTCATCTCGCCGTCCACCCCGGCCGTTGCCCTCACCCCCGTGGCACCGATGTCCAGCATCAGCCGCTCCGTCATCCTGGGCAAGGACGACCACATCGTCCTGCGCAACCCGTCCGACAACGTGCCGCTGATCTTCTCCGTGGACGGCACCCCCGCCGACCCACTGCAGCCGGGGGCCGACCTGTCGATAATGCTGCGTACCGATGCCGTGGACGCGCCTCCGCCAGGCACGCACGGACTAGCGCAGGCCTGGAGGCCCGCTCATCCTGACTTTCCACGGTGAAAGTCAGTCAAACGGGCAGCCATCGAAGGGCCGTATCGGCAAGAATCGGCGGAGACCGAAATCAAGGAGGTTCTCCGTGCGCGCAGTCCTCGCCGCCGTGCTCGCGACGCTCACCCTGTTGGCCACTGGAGTCGGTTCGGCCAGCGCCGCACCACGCCGGTCGGCCTTACCTGGTGGAAAGGCCAACTTTGTGATCAGCCAGGGCTTCTTGCGCGCCGGGTCCACGCAGAACTGGGTGCGTCTGGGTACATACCAGTTCAAGGCCAACGGCACCGTCAGCGCGAGCACCTACCTCTGGTGGCAGCGCAACCCCGAGGGAAGACAGGCCACCGGTGTCGTCCCCGATTCCAGCTGCTCGACCAAGGCAGGCGGCTCCAGCTCACGCGTACGCGCCTGCGACGTGCTGACTGCCGGCGGTTTCACAGGCGCCCCGGACGAATCCCGTACCGGGACCTACAGCATGGCCGGCAACGTGGTGAGCATCAGATGGAAGATCGCTCAGACCTGGACCGAGAAGTGGCGCGTGCAGCTGTCGCCTGACGGCAAGCTCGCCCGGCTGCAGTTCGCGGCCGGCACCCTGGCCACCCACGGATACGGCTACGGAAGCAACGCCTCGCTCGCCACTCGCCGCGCCATGAGCTCCGTACGGACCTTCGCCGGAGCGCTCAGACAGGACTTGGTCTCCTGGTCGGGCCAGCGCATCGTGAATTCCGCCAACCAGCCGTTCAAGCCGGGCGCCTTCCGCGGCTGCGCCACCACGACCTCGTGCCTGACCTACCTGCAGCCGTCCTCCGCGAACGCCTGCCAGAAGAGCGGCGGCTGTCCCAACGTCGGCGGCGGCACCAAGGCGAACATCAGCTCCATCCAGTACTACCTCGTCAAAATCTCCAACCACGATCGCCGCGACACCATGTGGCACTGGTGCACCTGTCTGGCCATGGAACGAAAGCAGTTCTGCTACTCGGGCAACTCGCACATGAAGCCGCTGCTGCAGATCATCGACGACAGCGGCGCCTTCCGCGGCTGGGTCGGCGCCGAGGCGTCCTTCTACCCCGGGTCCGGGACCAGGGCCAAAGACATGATGGCCGTATTCCGGATCATCGACTTCCGCTGACGCGTCCGCGCGTTCAGGTTCACCGCCACATACAGCAAGGGGAAGCCAAAGCGACCATCCGCGAAGTGTTCATGAGTCCTTTGCGGTCTTTGTCGTTATTCGACACGACAAACGGTGATCATTGCAGTGTCCGTCGCACCCACGAGGAGGCTACGTGCACACACCGCGACGCTCCCAACCGTCCTGGGCGGTAAGGCTTACCGTCGTCCTCACCGCCATCACGTCCCTCACCGGCCTGGTCGGCATCACCCCCGCCAACGCCGCGGTCTACAGCTCCTGCACCATCTCGCGGTGCGCCGACGCGCGCACCGCCAAATCGATCTGGGCTTCCAAGGGGTACCCCACCACCAGAAACTGGTATTCGTGGCCGGACGGCAGGTACAACTTCGCCGGCGGACGCTTCTACAACCGCGAGGGCCAGCTCCCCAGCGGCGCCACCTACTATGAGTACGACGTGTACTCCCGGTCGATGGGTGCCGCGCGTGACGCCTACCGGATCGTCGTCAACCGCAGCACCGGCGTGGCGTGGTTCTCGCCCAACCACTACACCGACTTCTACCGACTCTAGGAACCTCATGGCCTCCACCGCACGTCCGCTGCCGCACTGGCTGACGGTGTCCACCGGCCCGGCACCGGCAGTGGTGGATGGGCGGGCCTGCCGGACCCGCGCCGCCTTCTTCGAGGAGGTGGCGCGGGCTCTGCGCTTCCCCGACTACTTCGGCCGCAATTGGGACGCGCTCACCGACTGCCTGCGCGATGCCGGCGCCGTCGCCCTGATCGTGGAGCACGCCGAGGACCTGCTCAGCGCCGAACCTCCCGAGCAGTTCGACACCTTGCTGGCCGTCCTCTCCGACGCCGCCGCCGGGGACGGGCTGACCGTGACTCTGTGCACCGACCCCGACCATGAGACTCCGCTCCGGCAACGGGCCGCCGCCGCACTGACGTGAAACTTTCAACCCATCCGTGCGCCCAGCCTGCCGGAGGCGCCGGCGCACGCTTGCGATAGCCCTGGAACTCCTTGACCGGCCGTGGTGTTCGCGCTGACACTAAGCGCACATCTTCCGTAGTCAACTGTCAGCGCCACCTGTCAGGAAGCATGTTAGCGCTAACATCAAGGAGTGCTCCATGAAGAGACGCACCGCCCCTCTCTTAGGACCCGGCCGCCGCCTCAGAAACACTGCCATCGCGGTCGTCGCGACGCTGCTCATGGTGTGCCAGTCGCTCGTGGCCGCAGCCCCGGCGACCGCCGCGACCATCGACACCAACGCCTCCTACGTGCTGGTCAACCGGCACAGCGGCAAGGCCATGGACGTCTATAACCGCGCCACCTCCGACGGCGCCCCCATCGTCCAGTGGGCCCGCAACGACGGCGCCTGGCAGCAGTGGCAGTTCGTCGACTCCGGCGGCGGCTACTACCGCCTGCGCTCGCGCCACAGCGGCAAGGTCCTCGACGTCTCCAACCGCTCTGCCGCCGATGGCGCGAACATCGTCCAGTGGAGCGACCTCAATGGCACCAACCAGCAGTTCCGCGTCGTCGACACCGACAATGGGTTCGTCAAGCTGATCAATCGCAACAGCGGCAAGGCCCTGGAGGTGTGGGAGTGGTCCACCGCCGACGGCGGCCGCCTGTCGCGGTACACCGACCTCAACGGCGCCAACCAGCAGTGGCAGCTCTTCAAGCTAGGCGATTCCACCACACCGCCGCCTGCCTACCCCAATCCCGGGTACATCACCGGCGACGTCAATGTCCACGACCCCGAGGTGACCAAGACCCCGGGCGGCACCTATCTGCTGGCTCACACCGGTGACGGCATCCCGCTGAAGACCTCGGCCGACCGGACGGCCTGGCGGAATGCCGGATCGGCGTTCCCGGGCGGCGTCCCGTGGGCCCATCCGTACACGGATGGAGGCAACACGCTGTGGGCGCCGGACATCACCTATGTCAACGGCCGCTACTCCATGTACTACTCGGCCTCCACGTTCGGTTCCAACCGCTCGGCGATCTTCCTGGCCACCAGCTCGACGGGCGCGTCCGGATCGTGGACCAACCAGGGCCTGGTGATCGAATCGCGCACCTCGGACAACTTCAACGCGATCGACCCCAACCTGGTCATCGACGATCAAGGCCGCTGGTGGCTGAACTTCGGCTCCTTCTGGTCCGGCATCAAAATGGTCCAGCTCGACCCCGCCACCGGCAAGCGCATCGACTCCACCATCCGCAGCATCGCCGGCCGGGGCGGCGGCGCGATCGAGGCGCCCTCCATCTTCCGCCGTGGCGGCTACTACTACCTGCTGGTCTCCTTCGACCTGTGCTGCCGCGGCGCCTCCAGCACCTACCGCATCATGGTCGGCCGTTCCACGTCGATCACCGGCACGTACGTCGACCGCAACGGGACGGCGATGACCTCCGGCGGCGGCACGCAGATCCTGGCCGGGCATGGAAGCATCCACGGCCCTGGCCACCAGGCCGTCCTGCCCGACAACGACGGAGACGTGCTCTTCTATCACTGGTACGCCGACGACGGTTCGTCCCGGCTCGGCATCAATAAGCTCGGCTGGGACGCCGCAGGCTGGCCTTTCGTCTACTGACCCACCTTGGGCTGAGCGTCACGTCAGGTTGTGGGCGCAGGCGGTAAGCAGGGAGGCCAGCTTGTGCACCTCCCCGGAGGGAAACCCGGTGATCAGGCGTTCCTCTACGTCGAGCACGATGGCGTCGGCCTGATCGAGGACGGTCCGGCCGGCCGCGGTGAGGGTGATCGGCAGGGCACGGCCCGTGGTCGGCCGGGCGGCGACGGAGGCCAGCCCGGCAGCCGTGAGTCCGCTGAGCACGTCCCGTAGCGACTGACGGGTGACGAAGGTGCGGCGGGCGAGCTCGGCGGCCGGGGCCCCGGGGGCGTCGGCCAGCGCCCGCAGCACCGCGTATTGGGACATGGACAGGCCCAGCTCCCGCAGGCGTTCCTCGCAGGAGCGGCGGAAGGCCTGGTCGACCTGCTTGATCAGGTAACCGATGCGGCGGCTCACACCCTCTTGACTCATGACAGGAACCTTACACATAATCGGACATGTAAGGAACCTGACATAGGGAGGACGTCATGACCGCCACGACCACCATCACCGCCGACGCCCCGATCGCCACACTGATCAACGTCTTCACCGTCCAGGCCTGCCGCCAGCAGCAGCTGGTCGACCTGCTGGTGCGCGCCACCGAGGAGGTGATGCAGCATCTGCCCGGATTCATCGCCGCCAACATCCACGCCAGCACCGACGGCACCCGCGTGGTCAACTACGCGCAGTGGCAGTCCGCGGACGCCTTCCACGCCATGCTCGGCAACCCTGACGCCCAGGTGCACATGCGCGAGGCCGCCGCCATCGCCGACCAGTTCGACCCCCACCTGCACACCGTCGAATCCGTGCACCACAGCTGACCGCGACCCGGCCCTCGTCTCACGCAGACCTGGGCCGTCGCGCCTGCTCGGGCACAAGTCCGCCGCACAGCCACCGTCGCACTCCTGAAATCCGCGCGTAACGATCCCGCAAAGGCCCCTTCCCCGGGGAGCGTGTGACCGCTCACACTTACGCTCATGCATGTGACCGGTCACACCAGCGATTTGGGGGCCGGTCCGAGTCAGCGGCGCCCCCTCGGGTCGCACCCCCCAGCCGGGCCGAACAGCCCGGCACCCAGGAGAGGACAGTCATGCACCGACATCGGTTGTTCCGGCATGCCGGCACGGCGGCCGCCCTGGCGACGCTCGCCGCCCTGACCGCCACCCCAGCCACCGCAGCCGCCGCCCTCGACGTGGTCGCCGTGGATTTCGCACAGCGCACCGGTCCCGTCCACGGCGGTGCGACCGGCATGTTGTACGGCCTGTCGGACCCCGGCGTACCGGGAGATTCCCTCCTCGCCGGCGCCCGGCCGCGCACCATCGCGCAGAAGGCCCCAGACGGCGACCAGCATCCCAACGGCGACGCGCTCGTGGTCGCGGACGGCTTCTTCGCCGCCGGAGGCGAGGAGGTCGTCATCTACATGCAGGACGTCTACAGCCAGTGGCCCTATGAGAACCGCGGCATCGACGACTATCTGGCGAAGGTCGACACGATGGTGCGCAAGGTCGTCCGGGATCGGCCACGAGACAAGGACAAGTTCGTCTGGGTGCCGTTCAACGAGCCCGACGGGATCTGGTACCAGAACTGGGCGGCGCTGAAGCAGAAGTTCTTCGACGACTGGAAGCTGGTGTTCGAGCGCATCCGGTCGATCGACCCTGACGCCAGGATCGTCGGTCCCAACGAGGCGGCCTACAACCCCGGCCGGCTGCGCGACTTCCTCACCTGGGCCAAGGACGCGAGCTGCGCCGGCGGGAACTGCCTGCCGGACATCATGGCCTGGCACGAGCTGCAGCGCGACAAGCTCGCCTCCTACCGCGGCCACTATGAGCACTACCGCGCGATGGAGCGCGAGCTCGGCATCGGCCCGCTGCCGATCAACATCGACGAGTACGGCAACCGGCGTGACATGTCCGTCCCAGGCCAGATGATCCAGTGGATCTCCCTGTTCGAGGACACCAAGGTCGACGCCGACATGGCGTATTGGACCTACGCCGGCAACCTCGACGACCACGCGGTGCGCACCCGCCAGGCCAACGGCGGCTGGTGGCTGCTCAAGTGGTACGCGGACCTGACCGGGGAGACGGTCGGGGCGACACCGCCCCAGCTGAACGTCGCCGACACGGTCCAGGCCGTCGCGGCGATCGACGAGTCCGCACGGCGCGGCACCATCCTGGTCGGCGGCGGCTCGGAGCCCGTGCAGCTCGACATCTCCGGGCTCGACCCCGCGGTCTTCGGCAAGCAGGTCGACGTCGTGGTGTCCAGGACCACCTGGACCGGGTACGAGGGCGACGCGCTCAAGCCGCCGGTCACCGCCACCAGGCGCGCCACCGTGTCCGGGGGCGAGCTGCGGGTGGACCTGCCCGGCGGGGACGTGATGGCCGCCTACCGGGTCACCATCGTGCCCGCGAGCGGCGCTGAGCCTGAGCCCGACGCGCCATGGACGGTCTCGGTCGAGGCGGAGTCCGCCGCGCTCACCTCCGCACAGGCCTTCAACCAGGACACGACGGCGAACCCCCAGCTGTACGCGACCTCCGGCAGGCGGGACGTCGGCGCCATGAACCGGGTCGACTCGGCCGTGACGTTCCCCGTCACCGTGCCCCGCGACGGCCGCTACCGGCTGGGCATCTACCAGGGCGCGAACAAGGTGCCGGGCAGGCACGCGCTGTTCGTGGACGGCAAGCTGAACCAGATCGTGCAGTATTCGGCGAACCTCGGCTGGACCTACCGCGGGCGCACCGACGTGGACGTCGAGCTGACCGCCGGCACCCACGAGCTGTCCGTGCGCACCAGCGCCGACGGCGCGAGCCGGCTGCCCGGCAGCGACATCACGCTGGACAGGTTCGACCTCACCGAGGTGACCGGGGCCGAGCGCGCGGCCTACTCCGCCGACGAGGCGCGGCTGTCCGGCGGCGCGCGGATCACCCGCGAGGCGAAGGGCCCCGCCATCGCGCTCGGCGGCGACGCACTGGCCACGTTCTTCGTGGCCGCGAGCGAGGACGGCTACTACGACCTGACGCTCGCCTACCGGGCGGCCGGCGCCGGCGAGCTGCCGGTCCGAATCGACGGGCGCGCCATCCGCGGCCTGCGGGCGACGCACCCCGGCGAGGGCTCCTCACGGGCCCGGGTGTACCTCCCGGCCGGCATCTCCACGATCGACGTGAGCGGCCCGGCCCGGCTCGAGCTGCGCGAGCTCACCACGGTACGGGTGGCGCAGGCGGACGCGGCCGTCCACCGGATCGAGGCCGAGCAGGCGACGCGCGCCGGAACCGTGAACGTGGTCAACGTACCCGCCACGAGCGGGTCGAACGCCTCCGCGGGCGCGTACGTCGGCAACATCGGAAACGGCCCGGGCAACACGCTCACCCTCCCCCGCCCGGACGGGTTCGGCCCCGGCGAGTACGTCCTGGTGGTGCACTACGCCAACGCCGACACGAACACCGGCCACCCGTACAACACCGACGTCATCAGCCGTTTCCTCGACATCAGCGAGACCGGCGGCACGACGACGCGCGGCGTGTTCCGGCACAACTACGCCTGGGACAACTTCTGGCCGCAGGCGACGCCCCTCACGCTCACCACGGGCGCGGGCGCGATCGTCCTCGGCAACGCGGCGGCGTACGGACCGGATGTCGACCGGCTCGAGCTCGCTCGTCTCGTCCTCGAGACCGACAACAGATCACGCGGCTGACGCCACCACGACCCGCCGCACCCCGTGCGGCGGGTCCGCCACTCGCGCAGGTCACCCCGGCTCCGGTCCGGACGTTGAGGACCGCGGCGAGAGCGTCACGGTGACACGGTGTCGAGTTGTTCGAGGATGCGGTGGGAGATCCGCCCGAGGGCGGCGAGCTCGTCCGGGCTGAGGGCGTCGATGACCAGGCGGCGGACCATGGCCACATGCTGGGGGGCGGCGGCTTCGATGACGTGGCGGCCGGCGGGCGTGATGACGACGAAGGCGCCGCGGGCGTCCTCCGGGCATTCCTCCCGGGCCACCAGGCCGCGTTTGCACATTCTCGCGATCTGGTGGGACAGCCGGCTTTGCTCCCACTCCACCGTCTTGGCCAGCTCCTGGAATCGCTGCCGGCCCTCCGGAACGTCGGTGAGCGCCACCAGGATCTCGAAGTCGGCGCCGGACAGCTTGGAGTGCGCCTGCAAGTCCCGGCCCAACCTGGCGAAGAGCTTCTGGTGCAGGCGGACGAAGGCACGCCAGGCGTGCTGCTCGGCCGGGTCCAGCCATTGGGGTGCGTCGCTCATACGCTAATAGTCTACCCAGGAGCTTGACATGTCATGCATCCTTCGGGACGGCACTGTCGGTCAGCTCCTTTACCCGCTCGGCGGGCCCCACGACCCCGGGGGTCTCGAGGAACCAGCGGAACGCCTCCGATGCGCGACCGGCGACTCCCCTCCCGGGCACACCACCTCGTCGATCGACATCCCGCATGACCCGCCGCGTTCGTCGCCGGCGCGCTCATCGGCGTGGCCGCCGACTGACTCCACCGCGGATGCCCACGCACACCAGCGGAGGTGGCCACCCTGACCTGGCCGCTCCTCGGGAGCCTTTACCAGCTCGAAGCAGGCACGCCGGCCTGCCGGCAGGAGAGCCGCCCAGGGTCGTAGGTTGCCGTCATGATGCCAGCACAGACATTGGCGAGCTTTCCGAACGACATAAGCGCCGGCACCGTCCTGCTCATGGCAGGCCGCCGCGACGACGGGCCGCAGCCGGTGGTCGAGCTCATCGAGCATCACCGGTCACCGGATCCCGCCCGCTCGCATGATCACCGCAAGGTCGCCGTCCCGCTCACCGCGCTCGATGTCGCGGTGCCGTACTTCGAGCAGAAGCTCGGCGGCTCACGCAAGCCGCACGCGGGCAGCCTGGCGGACCGGCTGATCGCCTGCTGGGCCGTTCTGTCCGGCCGGGACAAGCCGCGCGAGCTCAACGAGGTCACGGGGTTCTACAGCTGCGACACCGTCACCCTGGTGGCCGCCTGGTGCACCGAGGCGGGTGTGTTCCATGAAGTGATGCGGGACTGGAACGGCGCGACGCTACGGCGCATCCGCCGTCATGTCCTCTTGCGGGTACGGCCGGAGGCCGGCGGCGGCCACAGCCGCCATCTCGTCCTGGAGATCAGCGACAGGGACGGGCAGGGAATCTCGGTGGAATTCCTCGAGTCGTACAAGATCTCCGGGCCTGAGAACCAGGCTTCTCCGCACACAGTCAGGGTGGACTGCGAGAGGCTGGATCCGCTCGTCGGGATGCTCGAGGCTCGTCTGGGCCGCTCGCGTGCCGGGAGTCTGGAACACCGCCTGGTCGACGCCTTCGCGATGTTGATCGAGCGCGGCGAATTAGGCGATCACCTGCCGTTCCGCCAAAACCGTGACCGGGTACACGCCTGGTGCGACGAGGCCGGCCTGGTCTGCCGCCTGGACGGACCGCGCCGCCGCCACGACCTGTTCCGTACGCACGACCTCCCGGGCGGGGGCACGCTGTTCCTCAGCGTCGACATCCAGACCGTCGACGGCCGGCCCAGGATCGAGTTCGGCCAGATGTACTTCCCCCCTGATCGGCGTGAGGAGGGCACGCCGATCCGCAGCAGCGTCATCGCTCCGCTGACGTCCCTGGACACGCTGGTCGCGTTCTTTCAACGGCGGCTGGACCTGCCTGCGGAGCCCGGCACGGAGGACCGCCTGTTCGACTGCTTCACCGCCCTGGCGGAACGCGGTGACCTGGGCGCCTCGCCGGGGGAAGGGCGCTCGCCCCAGGACAACGCCGATCAGGTCGCGACATGGTGCGCCGCGGCCGGGGTGCCGTACGAGACGCGGGGCGAACGTGCCCACACCCTGCTCAAGACCTACCGGGAACGGACCGACTGTCTCTTCACGTTGAGCGTGTCGCTGGACTCCCGGGTCGCGGGCACGCCTGTCGTCCGGCTGACCGCGCTCCGATTCCACGAGCACTACGATTACCTGTCTCGCGCGGGAGATGCGGGGCGGGAGTACGCCTACAGCGTCGCGCTGACGCACGTCCCCGCGGAGCCGCTCGCCGCGGCCTTGGAGCGACGGCTCGGAGTGCAGGTGCAGGAGTGGGACCCCGACGAGCGGCTGATCGCCTGCCTGACCGCCTTGGTGGAACGCGGTGAGCTGAACGCGGACCTGCCGTTGAAGGCCAACCGGGACCGGGTCGCCGCCCTTTTCGGAGATCTTGGTGAGATCGGTGGCGAGGTCACCACCGATTCATGGAGCTGGTTCAACGGCTGAACCGCGGGCGCCCGCGGTTCAGCCGCGCCTTCGCGATCAGTTGCCTCGGAGCACGGTCGTGGCCTTGTTGCCGGCGTAGTCCTCCAAGACCGCAACCACCTTGCTGGTGGCGCTGGACATGGTCACCGTTTCGGCGGCCCGGGTGGTGCGGCCGCGGATGATGTGCGGCTTGGCGCCCGAGTTGTAGGTCGTCGCGAACGTCTTCGCCTGGCCGTCCTCGAGGATGGTCAGGGTGTGCCAGTCCGGAAGGGCCGGCCGGGCGAACGTGAACGTGTTCCCGTTGATCGTCACCGCCGAGGCAGGATAGGGGCTGATCTCGGTGTCGGCGAACGTTCCGCGTACGCCGGTGGTCGTGCCCGTTCCCGCCCGCACGGTGAGGAGATAGGCGTCGCCGTTGACGGGCACGCCGGTCAGGGTCGTGCCCGTGCCGGTCACCGTGACTTCCTTGGTGTACGGGCGGGCCGTGTCGAGGCTGCGGACCTTCACGGTGATGGGACCGCCGGACGGCGGCGGGGTCCAGGCGGCGCTCAGCGTGCCGTCCGGCTCGGCCTGCGCGGTGACCTGGAGAGGCGCCGTGGCCAGGTCGAACGACACGGTCGCGGCAGGGCTCTGCGACCCGTCGTGGCCGACCGCCACCAGCTTGATCGTCCCTGACGTGGCCGTGAGTCGCTTGACGTAGTAGACGTCGTCGTAGATGCCACCGAGATAGGTGTCATCCAGGTAGACGTCGTAGCGGCGCACCTCGTCGTAGCCGGCACGCTTCCACGACAGGAACAGCTCACCGGTCTCCGGCAGCAACTGGGTGATCCGCAGGTCCCTGGGCGCGGCGGGCGTGTGATCGACGCCGTCGCGCAGGACCAAGGAACCCAGGTTGACCTGGTAGCCGGAGATCGGCTGGGCGCCGGCGGCGACGACCAGGCCGAGCGCGGCGACGCGCTGACCGGCGTACGCCGACAGGTCCGCCGACCGGGTCGTCCAGCCCGTGGTGCGCTCGCCCGACCCGGTCAGCGGTAGCTGGATCACTTTGCCCGGGTCGGAGGCCAGGACGAGGCCGAGCCGGAGTTCGGAGTCGTCGCTCGCCGAGGGCTTGTTGTAGGTCAGCTCAAGGGCCGAACCCTTGGTGATCTTCAGGTCCGTCTTGTAGAGACGCACGGTGTTGTCGCTGTCGAGGGTGCCGCTGAGGACGAGCGAGCTGCCGCCGTTGTAGGCGCCGATCTTCTGGTACGCGAACCGGCTCGCCGGCGTGTACGCGGGGCCGTAGTCATAGTCGGCGCTGAGGGGCGTTCCCGCCGCGTCGATCCACCACTGCCAGGTCACCGGGATGTCCTGGAGGTTGATGTTGCCCCACTCCTTCGGGTTGGACAGCCGGCCCTTGGTCCAGGTGGACAGGCCGTGGCCGGTGTTGAAGGAGGTGGCGAACGTGGTGCCGCCGATGACGGAGCGTTCGGCGATGTACCTGGAGATGCCCTTCCAGGTGCCCTCCGGCGTGGTGGCGCCCTGTGAGGAGCCGGTCCACCAGCGGCGTTCCCGGTCGAAGACGTCCCGCTGGGCGGCGTCGTCGGTCTTGCCGGCGTAGTCGGAGGAGACGAAGTCGGCGCCGAGGGTGGCGATGGCGTTCATCGGCGCACCACTCGCGTCGAGGTTGTCCTCGAGGTTGTAGGGCTGGTTGAACTGGTCTTTCCCGGCCTCCACACCGGCGAAGACGCTCGTGCGGGAGTCCAGGCCGAGGCTCGCGGCGTAGCTCTTGGAGTTGGTGAGCTTGGTCCTGTTCCACCAGTAGTTGAGGAAGATGGAGTCGGACACGTCGCCGAGCTTCGGGTCGCGCACGAACGGGCCGTTGACCGCGTTGAACTCGTTCTGGTACGAGATCGCGCCGGTGGAGTCGTCAATGGAGTCGTACCACTGCACGTAGAGGCCGCCCTCGCGCATGGCCTGCAGGAACTGCTTGTACGCCGGGATGTCGGCCGGAGCGACCCGCGACTCCTGGTTGATGAAATAGCCGTCGAAGCCGTAGAACTTGGCGACCTGGATGAGCTTGTCGGCGACGGGGAAGCCGCCCTCGCCGTCGCGGACCAGGAGTTCGGTGTAGGCCTGGTCGCCGCGGTCGTGGTCGGAGAAGAAGATGCAGCCGAGCGACCGCACCCCGTTCGCGTGGGCCGCGTTGGTGTAGCCGGGGTTGGGCAGGTTGAGCATCCCGAACTCGAACCACTTCTCCCGCCAGTCGGCGGTCGGGTCGTAGTAGCTCACCGGCACGCCCTCGGTGGGCATGCCGTGCCAGGAGGCGTAGAAGTCGGCGTACTGCCAGAAACTGAAGAGGTGCTGGCTGAACTCGTTGGTGTAAGGGTGGCTTTCGAAGAAGGCGTTGCCGTAGTCGCCGGCCAGGCTCAGCAGCTGGGTGTCGGCGGGCAGGGCCGGATTGCGCTGCGTGGCGGCGTTGGCGGGGTTGCGTTTCTGGAGCGGCACCTTGGCGCGTAAGAACGCGGCGTGGGCGTCGTCGGCGGGGTTCCAGCGCAGCAGGTCAGGGGCGGAGTAACCGTGCTGGTAGGGCTGGTTGGCGCCGACCGCGCTCTCTCCCGTCCAGGGCAGCGGTGCCCGCGCGGGTCGTCACCCGTCTGCCGGTGCGAGGTGATCGGGACATCACGACTCCTTACTGTGCGTCATGGGCTCGGCCGATCCGGAGGGGATGTCGGCCTGGGGGTGACTGAGCGGACGGATGGTCTCGTGGAGGTCCTCGACGTACAGGTCGGTGCGGGCCCGGTCCCCCGCGCCCTCGGCGAAGCAGCGCGCGGCGGGCAGGTCCCAGACGACGGTGGTGCGGGCGCCCGGCGGGACGGTGACCCTGCGGAAGGCGAGCAGCTCGCGCAGGCGAGGCAGCACGACGCCTCCGGTGCGGCGGCCGAACAGCGGCACGATCACCTCGGCGACCTCCGCTTCGGGGCCGGCGGGGTTGACGACGTCTACGCTCACCCGGACCGTGCCCGCGTGCACCTCCGCGGTCAGTCGATCGAACAGGACGGGCCGGTAGCGCAGGCCGGAGCCGAAGGGAAAGAGCACCGGGTCCGGCGCGTCCAGGTAGACGCCGGCGGCCGGATGCCGGTCGTTGTGGCGGACGGGCACGGCGCCCGGATGGCGTGGTGCGGTGAACGGCAGGCGGCCGACCGGCTCGTAGCCGCCGAGCAGCGCGTCGACGATCGCGTGGCCGCCGTGTGGACCGGGGTAGCCGGCCCACAGCAGCGCGTCGGTGTGGTCCAGCACGCTGGTGAGCACGTGTGGGCGGCCGGCGATGACGACGGCTGCCACGGGGCAGCCGGCCTGCGCGCGGACGGCGGCGACGAGGTCGTCCTGGCCGCCGGGCAGGGAGAGGTCGGCCAGGTCGACGCCTTCCCCTGCGGTCGCGACGGCCGCCGGGCCGGCGATCGCGCCGTTGGCGGCGAAGTCCTCCGCGTAGGTGCGGTGGCTCGTCCCGCCGAGCGCCAGGATCACGACGTCGGCGCCGCTCAGCTCGGCCGCCGTCGGCACCCCGGGTGCGGTCTGCACCTCGGCGTCGGGCAGCGCCTGCCGCAGGGCGAGGTCCAGGCTGGCGGCCGACTGCTCGGGCAGGGGTGGCACGTAGTCGCCCAGCAGGGCGGTGACGTCGCGGGCGTTGGGGCCGGCGAGGACCACTTTGGTCAGCGCCCGTCGGTCGAGGGGCAGGAGCCGGTCGGCGTTGTGGAGCAGGACGAGGGACTGCCGAGCGAGGCGACGCGAGAGGTCGTCGGTGCTGCGGGTGGCCACGGTGAGCGCCTCGTGAGGGACCCGCGCACCTACGCCGTCGGCGGCCGCAGCATGCGCGCCGTTGGCGGGCGCAGCGGGCGCGCCGTTGGCGGGCGCAGCGGGCGCGCCATCGGCGGGCGCAGCGGGCGCGCCATCGGCGGGCGCAGCGGGCGCGCCGTCCGCGGGTGCGGCGGCGAGGAGGCCCAGGCGGTGCTTGAGCGTGAGCACCCGGCGGCAGGCGGCGTCGACCAACTCGGCCACCCGCGGGTCCGCCGCGGCGGCCTGCTCCAAAAGGGTGAAGGACTCGTCCCAGAGGGACAGATCCACGCCGGCCTCGAGCGCCGCCACGGCGGCGGCCGTCGCGTCGCCCGTCATCGCGGTGAGCCGGTCCACGGCCAGGCCGTCGGCCATGACGATGCCGTCGAAGCCGCATTCGGCCCGCAGGAAGCCGGTGAGGAGGTCGCCGTTGGCGCAGCACGGCACCCCGTCGATGTCGTTGTAGGCCGCCATGAAGCCCAGGGCCCCGGCCTCCACCGCGGCCCGGACGGCCGGGAGATGCAGCTCGCGCAGGTCGCGGGCGCCGATGACGGCGGATTGCCCGTTGCGCCCTCCGACGGCCTCGCCCTGCGCGGCCAGGTGCTTGAGCACGATCGCGACACCGTCGCGGGCCACCGCGCCACGATCGCCGCCCTGCATGCCGATCACCAGCGCCCTGGTGAGCTCGGCGGCCAGCAGCGGATCTTCGCCGAAGCACTCCTCCGCCCGGCCCCAGCGCGGGTCTCGCAGCAGGTCGAGCGCGGACACCAGGGCCAGGTGCACCCCGCTCGCGGCGAGCTCGGCCGCGACGGCGGCCGCTGCTTCGGCCAGCAGCGCCGGATCCCAGCCCGCGGCCACCGCGAGGTTCGTGGGCAGCAGCGTCCCGCCGAGCGCCTGGTGCCCGTGCGGGGCCTCTTCCGACAGCAGCACGCCGATGCGGTGCCGGCCGGCCCTCGACACCTCGTCCTGGACGAGCGCGGCGACCTCGGCGCGTTCCTCTGGCCGGATCCCATCGGCCCAGGAGCGGCCCGACCAGGCGTCGGCGCGGAAGACCCCATACAGCGCGCCGAGCCCACCCCACCGGTCGAGCTCGGCACGGGCGAGGCCGGTGAGCCGGAAGCCGCCCCGGGGAGCCCGCTCGACGGCCTGCCAGCCGTAGAGGCGCTGGTTGAGCTGGCCGACCTTCTCCCGGAGGGAAAGCTCGGCGAGGAGATGCTCTACCACGTCCCCTTTCTCAGCGATCCGCATGTGCGGCCATCCGCTCGAGCACCTCTGCGTCGGCGACCGAGCTGTAGAAGGTACGGCCCGTCGGCTCGGCGTGCACGAGCCGTTCGATGCCGCGGGCGCGCAGCGCCGGCGGGTCGCCCGCGGTCGTGGAGGTGACCAGGGCGGGCCGGGCTCCGGCGCGGGCTCGGCGCATCCAGGTCTCGAAGACGCCGCCGCCGGGCGAGAGCTCCGCCCGGGACGTGGGGACGTCCTCGGAGTCGACCGGGACGACGACGGCCTCCCGCCGCGGGGAGGGGCGTGGCCGATGCCGCAGCTCCGCGGCCAGTTCGGCGAAGCGCCGGCCGATCGGCTTGACGGTGGCGTCGGCGGCGATCAGGCCGAGGCTGTGCTCCAGGTCGGGGAAGTCGGCCAGCCTGCGTTCCACGTCGTGCGAGCACCACCAGGTGATGCCCCACAGGGCGTCGCTGTCGGCCGCCGCCCGCACAGTTCCCTCGCAGAAGCCGGGAGCCTGGTCCTCGGTGAGGTGGTTGAGCGGCGCGCCGACCTCCTGCAGCCACACCGGACGTGCCGGGTCGAGGGCGAAGGCGCGCGACAGCTCGATGAGGTAGGCGGCGTGGCTGACGCTTTCGTGCGACATCGCGCCGTACCCCTGGGCGGTGCCGTTGAAGATCCACGAGTGGATCACGCTCATCTGGCCGTGCCGGGTGGAGTGTGCGGGGGTGAAGGGATGACCGTCGGCGTACCAGACGGCGTCGTATTCGGCGTTGAGCCGGAAATGGCGCCGCTCGCGCGGGCCGTCGCCGTGCAGGGCCCCGAGCCAGGCCGTCACCTGCTGTGCCGTGGCCGCCATCGGGACCGGATGGAGGGCGGAGGTGAACTGGTTGACCTCGTTGCCCAGGGTCAGGCCGAGGAAGTTGGGCAGGTCGTGCAGGTGCTCGTCGAGCGCCTCGACCAGGGCGGCCTGCGCGGCGACGGCGTCGGGGTCGGTGAACATGCTGCGCCGGTGCCAGTCCGTCAGCCAGCTCGGCACGAAGTCGAAGCCGGACAGATGTCCCTGCAGCACGTCGACGCAGGCGTCGAGGCCGGCTTCGCCGGCGATCTCCACGACGTGACGGACGTCGTCGAGGGCGCGGCGGCGGATCAACGTCCGGTTCGGCTGCAGGAGCGGCCACAGCGGCAGGACGCGGACGTGGTCCAGGCCGAGATCGGCCAGGGCCTTCATGTCGCGCCGGGTGACCGCCCAGTCCGGGTCCAGCCAGGAGTAGAACCAGTCTCGGGAGGGCGTGTAGTTGACCCCGAATCTCAGCATTTCACCCTTTCAAGCCTCCCGCTTCGAGCCCGCGGAAGAAGTAGCGCTGCAAGATGGCGAAGAACGCGACGATGGGAATCAAGGCGATGATCGTGCCGGCCGCGATGAGGCGCGGATCGTCGTAGAAGGTGCCGTGCAGGCGGTTGAGCCCGACGGTGAGGGTGTAGTTGTCCTCGTCGGACAGCACGATCAGAGGCCACAGGAAGTCGTTCCACGAGCCGACGAACGCGAAGATGGCCACGACGGTGATGACGCCCTTGACCTGGGGCACGGAGACGCGGATGAACCGCTGCCAGGCGTTGGCGCCGTCGACGACGGCCGCCTCCTCGAACTCGGCGGGCAGGTTGCGGAACGCGTTGCGCATGAGCAGGACGTTGAGCGCGGCCACGATCGTCGGCAACACGACGCCCAGCAGGGTGTTGGCCAGACCGGCCGCCCTGACCAGCAGGAATTGGGAGATCAGCACGGTCTCGGCCGGGACGAGCAGGGCCGCGACGCAGATCCCGGCCGCCACTCCCCTGCCGCGGAAGCGCAGCTTGCCCAGAGCGTAGCCGGCGCAGGTGGCGCCCACCACGTTGCCGGCGACGGCCATGGCGGCCACGATCAGGGAGTTGAGCAGGTAGTCGGGCACCGGGATGCGATCGAGCACGGTCGCGAAGTTCCCCAGCGTGGGATGGCCGGGGATCAGCTCGGGCGGCCGCGCGTAGAGATCGTCGCCGGCGCCTTTGAGCGACAGCGAGATCTGCCACACCAGGGGGCCGGCCAGCAGCACGGCCATCAGGAGCAGGATCAGGTAACGCACGACGCGACCCGGGCGGCTGGTCCGTGCGGCCGGACCGGAGACGGGCATCAGGACGTCCTCTGCTTGCGTTGCAGGACGAGCTGCGCGATGAGCAGCCCGCCGAGGATGACGAACATGACCAGGCTGATCGCGCCCGCATAGCCGGTACGCGCCTGCAGGCCGGTGCCTTCGCGCTGGATGAGCATGGTCATCGTGAGGTCGCCGC
Source organism: Nonomuraea sp. 10N515B (assembly GCF_052245915.1). Lineage (NCBI taxonomy): Bacteria > Bacillati > Actinomycetota > Actinomycetes > Streptosporangiales > Streptosporangiaceae > Nonomuraea > Nonomuraea sp. 10N515B. The sequence goes on from NZ_JBQQBQ010000016.1 coordinate 135,418, forward strand.
CGCCCACTCCCCCGGTTCCGTTCGTGAGGACGTAGATCTCGCCGAACACCCGGAAGGCCGCCACCGAGGACAGGACACCGATGAGCCCCATCGTGGAGCGCACTCCGGGGACGGTGACGTGGAGGAAGGTCCGCACGGGGCCCGCGCCGTCCATGGCCGCCGCGTCGTACAGGCTCGGATCGATGTTCGCCAGCGCGGCCAGGTAGATGACCATGTAGTAGCCCAGGCCCATCCACACGGTGACGAACATCGCGCTGAAGAGCAGCAGCCAGCGGTCGGTGAGGAAGGCAACGGGCTCGGTGACCACTTTCAGCGTGCCGAGCAGCTCGTTCACCAGGCCGCGCTTGTCGAGCATGTTCGTCCAGATCAGCCCGACGATGACCGGCGACATGATCACCGGCAGGTACATCGTGGTGCGGAAGAACCCCATCAGCCGGCCGGCGCCGCTCACCAGCGCGGCCAGCACGAGCGGCAGCGCGACCATGAGCGGCACCACGCACACCGTGTAGAGGGTGGAGTTCAGCAGCGCGGTGCCGAACCGCTCGTCGGCGAACATCCGCCGGAAGTTCTCCCACCCGATGAACTCCCCGCCCCTCAGCAGGGTGGAGTCCGTGAACGCCAGCCGCAGCGTGTTGACGAACGGCAGGAGGATCAGGAGCACGATGACGGCCAGCGCCGGCAGCAGGAACAGCCACGGGGTCAGGCGCCAGCGATGCGTGGACAGGGCCGTTTCCTCGCGGTGGAGCCGGCGCCGGCCCCACCGCAAGGAGAGCTTGTGCTGAGCGGAGACCGTCATCCGTGCGCGGCCAGCCGCTCGTTGGAGTACTTCACCGACTCGTCCAGCGCCTGCTGCACCGTCTTCTTGCCGAGCAGCGCCTGGGCGATCTGCTCGCGCAGAGTCTCGGCGTCGGCCGATCCGGAGAAGGCCGGCGGCCACCACACGACCGCCTTCTTGACCTGGGCGGCGCTTGCCAGCCGCACCTTCGTGGCGGGGTCGCCGTCGTCCTTGGTGAAGTACTCGTCGTCCATCGACCCGGCCGACGACGGGAACACGTCGGCCTTCTTGCCGAAGGCGAGCTGGTTGGCGGCGTTGGTGACGTACTTGGCGAAGGCCATGGCCAGCGGCTGGTTCTCGCCGGCGGCGTTCACGACGAGCGACTCGATGTACATGTTGGGGGCGGCCGTGCTGATCCGCGGCCCGATCCCCAGGTCCTTGTAGATGTCGGGCGCGGTGTCCTTCAGGTCGTTCAGGGTGTAGGAGCTGCCGGACAGGTAGGCCAGGCGGCCGGCTTTGAACTCCTCCACTTCCTTGGTCTGGAGGTTGTTCAGCGACTCCTGGGTCAGGCCCCTGCTGGCGTACAGCTTGCGGAAGCGCTCGACGAACTCCGCACCCTTGGCGTCGTTGTAGGTGAACTTCTTGCCGGCCGCGTCCATGAGGGGGACGCCGTACTCGCCGAAGTTCTCGATGGCCGGCATCCTGACGATCATCGACACGTCCGAGCAGTTCTTGGCCATGGTCTCGGCCTGGTTGAAGAGCTCGTCGTAGGTGGCGGGCAGCTTGCCGGGGTCCAGCCCGCACTTCTCGAACAGCGCCTTGTTGAAGAACGACGGTCCGGTGTTCAGGTACCACGGGTAGCCGTAGGTTCCGCCGCCGAGCCCGCTGAACGTCATCGCCTGCCACGCCTTGTCCAGGTACAGGCCCTTGGCTTGCGGGTCGGCCTTGGCGACGTCGAGCAGGACCCCCGCCTGGGCCAGGGTGTAGGCGGCCTCGGGGCCCATGTCGACGACGTCGGGGAGCGCCCCGGCGGCCGCGTCCGCCGACAGCTTGTCCTGGTAGCCCTCGGCGGGCTGGTCCACCCAGGTGATCTTCGTGCCCGGGTTGGCCTTCTCGAAGGCCGCGATCAGTTCAGTGAAGTAGGACGTGAACTTCTCGTTCTTCAGGTTCCACGTCTGGAACTTGATCGTTCCCGACAGTGACCCGCCCGAGGACTGCGGCGTCGTGTCGCCACCGCATCCGGACAGCAGCAGCGATCCCAGGGCCAGCCCTGCGATCAGGGCCCGGCCTTTCCCGATAGTGGTCATCGGATGTCCTCTCTTATTGGCTCGGGAGCTCCGCTCCCTTCGCACTTGACGCGTTGGGCCTGGCAGGTCACGGGGCGATGCGCAGCGTCGCCACCTGGAAGGGGCCGAGATCCAGACGAGCCAGGCCTGCCTGCCGCCCGGCCACGGCCACGGGCAGGTCCTCGTCGTCGCCGATCTCGCGTTCGAGCAGGTCGGTCTCCCACAGGACGGCTCCGGCGCCGAGTTCCTCGCGGCAGTGCAGCCGGGCGCTCGCCCGTGCTCCCTGCGTCTCGTACACCCGTACGACGAGGTCTCCAGAGCCGTCGTCGGCCTGCTTCACCCAGTCGATGAGCGCGTGCCCCGTCAGGACCTCCAGCCATACCAGCGGCGCCACCTGCGGGAGGCCCGCGAGGTCGGGGGTGTTGAAGGCGTAGGCGGCCTCGGCCGCGGCGGGCACGTCCGCGCCGGGCAGCACGGCCCACCGGAACGTATGCGTGCCCGCGTCGGCGCGGGGATCGGGGAAGCGGGCGCCGCGGAGCAGGGACAGCCGGACGACGGTGGAGTCGCCGTCGGCGCGGGCGTCGGCCCCGTACATCGCGTCGTTGACGATCGCGAGGCCGAAGTCGCCGTCGGTCACCTGCACATAGCGGTGCATCGCGGCTTCGAACATCGCCTCCTCGGCCGCGGTGTTGGTGAGCAGCGGCCGTTCGACGTATCCGTACTGGGTCTCGAAGCGTGCGGTGCGCGCCATGACCCGCACCGGGACGGCGACCTTCAGCAGGCGTTCGCGTTCCCGCCAGTCGACGACGCACTCGGTCTCGAACCGCCCGGTGCCGGCCCGTAGCCACATCGTCAGCGTGATCGTCGACGCGCCGGCCCGCCGGACCACCTCGACGCCGGCGTCGTGTCCGTCGCGGATCACCGTCCGGCTCGTGACCTCGTCGATCACCTGGGGGTGGCGGAGCACGTGCCGGTCCACGTCCCAGGCGTCCCAGCGCACCGGCTCGTCGCGGAAGAGCTGGAGCTCGTTGAGCCGCCTGCCGGGTGGGACCACCTCCCGGCCGTTGCGGAGGTCGAGGAGTGAGGTGACGTGGCCGTCCTCGCCGATCACGACGCGGAGCAGGCCGTCGTCCAGTACGGTGCCGCCGCCGTCGGCGACCTCGACGGCGACCTCGACGGGGGCCGCACGCGGTTTCGCCACGGCGAACGGAGGCAGCACGCCACCCGCAGGATCGGCCTGCTCACCGCCCAGTGCCGCGCCGGCCTGCTTGATCAGTCCGTGCAGCCGTTCCTCGATCTCCCGATAGGTGTCGCGGGCCTCGCGGTGCACCCAGGCGATCGAGGTGCCCGGGAGGATGTCGTGGAACTGGTGCAGCAGCACGGTGCGCCAGATGTCGTCGAGATCCTCGTGCGGATAGGGCGCCCCGCGCAGCGTGCTCGCCGCCGCGCTGAGGTATTCCGCCGCCCGCAGCAGCGACTCGCAGCGCCGGTTGTGCCGTTTCATGGCCGCCTGCGAGGTCAGGGTGCCCCGGTGCAGCTCCAGGTAGAGCTCGCCGCGGTAGACCGGCTGCAGAGGTCCGGCGTCCAGCAGCTCGGCCTCGGCCTCCTCGAAGAACTCCGCCGGAGACCTGGAAGTCACGCGGGCTGCGCCCTCCAAGTCGGCGAAGCGGCGCAGCCGCTCGGCCATTTCCCTGGTGGGGCCGCCGCCTCCGTCGCCGTACCCGTAGGGCAGCAGCGAATGGGACGCGATCGCCTTGTCCTTGAACGTGGTGACCGCGTGACGGAGCTCGCGAGCGGTCACCTCGGCGGCGTACGTCTCAGCAGGCGGGAAGTGGGTGAAGATCCGCGTGCCGTCGATGCCCTCCCACCAGAAGGTGTGGTGCGGGAAGACCGTGGTGTCGTTCCAGGAGATCTTCTGCGTCAGGAACCAGCGGGACCCGGCCCGGCGGGCCAGCTGCGGCAGGGCGCCGGAGTAGCCGAAGGAGTCGGGCAGCCACATCTCGCGCGGTTCCCGGCCGAAGCGGCTGATGAAGTAGCTCTTGCCGTAGGTCAGCTGGCGCACCATCGATTCGCCGGTGGGGATGACGCCATCCGCCTCAACCCACATGCCGCCTACCGGGACGAACCGCCCTTGTTCAACGTGACGCCGTACCCGGGCGAACAGCTCCGGATAGTGCTCCTCGAGCCAGCTGAAGTGCTGTGCCGACGACATCGTGTACACCAGTGCGGGATCGGCGTCGAGCAGGGCGAGCGCGTTGGAGACCGTGCGGGCGAGCTTGCGCACCGTCTCGCGCAGCGGCCACAACCACGCCGTGTCCATGTGCGCGTGCCCCACGGCGGTGATCCGGTGGGCGCTGGCGTGCGCGGGCATGGCCAGGAGCGGAGCGAGGATCGCGCGCGCCCGCCGGGCGCCGGCCTCGGCGTCCGCCTCGTCGTAGACGTCCAGGGCCTCCTCGATCGCGCGCAGCAGCCGCCAGTGACGCGGCTCGTCCGCGCTCAGCTCGGCGGCCAGGCCACCGATCACGTCCAGGTCCATGCACAGGGCGTGGACCTCGGGCGAGAACGCGGCGACCTCCGCGCGGCGCAGCCTGAACTGCTCGAACGGCTCCTCCGCCCCCTTCTCACCGTGCTCGGTGACGACGAACGGCGGCAACCCGAGCAGCAGGGGATTCGCCGCCGCCTCGACGTAGAGCAGGAACGCGCCGTCGGTATCGAGCAGACCAGGCACGGCTCCCTCGCCGTGTAACCGGATGCCGGACTGGCGTGGGTGCAGGCCTTTGACGATCGCGCCATCCGGGGTGAAGACCAGGCCCTCGCAATGACCGCCCACGGAGTGGTCGAACCAGCCCAGGTCGAGCACGAGGTCGACCGGCCCCGGCTGCGGGGGGACCGTGCCCCGGATCCGGAACCACGTCGTGGACCAGGCCTTTCCCCAGGCGGCGCCCAGAGGGAAAGGGCGGTAGACGGGGGTGGCGCGGCCGGTGTCGCGGGCGAGGCCGAGCGCGTGCCGGGCGCTCACCGGCTCCCCATCATCGGCGACCGTCCACGCCTCGACCTCAACACCTGTCAGCCGGGTGTGCATCCGCGGCAGGATCCGTTCTCGCTTCACACGGGCGAGACGCTCGAGCGTGCGGCTGAGGTGGTTGTGCATCTCGTACCTCTCCGTAGCGGAGATATGACAATATGCCTGATACGTTTTAGTTGCCTAGGATGTCCGCAGACTAATACGTTCTAGTTCTCATGGTCACGCGGGAAGCTCATCTCGTTTCCATAACGACGGCCGCCCGCAGGCCAGACATCGATGGAGAAGCGATGCCGCAGAACGATGAGGTTCCGCCCCAGGACTCCGCCGCCGGCCCTCCCGAGTCCTCCGAGTCCGTGACGGGCGCCTCGCCTGGCCGGTTGAGGAGCACCGACATCGCGCGGCTGGCGGGCGTCTCGGTGTCGGCGGTGTCACTGGCGTTCAACGCCCGCCCCGGCATCAGCGACGCGACGCGCAAGCGCATTCTCGACGTCGCCGAGGAGCTCAACTGGCGCCCGCACCGGGCCGCACGCGCGCTCAAAGGGGCCAGCAACGACGTCGTCGGCATCGTCATCGCACGCCCGGCCCGCACGCTGGGCGTCGAGCCGTTCTTCGCCCATGTCCTGTCCGGCCTGCAGTCCCGCCTGTCCAATGAGGGAATCGCCACGCAGATCCTCATCGTCGAGGACAGCCAGGCGGAGGTGGCGGTCTACCGCCGCTGGGCCGCCGAGAACCGGGTCGACGGGCTCGTGCTCTTCGACCTCGCGGTCGACGACGTCCGGCCGCAGGTCATCGCCGACCTCCGCCTCCCCGCCGTCATTCTGGGAGGCCACGGAGGCCCCTTGCCGCTGTCCAGCGTCTGGGTCGACGACCACGCGGCGATGACCCGCATCCTGGGATACCTCGCCGCGCTCGGCCACCGTTCCATCGGCCACGTCAGCGGCGTCCCCGCCTACCAGCACACGCGACGCCGCCTCCAGGCCATCGCCGACGCGCACGCATCACTCGACCTCGACATCGTGAGCGTGGCGACCGACTACTCGGACACCCAGGGCGCATCGGCCACGCGCCAGCTGCTGGAGACGAGCCCCCGGTGCACGGCGATCATCTACGACAGCGACGTCATGGCGGCGGCAGGGCTGGGCGTCGCCACCGAGATGGGCGTACGGATCCCCGGCGAGGTCTCCATCGTGTCCTTCGACGACTCCATCCTCACCCAGCTCCCCCATCCCCCGATCACCGCCCTGACCCGCGACACGTACGCGCTCGGCACGCTCACCGCGACCGAACTGCTCCACGTGATGGCCGAGCGTCCGGAACCCCGCGCGGTGCAGGCGCCCACCCCCGAGCTCGTGCTACGCGGCAGCACCGCTCCTCCAGCCGAACGGAGAGTTACGTGAGAAGACCCACGACGTGCCTCGTGCTCGCCGCCACCCTGTGTGCCGGGACACTCCTGCCCATCCCCGCCGCCCATTCCGCTTCCGCTCCGAACAGCTCCTTACCCTCGGTGTCGCCGACCCCACAGTCGCTGAACGGCATCGGCGCCGCCGCCACCGTCACCAGCCGGGCGCTCGTGGTCGCCGACGACCAGACCGACCCCGCGGCTCGCGACCGCCTCCTACGCGAACTCAAGGCGCACGGCGCCGACCGGGTGGACATCGTCACCCCTGACACGATCCCGGCGGCGGCGCCAGGCCTGCTCACGGTGCGCCTCGGTCCCACGGCACGGCCGGACATCGCGCAGGCGCTCGGCGACACGGTCCGGCCCGGCAAGGCCGAGGGGTACGCGTTACGGGTCTCGGGTGGCAGGCAGCGCCAGATCGCTCTCGGCGGCGAGGACGCCGCGGGCCAGTTCTATGCCGTGCAGACGCTGCGCCAGTTGTTCGTCCCGTCCGGCGACGGCTGGAAGGTGGCGGGAGTCCAGGTCAGCGACTTCCCGTCCATGCCGCTGCGGGGCACCATCGAGGGCTTCTACGGTGCGCCGTGGACCCACGCAGAACGCCTCGACCAGATGGACTTCTACGGCGACGTCAAGGCCAACACCTACATCTACGCTCCCAAGGACGATCCCTACCACCGCGACAAGTGGCGCGACCCCTACCCGGCGGACAAGCTCGCCGAACTGGGCGAGCTGGTGGCCCGGGCCAACGCGAACCACGTCCGCTTCACCTTCGCCCTCTCCCCCGGCGTGTCGATCTGCTACTCCGACCAGGCGGACCGCACCGTCCTCAAGCAGAAGCTGCAGGCGCTCTACGACCTGGGCGCCAGGGCCTTCTCCCTCCCGCTGGACGACATCAGCTACACCCGCTGGAACTGCGCGGCCGATGAGAGCGCTTACGGCGCGGCCGGACGCACCGCCGCGGCCAAGGCGCAGGTCGATCTGCTCAACGACGTGCAGCGGAGCTTCATCGCCACCCGCGAAGGCACCCAGCCGCTGCAGATGGTGCCCACCGAGTACGGCGATCTGACCGACACCACGTACAAGCAGACCATGCGGGCCTCCCTCGACCCCGCGATCGAGGTGATGTGGACCGGCATCGAGACCGTGCCCCCGGAGATCACCAATGCGCAGGCCGCGAAGGCGGCGGAGCTGTTCGGGCGCAAGGTCTTCGTCTGGGACAACTACCCGGTCAACGACTACGGCGAGACCAGCGGCCGGCTCCTGCTGGCGCCCTACGACAAGCGGGAGAGCGGCCTGTCCGCGCATCTGTCCGGCATCGTGGCCAACCCGATGAACCAGCCGTACGCCAGCAAGGTCGCGGTCTTCGGCGCCGCGGACTTCACCTGGAACGACCAGCAGTACGACGCGAGGAAGAGCTGGCCACGGGCGATGGCCTACCTCGCCGGCGGAGACAAGGCGGCCATCGAGGCCCTGCTGGTCTTCGGCGACCTGCAGCACGTGGCTCCGACCTTCGGCGGCACCCCTTGGCAGCCCCAGGCGCCCGAGCTCGCCGCCCGCACGGCCGCGTTCTGGCAGGCATGGGACGACGGGCGACACGCCGACGCGATCACCGCGATGCGCCCGTACGCGACGGCCATCGCCACGGCTCCGGCCACCATCCGCGCCGGATCGGTGCAGCAGGGCTTCGCCGTTGACGCCGCGTCCTGGCTGGACGCCACCGAGCTGTGGGGCAGGGCGATGGTGTCCATGATCGGTGCGCTCGACGCCCGGCTGGCCGGAGACGAGGCCAAGAGCGGCGCGTTGCTCGCCGAGTCGCGTGACCTGCAGCAGCAGGCCCGCGCCATCCGGGTCAGCCCGCCGCGTAACCGCTGGGGCGCCGCCCAGGTCAAGGTCGGTGACGGGGTGCTCGACGTCTTCCTGACCGAGGCGGACGCCCGGCTCCGGCAGTGGGAGGTCGCGGGTTAGCCGAACTCCTCGACGTACTCCTCCGGAGGTCCGAGCTCGGGGCGGTCCCGCAACTCCAGGACCGCCCCGAGCCGTTCCAGCTCGAGGACCGTCACGACGTTCTCGCCCGCGCGCAGCAGCGGCGCCGGGCAGTAGAGCGTGACCTGCGGCCCGATCTCCCAGTAGCGGCCGAGCAGGAACCCGTTGACCCAGACGAATCCGCGGCTCGATCCCGGCAGGGCGAAGAAGGTGTCCGCGGGCGTGTCGACGTGCATCGTCGCGACGGCGAACCCGGCGTGTGTGGTCGCGGGGCCGGCGGCGACCGCCCGGGCCAGCTCGCCGGCGGACCATTCCTGCAGCGCCATCGGGGTGCTGTCCCAGCCCTGCACGATCCGCCGGTCGACGAGGACGGGACCGAGCAGGCCCTTGTGCCGGCCGATGCCCGGCCCGTAGTTGATCCGGCCGAGGTTCTCGACAAGGACCTCCAGGTAGACGACGTCGCCGGTTCCGCGTACCCGGAGTTCCGGGTCTCCGGGGCCGGCGACGCCGAGGACGGCGCCGTCGACGCACACCAAGGCCCGGTCGCGGACGTCGGTGAGGACGAGCCGGTGCTCTCCCGCCGGGATGCGCGGGCGCGCGGTGTGCAGGACCATTCCCGCGTCGAGCCCGAGCTTCTCGAACGAGGCCGGGCGCGGGCCGGTCGAGGTGGGCGCCGGCACGGCGCGCAGGCCGGTGAGCAGGTCGGCGCGATGGACGAGCGGGACGCGCGCCGACGGCAGCGTCGGCATCCGCACGGGCATCCGTACGGGTCCGCGCGCGCCGAGCGCCTCCCGCACGGCGAAGAACTTGGCGGTGAGCGTGCCGTCCTCGGCGACGGGCGCGTCGGAGTCGTAGCTGGTCACCGTGGGCTGCAAACGGCCCTCGTGCTCGTTGGCGCCCGCCCAGAGCCCGAAGTTGGTCCCGCCGTGCGCCATGTAGATGCTCACGCTGCCACCGTCGGCGATGATCCCGCCAAGCGTGCGCACGACGCTGTCCGCGCCGCGGACGTGGTGCCGCTCGCCCCAGTGGTCGAACCAGCCGTTCCAGAACTCGGCGACGACGAACGGCTCGTCCTGCCGCCGCGCCGCGAGGAGCCGCCGGGCGGCGTCGGGTTCGGAGCCCAGGGTGACGGCCGCCAGGGTCCCGGGCAGGGTGCCGCCATCCAGCATGAGCTCGGTGGGGCCGTCGGCGGTGAACAACAGCTCGCGGATGCCGCGCGCGGTCAGGGCCTCGCGATTCCAGCGCAGGTAGTCATGGTCGTCGCCGAAGCTGCCGAACTCGTTCTCCACCTGCACCGCCACCACCGGTCCTCCCTCGCCGGCCTGGAGCGCGGCGAGGCGCGGGATCAGCTCGTCGAACCAGCGGCCGACCGCGGAGGTGAACGCGGGATCGGAGCTGCGGATCGCGACGTCGCGGCCGGTGAGCCAGCTCGGCAGTCCGCCGTTCGACCACTCCGCGCAGATGTACGGGCCGGGCCGGACCACGACGTCGAGGCCCTCCTCCCCCACCATGCGGATGAACCGCTCGACGTCCCGCCAGCCGTCGAAGCAGGGCGCCTCGTCCGCGCGGGGCTGATGGAAGTTCCACGCCACGTAGGTGTCGACCGTGTTGAGCCCGAGGTCGGCGAGCCGGCGGATCCGGTCCCGCCAGAGGTCGGGGTGGACGCGGAAGTAGTGCAGCGCCCCGGACAGGATGCGATGGGGTACGCCGTGCCGGTGCAGGAGACGCCCGCGCCAGGTGAGCGCGCTCGTGGTCGTCGTCGGGGCCGGAGAGGTGTCCGGCGCAGGCAGCTCGATCACCACGCGAGACTATGTTATCGATGCCATGTGTAACAAGGACGCTATGATTCAGCAGACGGCAGGCGGCCCCGCCCCCGAGAGAGGAGCGCCATGACCAAGGCCACCGCGCGGCCCAGGAGGCAGCCGAGCATGGCTGACGTGGCCCGGACCGCCGGGGTGTCGGCGCAGACCGTCTCACGCGCGCTCCGCGACTCGCCGAACGTCAACCCGGAGACCAGGCAGCGCGTGCTGGCCGCCGTGGAGCAGCTCGGCTACCGCTTCAACAACGCCGCCAGGGTGCTGTCCTCGGGGCGCAGCCACACCATCGGGCTCGTGCTCCTGCAGTCCGGCGGCTACTACTCCCGCTCCGCGGTGACCGCCGGCGTCGAGGCGGCCGCGGGCGAGGCCGGATACGCGGTGAGCATCGCGACCATCGCCAGGCTCGACACCGGCATGATGGAGCGTTCCCTGTCCAAGCTCGCCGACCAGGGCGTGGACGGCATCGTCATCGCCGTGCCGCTCATCTCCGTCACGCAGAAGATGGAGGACATCACCCGGGACATCCCCACCGTCACGCTCGACGGCTCCCGCACCGCGAGCGCCCGCGTGCTCGGGATCGACCAGAAGGAGGCGGGCCGCATCGCCACCCGGCACCTGCTCGACCTCGGGCATCGCCAGGTGTGGCACGTCTCGGGACCGGATGAGTGGATCGAGGCGCGCCAGCGGCGCGAGGGCTGGCAGGAGTGCCTGGCCGCGGCCGGGATCCAGGCGCCGCCCCCGCTCGAGGGTGACTGGTCGCCCGACTCGGGATACCGGCAGGGGCAGGTCCTCGCGATGATCCCGGACGTGACCGCCGTCTTCGCCGCCAGCGACGAGATGGCCTTCGGGGTGATCCGCGCCCTGCGCGAGCGCGGCCGGTCGGTGCCGGGCGACGTGTCCATCGTGAGCGTCGACGACATCGCCCTGGCGGCCTACTGCCACCCGCCGCTGACCACCGTGCGGCAGGACTTCTACCGCTCCGGCGCGGCCGCCGTCGCCCTGCTGCTGCGGGGAGCCGACGCCGGCGAGTCCCTCGTCACGGCGTCGCTGTCGATCCGCGACTCCACGGCGCCGCCGCGTCGTCCCTGAGCCCTCGTGCCGGGCCGTTCGCAAAGTGCCTCTTGCGCCTTCTATGTTATCGATGCCACTGTAACAACGTCCGGACCCGGACTCCGGTCCTCCACCCCCCAGGTGGGCAGCTGTCCACGGGAAGGATCCCAGAACCATGAGGAGATCACTCGTCCTGGCGAGCGCCGCCATCACGGTGCTCGGACTGCTCACCGGCTGCTCGGCCGGCGGAGACGGCTCGGGCCCCAGCACCCCCGGCAAGACGACTCTGAGCGTCGCCGCCCTCGAAGGCGGATACGGGCGGGACATGTACACCGAGGTCATCCAGGCGTACGAGGCCTCGCATCCCAACGTCGACGTGCAGCTGCAGATCTCGAAGAGCATCGAGGACGAGATCACCCCGAACATGAAGGCCGGGCGGTTCCCGGACGTCGTGGTGCTCGGTCAGGGCCGCAAGGCCGCGCTCACCGAGACGCTCATCAAGGACAAGGCCCTCGAGGACCTCACGCCCGTGCTGAAGGCGAAGGTGCCCGGTGAGGACAAGACCGTCGGGGACAAGCTCATCCAGGGCATCGTCGGCAATCTCAACACCAACCCCTACGGCACGGACCAGACGTACCTGATGCCGATGTACTACGCGCCGACCGGGCTCGTCTACAACAAGGGCCTGTTCGAGCAGAAGGGCTGGAAGGTCCCGGCCACCTGGGACGAGATGTTCGCACTCGGCGAGACGGCCAAGAAGGAGAAGATCGCGCTGTTCACGTACCCGACCGCCGGGTACCTCGACTCGTTCTTCTTCGCGCTGCTCGCCGACGTCGGCGGGGAGCAGTTCTACACCGACGTCATGACGTACAAGCAGGGCGTCTGGCAGACGCCGCAGGCCCGGCAGGTTCTCGACCTCACCACCCGGCTGCTGAAGTACGCCGCGCCGACCACCGTCGGCTACGCCAACGAGCAGGACTTCACCAAGAACCAGCAGTCGATCCTCGACAACAAGGCGCTGTTCATGCCGAACGGCACCTGGATCGTCGGCGAGATGAAGGACGCCCCGCGCGCCGACGGCTTCCAGTGGGGTCTGACACCGTTGCCGGCGGTCACCGCCGGCGGCAAGCGCTACATCACCACGTCGGTCGAGTCGGTCTGGATCCCCAGCGCGGCCAAGAACAAGGACGCGGCGAAGGAGTTCGTCGCCTACCTCTACTCCGACGAGGCGGCGAAGATCTTCGCCAAGTCGGACGCCATCCAGCCGATCCAGGGCATCGTGAGCAGCCTGTCCGCGGAGAACGCCGAGTTCTACAAGGTCTACGAGGACCCGTCGGTCGCCGCGCTGGTCGGCGGGTTCGCCGGCACCGCGCCCGTCGCGGGCGTCGACATCAAGGCCACGCTCTTCGACACCGCCAACAGCATCATCAGCGGCGACAAGACCGAGGACCAGTGGCAGGCCGCGCTCAACGACGCCAGTGAGAAGCTGCGCCAGGCGGGGAGCTGACGTGCCCGGTGGCAGCCCGTCGAGCATCGGAGGGCGCCGGCGCGGCGACGGCCTCTTCGTGCTCGCCTGCCTCCTGCCCGCGCTCGTGCTCTTCGCGGTCTTCATGGTCGTCCCGACCGTGAACGTGTTCCGGATGTCCTTCTACACCTGGAGCGGCTTCTCCCCCGACATGCGTTTCGCCGGGCTCGGCAACTTCACCCGGCTCCTCGACGACGAGCAGTTCGTCCGGGCCTTCCAGAACACGGTCGCGCTCCTGGTCGTCGTGACCGTCGTGACGATGGGAATGGGCCTCTTCCTCGCCGCGATCATGACCCGGCAACGGCTGCGGGGGCGGGCCCTCTTCCGGTTCATCCTCTACGTCCCGAGCGTGCTGTCCGTGGTCGTGATCGCGGCGATCTTCTCCGCCATCCTGGACCAGGAGAACGGCCTGCTCAACGGCACCCTGCGGCTGCTCTCGCTCGATGGCCTGCGGCAGGTCTGGCTCGGCGACCAGCAGCTGGTGCTCTGGTCCGTCGCGTTCGCGATGGTCTGGCAGTCGCTCGGCTACTACATGGTCCTCTACATGTCCGGCATGGCGAGCATCCCGGAGGAGCTCTACGAGGCCTCCGCGCTCGACGGCGCGACCGCCGGGCGGCAGTTCTTCGCCATCACGCTGCCGCTCATCTGGCAGAACCTCCGCACGACGCTGACGTTCTTCGTCATGAGCGCGGTCAACCTCAGCTTCGTCCTCGTTCGTGCGATGACCGGCGGCGGGCCCGACGGCTCCTCGGAGGTCCTGCTGAGCTACATGTACAAGCAGGCGTACACGAACTCGTCGTACGGCTACGGCATGGCCATCGGCGTCGTCATCTTCGCGTTCTCGTTCCTCGTCTCGCTCCTGGTGAGCCGCGCGACGCGGCGCGAGCCCCTCCAGTTCTGAGGACGGCCACCATGACCACGATCAACTGGCGAAGGACACTGACCTACGTCCTCGTCACCGCGATCGCGCTCGCCATCGCCGTGCCGGTCGCCTGGGTGCTCGTCGCCTCGCTCAAACAGAAGAGCGAGTTCTTCGGCAGCCCCTGGGCGCTGCCGGAGGGCCTCCACCTCCAGAACTACGTCGACGCCTTCGTCACCGCCCGCATGGGCCAGTACTTCTTCACCTCGGTGCTCGTCACGCTGCTCGGCCTGGTGTTCGTTCTGGCGGTCTCCGTGCCGGCGGCCTATGTCATCGCCCGGTACGAGTTCCGCGGCCGCGCTCTCGTGGAGGTCGCGCTGCTGGCCGGGCTGTTCGTCAACGTCAACTACATCGTGGTGCCGATCTTCCTCATGCTCGTCGGCTGGGACCGGGCGCTCGTCGACGTGCTCCCCGGTGGCTTCTTCATCGACAACCCCGGGGTCCTCTCGCTCGTCTACGCGGCCACGTCGATCCCGTTCACCATCTATCTGCTCACCGCGTACTTCCGGTCGATACCGGCCGAGTACGAGGAGGCCGCCGCCCTGGACGGGGCGTCCCGCGTGCGGATCATGACCAGGGTGATGCTGCCGATGGCGCGGCCGGCGCTCACCACCGTGATCCTGTTCAACTTCCTGGCCTACTGGAACGACTTCATCATCGCGCTCACCCTGCTTCCAGGCGAGGGCAAGACGCTGCAGGTGGGCCTGCTCAACCTGATGACCGCGCAGAAGGCGGCGGCCGACTACGGGCGGCTCTACGCCGGCATGGTCATCGTCATCGTCCCCGTCCTCATCTTCTACGCGCTCATCCAGCGCCGGCTCATCGAAGGCATGGCCTCCGGCGGTGTGAAGGGCTGAGGGAGTCTGGTCATGAAGGAATCGACGCGCAGCGTGCTGCTCGTCATCGCCCGCACGTTCGTCGTGGCCGGCTGCGTCGCCGTCGTCGTCGGCGCGCGGGCGACGACCGGGTGGGGCCATCTCGCGATCATGCTCGCCGCGCTGGGCGGGCTGCTGGCCGTGCTGGCCTCGTACAACGGGAGGTTCCGATGATCGCGGAGGTGTCGGCCGGGCGGGCACTGGCCGCGGTCCGGCCGAGCGAACGGCAGCTCGCGTGGCAGGCCATGGAGTTCTACGGGTTCATCCACTTCGGCATGAACACGATGACGGACCGGGAGTGGGGCGAGGGGCACGACGACCCGGCCGCCTTCGACCCGGCCGGACTCGACGCCGACCAGTGGATCAGGGCGCTCAAGAGCGCCGGGATGACCGGTGTGATCCTGACCTGCAAGCATCACGATGGGTTCTGCCTGTGGCCGAGCGGCGTCACGACGTACACGGTCGCCTCCTCGCCCTGGCGTGACGGCCAGGGCGACGTGGTCGCGGAGGTCGCCGGCGCGGCCCGGCGGCACGGCCTGCGGTTCGGGATCTACCTGTCGCCGTGGGACCGCACCGAGGCGTCCTACGGCAGCGGGACCGCGTACGACGACTTCTACGTCGCCCAGCTCACCGAGCTGCTCACGAGATACGGGCCGGTGTTCGCGGTGTGGCTGGACGGCGCGAACGGCGAGGGCCCGAACGGCAAGCGCCAGGTCTACGACTGGGATCGGTACTACGCGGTGGTCCGCGAGCTGCAGCCGGACGCGGTCATCAGCGTGTGCGGGCCGGACGTCCGCTGGTGCGGCAACGAGGCCGGGGACACCCGCCCCGACGAGTGGAGCGTGGTGCCCCGGGCCCTCCAGGACGCCGAGCGGATCGCGGACCGCTCGCAGCAGGCGGACGACGGCGCCTTCGCCCGGCTCGTCCGCAGCGACGACCGCGACCTCGGCAGCCGCGCCGCCTTGGCGGGACACTGCGAAGGGAGCGGAGCTCCCGAGCCAATAAGAGCAGATGACCTGGTCTGGTACCCGGCCGAGGTGAACACCTCGATCCGGCCCGGATGGTTCCACCACCCGGCCGAGGATGCCGCGGTCCGCTCCGCGGACGAGCTGTTCGCCATCTACCTGCGCTCTGTCGGCGGCAACTCCTGTTTCCTGCTCAACGTCCCGCCAGACCGTAACGGGCAGGTGCGGGGCACCGACGTGGCGGTGCTGGAGCAACTCGGGCGGCGCATCGCGGACTTCCGGGCGCGGCGGGTCGAGGCGGCCGCGACGGTGTCGTCCGGGAGCGCGGGCGATGTCGCGACCGCGTGGCCCGGCAGGGGGCGCGCGCCGTGGCGGCCGGACGACGCCGACCCGCTGCCCGGCGTGCGGCTCGCGTTCGCACGGCCCCGCCCGATCGAGGCGGTCGTCGTGGGCGAGGACATCACGCAGGGGCAGCGCATCGAACACGTCGTCGTCCGGGGCCACCGGGACGGCCGGTGGACGACGCTCGCCGAGGCGAACGCCGTGGGCTACCAGCGCATCCTGACGTTCCCGCCGGTCGAGGTCGACGCCGTGCTGGTCGAGGTGTCCCAGGCCCGGGACACACCCGTCGCCGCCCGCGTGGCCGCGATCGAGGCGGCGTCGTGAAGGGCGCCGTAAGAGAGCGCGCCGTGCGGAAGGGCGCCGTGAGCAGGCCGTCGCGCCGACGCCGGGCCGTCGTCCTGGTCGCCGGCGTGGTGACCGCCCTCGCCGCTCTGGTGGTCACCGGCGTGATGCTCACCCACCGCTCCGGCGAGGTCGCCTCCATCGACGGGCACGCCGTGACCCGCGACGAGCTGCTCTTCCACATGCGGCGGCTCGCGCCCCAGGTCCAGAACGAGTTACGCCTCCAGGGCGGGACCGCGGGGACCACGAAGGCCGGCGACCGGACCGCACTGCAGCGGCTCGCGGCCCGCGCACTCGACGAGATCCGGCGGGACAAGACCACGCTCGTCCTCGCGAAGGAGGAAGGCCTGATCGGCTCCGCCGACCACGCGGACTTCCTCGCCGAGCTGGCCGGCGAGAACGAGCGCCGCGCCGACGCCATCGCCAGGGGCGAGGTCGTCTACGGCCTGGTGGAATTCTCACCCGAGGAGTACTACTCGCACCGGCTCACCGAGCTCACGACCGCGCTGAAGCAGCGGCTCGGCAAAAGGGCGGACGGCCCGCTCCGGGTCACCGACGCCGACGTCCGGCGGGCGTTCGACGCCGACCGGGACGCCTGGAGCGCCAACGCGACCACGTACACGTACGCGAAGCTCGTGGTGCCGGTGCCCGACGGCGCTCCCCAGGACTATGCGGCCGGCCTCCAGCGGCGGGTGGCCGCGGCGGACCGGCTGGCGGAGGTCGCGGATCGAGAGCCGGGCGCCGAGCTCACGACCGCCACGCACCGCGGCGGCGGCTCGGCCGTCCACGACCAGGACCTCATGGCGGTGCTCGGCAAGCTCGCCGCGGGCCAGATCTCCGCCCCCGTCCCAGGCACCGGCCAGATCACCTACTACGAACTCAACGGCAAGACCGTCGACGAGGACGCGGCGTTCGCCGAGTACTCCCGACGCATCCGGCAGTCGCTCATCGAGGAGAAGTTCGCCCAGTTCCTCCAGCGCCGAGTGGACAACAGCGACATCAAGGTCGACACGGCGGCGGTGGACGCCATCAACGCAGAGGATGTGCACCAGTGAAACCTGTCGGCACCGTATCCCCCGTCGCGCCGGCCCGCCGGCGCCCCGCGGCGCGGACGCTGCGCATGGGCCTCGCCGCCCTGCTCGCCGCGCTCCTCGCGGGCTCGCTCGCGCCCGCCGCGCCCGCCGCCGCGGCCCCGGACCGCTCCCCCGCCGCCGCCAAGAAGGACCTGCCCGGCAACGCGCCGAACCCGGCTGGCGGCAGGGACTACTTCATCGACGCCACCAACGGCCGCGACAACGCTTCCGGCACCTCACCGAAGACGGCCTGGCGCAGCCTGGCCAAGGCGAACGCGACGACGTTCATGCCCGGCGACCGCATCCTGCTCAAGAGCGGCGCACAGTGGCACGACCAGCAGTTATGGCCGAAGGGCTCGGGCAGCGCGGGCAAGCCGATCACCATCTCGGCGTACGGCGACCCGGCCGCCCGCAAGCCGTACATCGCGGCGAACGGCAAGGTGCCGAGCCCCTTCCGCGCCGACGGCACGAAGAACCCCGACACGGTCGGTCTGACCGGGGCCATCGTGCTGCGCAACCAGCAGTATTTCGAGATCAACAACGTCGAGCTGTCCAACGACGACGACTTCGCCACCGACATCACCACTGGGCGCCACGTCCGCGACGGCATCATGGTCTCCATCAACGCCGACCTCCTGCCGGCCGGCGCGGACAGCATCATGGACCATTTCCGCATCTCGAACGTGTACGTCCATGATCTCGACGGCCCGAGCAACTGGCAGCGGATCCACTACGGCGGCGTCAACTTCCAGGTCTTCGGCAGCCGCAATTACAAGGAGTACGCCACCGGCGGCTACTACTTCAAGGACGTCAGGATCGAGAACAACACCTTCATGAAGGTCGAGCTGCACGCCGTGCAGTTCGCGTTCAACTGGTTCGCCGCGGACGGTGCGAGCTCCGGCCAGTACGACGAGAGCGGGAAGTTCCATGAGGGCTGGGAGCAGCTCTGGGTGCGTACCCGCGACCTGTACAGCCGTGACGTCTACATCGGCCACAACTACGCGGAGAGCGTCGGCCAGGGCGCGATCCAGCTGGCCAACACCAAGAACATGACGGTCGAGTACAACGAGGTCAACGGCTTCCTCGAGCGGTATGGCTCGGTGTCCGTCGCGCTCTATCTGTGGGCGGGCGCCGACTCGGTGATGCAGTACAACGAGGTTTACGGCGGCCCGTACAACGAGTTCGACGGCACCCCGTGGGACCTGGAGTACACGAACTTCAACGTCACCTACCAGTTCAACTACTCGCACGACAATCCGGCGGGCTGGATGTCGTATATGGGCAACAGCTCCAACTCGGTCGCCCGCTACAACCTGAGCGTGAACGACAACGGCGTGCTGGTGAAGAACATGCTGTCGTCGAACTACTCGCCGACCTACTTCGTGAACAACACCTTCGTGTACGACGGCGCGGAGATGGACTACTTCCACGACGAGACGTTCCTGAGCAAGGTCTACTTCCTGAACAACATCTTCTACAACGCCTCCACGACGGAATCGACGCCGTGGTACCGCCGGACCGGCGCCCTGCGCCAGGCGGTGTTCTCGAACAACGACTTCTACGAGGCGAGCGGCACCCATTCCAGCCAGGAGCCGGCTGACCGGGCGGGGCTGCGGGTCGACCCGAAGTTCGTGGGAGACCCGGCGAAATACGTCACCGGTGCGGGCGTGGACCGGATCCGGACGGCCGCGGCGCACTTCAGGCTGCGCGGCGACTCACCGCTCATCGACGCCGGCCGGTACAACCCGCACCTGGGCACCGAGGACTTCCTCGGCACGCACCTCTACTACGGCAAGGCACCGGACCTGGGCATCGCGGAGAGCCGGATCGGTGAGAAGGTCGCCAACCCAGTGGACGACGATCCCATCGAGGACGATACGGATGACCGGGTCAACCTCGCTCTCGGCAAACCGGTCACCGCGAGCTCGACGCACCCGGGCGCGAACGGCACGCTCACCGCGGACAAGCTGACCGACGGCGACCCGGCGACCCGCTGGGCGGCGGCCGACGACGCGACCTACCCGATCACGCTCGACATCGACTTCGGCGCGGACACGACCTTCGACGCGGTGTACCTCGACGAATACACCGACTCAGGCACCAATCCGCGGGTCCAGACATTCGACCTGCAACGATGGGACGCTGGGACCGGCGCCTGGGTGACCTTCGCCGGCCGTGCCGACGGCATCGGGCACGACCTGACCGTGACCGGCTTCGGCAGCGTCACGACCTCCCGGCTCCGGGTGGCGCTCACCGGGCAGAAACCGACCGAGGTGTATACCCCGACACTGACCGAGATCGCCGTCTACCGCACCGACGCGTAGGCCATGGACACTCGGCGGGAATCCAGCTCATCCGCCCCAAAGGCGTCAGGTGTCAGCGCAGCGTGACGTTGTGTTCACAGATGACTGCACGGACCGTAGAGTGTCAGAATGGCAGTCGAGATCACGTGGCCGACCTGGCGCGCGGGCGCCGGTCGGCCACAGATGGCGCAGCGAAACAACCCTGATCCGCGCCAGCGGGGGCCTGGCTCGGTTGTGCGGCACTCCTGAACCGGCCCATGCCCATCCAGCCCTGCGGCTGATGCACGACAAGGAGCACCCCCTATGTCTCAGGTCAGTCCCCCCAGTCCTGCCGAGGCTGACAGCAGCGGCCAGCCCAGCCTGAAGCGGGTGATGGGCCCCGGCCTGTTGCTGCTGTTCATCGTCGGCGACATTCTCGGCACCGGGATCTACGCGCTGACCGGCCAGGTCGCCGGCGAGGTGGGCGGCGCCGCCTGGCTGCCCTTCGCGATCGCCTTCATCGTCGCGCTGATCACGGCGTGCTCCTACCTGGAGCTGGTCACGAAATACCCGCAAGCCGCGGGAGCCGCCCTCTATGTGCATAAGGCCTTCGGCAAACACGTGGTGACCTTCCTGGTGTGCTTCGCCGTGATGTGCTCGGGCATCACCTCGGCGTCAGCCGCCTCCCGGGCCTTCGCGGCCAACCTGGTCGCGGGTTTCGGTCTGGACGTCGGCAACAGCGTCATCCTGCTGATCGCCCTGGGCTTCATGCTCCTGGTGCTGGCCGTCAACCTCCGCGGCGTCGCCGAGAGCGTCAAGATGAACATCGTGCTCACCGCGGTCGAGCTCTCGGGCCTGCTGCTCGTCATCCTGATCAGCCTCTACTTCATCGCGGGCGGCAACGCCGACTTCTCCCGCGTCGTCGCCTTCGAGACTCCTGCCGACAAGAGCGTGTTCCTGGCGGTCAGCGCCGCGACGTCGCTGGCCTTCTTCGCCATGGTGGGTTTCGAGGACTCGGTCAACATGGCGGAGGAGACCAAGGATCCGGCGCGGATCTTTCCCCGGATGATGTTCACCGGGATCGGGATCACCGGGCTGATCTACATCCTCGTGTCCATCTGCGCCGTCGCCGTGGTCCCCGTCGGCCGGCTCGCCGAAAGCGAGACCCCGCTGTCGACGGTGGTGCAGACCGCGGCCCCCGGCTTCCCGATCTCCGACCTGTTGCCGTTCATCTCGATGTTCGCCGTGGCCAACTCCGCACTGATCAACATGCTGATGGCCAGCCGGCTCCTGTACGGGATGGGCAAGCAGGGTGTGCTGCCGTCCTTCCTGGCGAAGGTGCACCCCTCCCGGCGCACGCCCCAGGCGGCGATCGTGTTCACCACGGCCATCGCCCTCGGGCTCATCACCTTCGTCTCGCTGAGCCCCGACAGCCCCGTCGTGGCGTTGCTGGGCGGGACGACGTCGCTGCTCCTGCTCGCGGTCTTCGCCCTCGTCAATGTGTCCGTTCTCGTGCTGCGCAGGGACGAGACGACGGCGGAGCACTTCAACGCGGGCCGCGTCCTGCCCGTGGTGGGCACGATCACGTGCCTCTACCTGGTCCTTCCCTGGTCTTCCGGGCGTCCGGCCGGCCAATACCAAATCGCGGGCGTGCTGCTGGCGATCGGTGTGATCCTCTGGGTGATGACCTGGTTGTCCCACAGGAAGCAAGCAGGCATGACCGGCCGGGACTGAGATCATCGGTTCGGCGCCCCGGCCGCACGCATCGGTCTGTCGCAGCGTCTCGCGGTTGAGTAGGGGGTGCTCATGCGCGCATCGCGGTTTCGGCGCACTCTGCCTCTTGCAGGAGCGCACGACCACGAGGACAGGGGGGCGCGATGCATCTCGCCAGCACCAGCATCTATCCGCACATGGACCCGCGGCTGCAGTGGGCGCTGAGCCGCTATCAGGATGGCATGCTGACCATGGCCACCAACACCAGCAGCGAGACGGAGGTAGCCGTCCTCGCCCTCGTCGAGGATGCCGACGCCTTCGCCGCCCGCGACGACGTACGGCTCGGCGCGGTGATCGGCGAGGTCGACGGGCATCGGCTGGTGACCGCGCGGGTGCCGTTCTCCGGCATCGAGCCGATCCGGCGGGCGGCGGGCGTGCGCAGCCTGAAGCTGGCGCAGGCGATGATGCCGATGCTCCAGGCCACCGTCCAGGATCTCAAGGCGGCGCCGGCCGCCTGGCCACCCGGGGCGTTGGCCGCCGGCGGCGCCGGCGTCGTGGTCGGGGTGGTGGACTACGGCCTGGACTTCGCGCACCGCAACTTCCTCCGGCCGGACGGATCGACCCGCGTCGCCGCGCTGTGGGACCAGACCGCCGCATCCGGCCCGGACAGCCCGTTCGGGTACGGCAAGCGCCACAGCTCCAGGGACATCGACCTGGCGCTGGCCGCCGAGGATCCCTACCGCGCCCTCGGCTACGACCCCGGCGAGAACCCGCCCACCCTCTCCCCGGGCAGGCACGGCACCCACGTGGCGGACATCGCCGCCGGCAACGGCGGCGGCTCGGGGACGCCGGGGGTCGCGCCGGAGTCCGCCATCGCGTTCGTCCAGATCTCCCACTCCGACATCACCTGGCAGGGGCCGGAGGTGGTGGAGGATTTCCTCGGCGACTCGGTGCACATGCTGGAGGCGGTGCGATTCCTGTTCGACGAGGCGGCCGAGCGGCCGTGCGCGATCAACATCAGCATCGGCACGAACGGTGGGCCGCACGACGGCTCCAGCCTGGTGGAGAGGGGCCTGGACGCGATGTTGTCCGAGCGTCCCAACCGGATGGTCGTGCTGTCGGCCGGCAACTCCTTCAACGACGGCGTCCACGCCGCCGGCGCTGTCGCCGCGGGCGGGACGTCCGACCTGCGCTGGGTGATCCCCGAGGTGTCCCCGTCGTCGCCCGAGTGGCACGGGGAGCTGGAGATCTGGTACTCCGGCCGCGACCGCTTCACCGCCAAGCTGATCGATCCCTCCGGGACGAGCCTCGGCTCGGTGCCGCTCGGCTCCAACGGCAGGCTCGTGGCCGACGACGGCACCACTACTCTGCTGTTCGTGAGCCACCGCAGGGCAGACCCGCTCAACGGCGACAACGTGGTGGACGTCTTCCTGGAGCGGCACGCCGGTCCAGGCGCCTGGACCATCCGGCTGCACGGTGAGCAGGTGAACGACGGCGGCTACCACGCCTGGATCGAGCGGAACAACGTCGTGCAGACGACGTTCGCCGAGCCGCGCGACAACAGCCACACCCTGGGCTCCATCGCCTGCGGACGGCTTGCCCTGGCGGTCGGCTCCTACGACGCGCACACCCAGGGCAGCCCGCTGTCCGGCTTCTCGGCGTCGGGGCCGACCCGCGACGGCAGGCAGCGGCCGGAACTCAGCGCCCCCGGGCACAAGGTCGTCGCGGCCCGCTCCAAGACCGGCACCGGCGTCATCGCCAAGTCGGGCACCAGCATGGCGGCCCCCGCTGTCACGGGTCTGACGGCGCTGGTCCTGGCCGAAGCCCACGCCCGCGGCGTCGAACTGGACATCGAGACGCTGCGGCGGATCGTCATCCTGGCGGCCCGTACCGACCCGCCCCCCGCCGAAGGGTGGCACGCCCGCTACGGGCACGGCCGGGCCGAGGTGGCCGAGGCGCTCAGGGCTGTGCAGAAGCTGGCGCAAGGATGATCCCTGCCGGTGGCCAGGACCCGGGCGCGTACCGCAAGGCGCGCGTCCGGGCCTGGCTGCTGGGCGACGAGCGCTGGGCACGCGACCATCCGGCGACCGGCGTGGTCGAGGTGTCGCAGCCGGGATACCGGCCACCCGGCGTCGAGGTACGCGCCGCGCTCACCGACACGCTGCTGACCGCCGCCGTCCGGCCTTCGGCACTGGCGGCCCTGGACCGCGACCCGCTCGTGGTCTCGGTTGAGCTGACGGGCTGGCAGTAGCGGCCGGCGACGCCCGGCACCGGTGAGCCGTCACTGGGAGATGGCCTCGTACAGGCGTCTCGCCTCGTACAGCACGAGACTCGACGATCAACGTCTCGCGGGACACTCGGCCCTCATCGGCCAGCACGGCCAACTCGCCGACAATGCTCAGGAGCGGATCCGCTACACCCCGCACCTGGAACAGGCGCGGCAGCAGGGGACCGAGCAGCGGATCGCCGTCGATGCCAGGGCCGCGCCCGCGCCGCCGCAGGGCCAGCCGCCAGACCCACCCGACGACGAAGGCGTCGCCGTCCGGGAGCTCGAGGCCCGTCTCGGACACCAGTGCGGCGGCCAGGTCCCAGCCGGGCAGGCCTTCCATGCGCCGCCACGTCCTGCCGGTCGGCGGCCTCAGCCGGTGCACCAACCGGACGGCAAGGTCACGGCGCCACTCCACGGGGCGGCGCCGCAGCAGGGACACGATACGGCCGGCGTCCTGCTCCGGGTCGCGCACCAGGCGCAGCTCCCTGCGGTGGAGCCAGGCCGCCACCTGCTGAGCCCCGGTGAAGCAGGCCGCCCCCGCGAGCCGGTATCCGGGCGCCAGGCCCTCGATCTCCCGGCGGGCTACGAACCCGCCGCGCAGCTCCTCGGTCAGGTGGCCCGGAGCTGCATGGCGACCGCCCGCCGGCCCAAGTCGCTCAGCCCGTCCAGGAACTTCGCCAGGTCCTCGTCGTCACCCGCCTCGATGCGGTCGAGGACCTCCAGCCAAGGATTCATGCGGGCACCTCGTTCCACCAGGCGCCGCGGGTTCGGCGCGCCCGCCGTAAACAAGCGATCATGGCCCGGAACCTAACGGCCGGCTCCGACAATCCGCCCCCGCACCCGAACGGGCTCGATGATGATGCCAATCCTGGCATGTTTCGGCATATCTACGAAACTTTCATGTGCCCGCATTTCTGAGAGAAGCGCCAGCATACAGGCGAAACGCTCTCCCAAGATCTTCACCTCCCGGCACAGACCGTTGACAACTCGATCGAGGCGTCCGACACTTTCGCCATCACACCGATAGTTTCGCCCTGGACCACCCTGCGCGCCCCCGCCAGCCTTCACGAGGAGGAAGCACGCACATGAACGGCGCCCCCACCCGCTCGAAGAGTCGCAGACGCGGCCGCACCAGGCTGCTCATCGGCCGTGCCTGTGCCGTAGCCGTAGCACTGGTCCTGGCTGTGACGATGCCACCCGGCATCGCCCACGCGGCCCCCATCACGTCCAATCAAACCGGCACCAACAACGGCTACTTCTATTCGTTCTGGACCGACAGTGCCGGAACGGTCTCCATGGAACTGGGATCCGGCGGCAATTACAGCACCTCATGGCGCAACACCGGGAACTTCGTCGCCGGCAAGGGCTGGAACCCTGGCGGACGCCGAACCGTGAACTACTCAGGCAGCTTCAATCCGTCCGGCAATGCGTATCTGACGCTCTACGGGTGGACGAGGAACCCACTCGTGGAGTATTACATCGTCGACAACTGGGGCACCTACCGGCCTACCGGAACGTACAAGGGCACGGTCACCAGCGATGGCGGCACGTACGACATCTACCAGACGACGCGCTACAACGCCCCCTCCATCGAAGGCACCCGAACCTTCAATCAGTATTGGAGCGTCCGGCAGTCGAAGAAAACGGGCGGAACCATAACCTCCGGCAATCACTTTGACGCATGGGCCCGTAATGGAATGAATCTCGGCACCCATGATTACATGATCCTCGCAACAGAGGGATATCAAAGCAGCGGGAGCTCCAATATCACGGTGGGCGGCTCCTCCGGCGGCGGCGGTGGCGGCGGTGGCTGCACCGCGACGCTGTCCGCGGGCCAGCAGTGGAGCGACCGATACAACCTCAACGTCTCGGTCAGCGGCTCGAGCAACTGGACCGTGACGATGAACGTGCCGTCTCCAGCGAAGATCATCGCCACCTGGAACATCAGCGCCAGCTACCCCAGTGCCCAAGTATTGACCGCCAGACCCAACGGCAGCGGCAACAACTGGGGTGCGACGATCCAGCACAACGGCAACACCACCTGGCCGACGGTCTCCTGCAGCGCGAGCTGACTTCCGAAGACCCGCGGACGCCGAGCGGGAGTGGCGACAGAGGTGCGCCGCTCCCGCTCTGGTCACCGCTCGGCTCGGTCCCGTGCTGATGACGTGATCGCCTGGCGCGTGCTTCGGCTCACCGGTGGATCGCCGTCCGGGGTGTCGTCATCGACCAGGAAGCCACCGGATTGGTGCCGCCAGAGCCTAGCGTAGGGACCTTGGGCCTGGAGCAACTCGCTGTGGGTGCCCTGCTCCACAATGTGTCCGCGGTTGAGCACAACAAGCCGATCCATGCGGACGACGGTGCTCAATCGGTGCGCGACCACGAGCGCGGTACGGTCCTGCATCAAGTGCCACAGGGCTTCCTGAACGAGGATTTCGCTTTCGGAGTCCAGGGCGCTGGTCGCCTCGTCCAGCAGCAGGATCGGGGCATCACGCAGGATCGCGCGCGCCAGGGCGAGGCGTTGCCGCTGGCCGCCGGAGAGCTTGACGCCGCGCTCGCCGACCAAGGTGTCGAATCCCTTCGGCAGAGAGTCGGCGAACTCCATGACATGCGCCGCCCGCGCGGCCCGGAGAATCTCGGCATCGGTGGCCCCCGGCCGGGCGAACGCGATGTTGTCACGCACCGACCGGTGGAACATGGCGGGCTCCTGCGGGACATAGGCGATAAGACTGCGCAGGTCGGCCTGACGCAGGCGGGCGATGTCCTGGCCGCCTATCAGGATCCGGCCTCCGTCGACGTCCATGAGGCGCAGCAACAGCCGGGTCAGGGTGCTCTTGCCGCCGCCGGACTGGCCGACCAGCCCGATCTTGGCGCCGCTGGCGATGTCCAGATCCAGGTTCTCGAACAACGGCCGGCCATCGGCGTAGGCGAAGCTCACCCGCTCGAAGCGTACGCTCGCGTCGGCCGGGCGCAGCGGCTGCGGGTCGGCCGGATCCACCACGGTCGGCGGCACGAGAAGCAGCTCGGTGAACTGGGCGGCTTCGGTGAGCACGCTCTCGATGCGCCGGTATATCTGGTTGAACTCGAACATGATGCTGATCGTGGTCGAGTAGTAGGAGAAGGTCACCACGATGGCCTCCACCCCCAGGCCTCCCCGCAGTGCCACGGCGAGGAGCAGGCCCACGGCGCTGGTGAGGACCGACAGCGGGGCGACGACGGTGTCCACCCGGAGATTGCCGTAATCCCAGGAGCGCAGCGACAGCCTGCCCTGCTCGGCGACCCTGGCCCGGTGTTCGGTGGCTTCGCGATCCTCGGCGGCGAACGCGCGGACCGTCTCCATGTTGGCCAGCACATCGGCGACGTGGCCCGACACCAGCACCTTGGCCGCCTCACGTTCGTCGACCAGCGCTTGGCGACGGCGGATGAGCGGAGCGACGAGAAAGCCAGTGACGATGATGAGGCCTACGAGAACGACGACCAGCAGCGGGTGATAGCGCCACAGCACGACCGAGGCGAAGGCCAGCGGCACCACCTTGGCCATGATCGAGAAGGTGAGCGTGTCGGCGAACTCCTCGAACCTGGAGGAGAATCCCAGCACCCGTTTGGTCAGCGACCCGGCGAAGTTGTCGTGAAAGAAGGCGGCGTCCTTGGTCAGCAGCTCGTCCATGCCCACCACGCCGAGCCGCTCGATCCCCCGGGCGTCCGTACGGTTCAGGAAGTGCAGTCCCACCCGCCACAGCACTTCGCCCGCCAGCAGGAACCCGCCGAACGCGAGCACATACGGCAGTAACGCGGCGACGGTGCCGTCCCCGCCTTCGGAGAGATGCCCCACGAGCCCGGCGACCGCCAGCGGCGCCAGGTAGAACAGGCAGATGTTCCCCATCGCCGGGAGCGTCAGGGCGGGCACCGAGACCCGCCACTGGCGCTTCAGCTCACCGCAGTAGTAGCGCAGGACCAGCAGAACCGCCGATTTGCGTACAGAGGGACCATTCCCGGAGTCCTCAAGTGAT
Source organism: Nonomuraea sp. 10N515B (assembly GCF_052245915.1). Lineage (NCBI taxonomy): Bacteria > Bacillati > Actinomycetota > Actinomycetes > Streptosporangiales > Streptosporangiaceae > Nonomuraea > Nonomuraea sp. 10N515B. Next base: position 163,065 of record NZ_JBQQBQ010000016.1, read on the forward strand.
CCGTGTACAGCCATCCGCCCTCCCGAATGCCGACAGCGCCTTGGCCATGCTGCCGGAGGCTGTACGGCAGAGCGAACGATTTTCCGGCCACCTCGGGGCGGCTACCGAACACATGCAGCACTGCCTGCGGGGGCAGGTAGGCCCCGGGAATGCCGGTTGTCAGGCGCAGGTGTATCCGGACGGAAGTACGGTGTCGCCGTTCGGGCGGCTTACTTGGAAGCCGACGCTGATGGTGCCGCCTCCGGGGGCGAGGGTGCCGTTGTGAGCGGCGTTCCTGATGGTCACGCTCTGCCCGCTGACGGTGAAGGCGCCGTTCCACGAGCCGGTCAGCGTGTGCCCGGCCGGCAGCGTGAAGGGCGCGCGGCCAGGAGCGACGTCCATACCAGGACGAGCGCGATCGCGACGGCGAAGGTGGCATTGGCCGCCCGGTTGCCTGGCAGCGCGAAGATCGTCAGCCAGGCCCCGAGGAAGAGCGCGCCGGTCACCGTACTGAAGACCGCCCAGCCGCGGCGACCGGCCCCGGCGAACCGCCGGGCGAACACGAAACACGCGGCGATCAGCGCGAGGAAGGCGGCTCCTGCGACGAGGAAGTGCGCCATGCCGTGCCAGCTGATGGTCGTGGGCGGGCCGACCGGCGTCCCCGGCGGGAAGCCGTCGACAGGGTCGGCGGAGAAGAAGGCCGCGGCGACCATCCCGGCGCCGAAGACGCCGATCAGCCGCGGCCCCCAGACACCGCCCCGGCCCGCCGCCGGACCGAGCACCCGGTGCAGCCCGATCGCGCACGCCATGAACAGCAGTCCACTGACCGCGAAGTTGGCGATCTGGATCCATCCCTGGTCACCGTTGCTCAGCATGCTGGCCGGATGCCGGGTGATGTCGAACCCGTCCCTGGTGAGCATCTGCAGCACGACCACGACGATGTAGAGAGGGCCGGCGATGACGCCGCAGGTCAGCAGCGTCCTCGTCGAGCCGGCAGCAGCCCGGCCGGCCGTTGTGGTGACGTGCTCGTTCATCTGTCTGACTCCTCTCGTCGAGTACGGGCGGCGCTCAGCGGTTGTCACCTCCTGTGGCCTCAGGGGCGTAGTGCTGCTCCGCGAACGCGATGGCCGCGGCGATGTCGTCGTCGCTGGTCCCCCAGGCGGCCTGGATCACGGGCCCCCAAGCGCGGCAGCTGCGCGCGGCGAACTCCTTCTCCTCGGACGTGTCTCCCCAGGTCGCGGGGTCGAACGTGGTGCCATGGAGGAACAGGTCGAGGCCGAGCAGCGCGAGGTCCCAGCCGCAGCCGATGCCGATCGTGGCGCCGGGCCCGTAGGTGCGCGCCATCTCGTCGACGATCTCGGCGGGTGCGGCGTGCTCCAGCTCCAGGACGGTGCCGCCGTCGTCGCCGCGCGCGAGACGGACTTCGAGCTCGGTGCCCATGCCCTCCCCCAGGGCCCAGGTCACCTTGATGAGATGGGGCTCCTCGCAGCGCAGGATCTCCCCGCCGGCGTTGTCCTTGAGCTGGAACGTGCCGCCGAGCCGCAGGTCGCCCTCGATCGGGGCCAGCCATCGGCTGATCCGGTCGGGATCGGTACAGGCGCTCCATACATCCTCGATCACGGCGTCGTAGGCGCGGCGCAGCAGCAGCGACCGCCCTTCGCCGGCGGCGACCGGGCGGTTGCCGATCTCCCTGTGGGTGGCGTTGATCTGGTTGACGATGTCGATCATGTGTCTTCCCCGCTCTTCGTAGCCGACTGTCGGAGAATTTCATCTGCAACTTATATAAGTCAAGACTGAATAATGGTGGAGGCATCGCCCAGCCGCTGTGCGGCGACCGGCCGTCGCGGTGCCCGAAGCTGACAGCTGACTCTCAGGTTCCTGGACTTGATCCGCGCGCACATCGGTGGCAGAACAGCACGAGTATCAGGAAAGGAAAATTACCCAGTGCGATCATTAACTCGTCTGGCCGCTGCGATCTTCACCGCAGCCCTCGCCGTGCTCACCGTCGCCATGCCCGCTCAAGCCATCACCGGCGGGGAACCCGACGGAAACCGCCACCCCAATGTCGGGCTGATCATGTTCTACCAGCCTGACGGCCGCTTCCGGTGCTCCGCGACGCTGGTCTCGCCGACCGTGCTCGTCACCGCCGCGCACTGTACCGAGGGAACACTCGGCAAGACCTTGGTGACGTTCAAGTCGGAGATCGCCAAGGAGCCCCTGGCGCCGTTCCCCGTGGCGGCAGACCCGAGCAAGGGCTACACGGCTGGGGAGATCACCGCCGCCGGTGCCCTGTCCGGCACGGCGCACTCCCACCCGCAGTACTCGAACTTCACCGACCTCGACAACTGGAACGACGTCGGCGTGATCGTCCTGGACAAGGCGGTCTCCGGGATCACCCCGGCCAAGATCGCGTCCTTGCGATTCCTCGACGCCTACGGCCCGCCGGCGCTGAGCAAGACGCTGTTCGACTTCGTCGGGTACGGCACGGAGGTGCGTAAGCCGGTCACCGGCCCCCAGAAGCCGCAGCCGATGAGCTACCCCCTGGAGCGCCGCTACACCACTCAGCCCGGGCAGAAGCTCACCGAGCAGATCCTCCAGGCCAACGGCAACTACCACGACACCCGCGGCGGCGGTGGCACCTGCTTCGGCGACTCGGGCGGCCCCGTGTTCCTCAAGGGCTCCCTCGTCGCGGTGACCAGCTACGGCTACACGCAGAACTGCCGCTACCTCGGCGGCTACCAGCGCATCGACATCGCCGTCGCGCAGAACTGGCTGAACGACTACCTGTAACCGCCACAGCCGGCCCGGCCACGGGTCCGGCACCAGTGCGGGCCGGCGACGACACCACGATCGTCTCGTCGGCCCGCGCAGGCGGTAAGTCATTGAAACAAGTTATAGCCAGCCCTAGGCTGAGCGCATGATCCTGGACCTTTTCCAGATCACCGGCGCCGCCGCGATCGTCACCGGCGCGGGGCGGGGCATCGGCGCCGCCACCGCCGTCGCCCTCGCCCAGGCAGGGGCGGACGTGGTGCTCTGCGCACGCACCGAGGAGCAGCTCCGCGCGGTCGCCGACCAGGTGGAGAAGGCGGGCCGGCGAGCCCTCGTCGTCCCCGGCGACCTGTCCGTGCCGGGCACCGCCGAGGCGCTCGCGGCGCGGGCCGCGGACGCCTTCGGGCGGCTGGACATCGTCGTGAACAACGTGGGCGGCGCACTGCCCCGAGCGTTCCTCGACACGAAGCGCAAGCACCTCGAGAACGCGTTTCAATTCAACGTCGGCATCGCGCACGAGCTGACCAGGGCCGCCGTCCCCCACTTACTGGAGAGCGGCGGCGCGGTCGTGAACGTCTCCTCCGCCGTGGGCCGCGTGGCCGGCCGCGGCTACCTGGCGTACGGCACCGCCAAGGCGGCGCTCGCGCACTACACCCGGCTGGCCGCCCTGGACCTCGCCCCCGCCGTGCGGGTCAACGCGGTCGCCGTCGGCGCGGTGGCCACCTCAGCGCTCGACATCGTCATGAACGACGAGGACCTGCGCACCCGGATGGAGCACGCCACACCGCTGCGGCGGATAGGCGAGCCGGAGGACGTGGCGGCCGCGGTGCTCTACCTGGCCTCCCCGGCCGCCCGCTATTTGACAGGCAAGGTGCTGGAGGTGGACGGCGGCATCGACCGGCCCAACCTGGACCTGGGGCTGCCCGACCTGTCATGACGCGGTGAGCACGTACGCCCGGGTGAAAGTGGGCCGTGACGCCCCGCTATCCGTATGTCATGGAGAGGCCTCGAACGAACGGCTCGAGCGCCGAGCCATCAGAGGAGGCCATCTACGATGGCTACTACTATGCTCCGCATGCGCGATGCCAGCCCCCGACCACGCACGACCACCGTCCCGTGGAACCTGTAGTGAGCCGGCGCGGCGTCGTAGGCCCTCAGGTAGGCCCGGCCAGGCGCGCCCCGTCCGGACGGCGCCGGGTCGCCGTCATCGTGGCGGCTCTGGGCTCAGTGGTCGTCCTGGCCTATGCGATACCCGCGATTGCGCTGGCCGGCGAAGTGCCGCGCGGCACGCGGATCGGTGGCGTGGACGTCGGCGGCCTGTCCGAGGCTGAGGCCCGTACGCGACTGGAGCGCGAGTTCGGCGCGCGCCTGGCCCGCCCACTGACGCTGTCGGCCGCCGGCAAGTCGATCCGGCGGACGCCCTCCGAACTGGGGATAGGGGTGGACGTCCCGGCATCGGTCGAGGCGGCGCTGGACGGCGCGAGCACCCCCGCCGGGGTGGTGCGCTCGCTGTTCGGCTCCGGCCGGCGCGAACTGCGCCCCCGCATCGCACTCGACGAGGCTCGCCTCACCGGCGAACTTGCCAAATTGGCGCGTACCGTGGACGCCAAACCCCGTGAGGGCGGCGTGCGCTACAAGGGAACGCAGCCGCAGCCGATCGTCCCCAAAGCCGGCCGCGTCCTCGACCGAGCCGGCGCGGCGGACACCATCCGCGACACCTTCCTGAGCGGCGGCTCCTCGGTCACGCTCACCACGCGCTCACGGCCGCCCGCGACCTCGCCGGACGAGGTACGTCGCATCACCGGCGGCCTCGCCCGTACCGCGGTCGCCGGCCCGCTCGCTCTCGTGAACGGCGGTCAGAGCGCCGAACTGTCCGGGTCTCAAGTGGCCGGGGCACTGCGCTGGGCCGCCGACGGACGGGGCGGCCTCCGCCCCGTCCTCAACGCCAAGGATCTCCTGCCCGACCTCAACAAGCAGCTCATCGACGAGAGCCAGCGCCCTCAAGATGCCTCCTTCAAGATCGTGAAAGGCAAGCCACAGGTCATTCCCGCGCGCCCGGGCCGCGGCATCGACGCCAAGGGCCTCGGCACGGCGATCTCCACCGCCCTCGCGGCGGGCCGGCGCAGCGTGAAGGTGCCCGTGACCGAGACGCAGCCTCGGGTGACCACCGCGCTGGCCAGGAAGCTCGGCATCAAGAAGAAGGTCAGCTCCTTCACCACCCACCACCCTTGCTGCGCGCCCAGGGTCACCAATATCCACCGCATCGCGGACATCGTGGATGGATACGTGGTCAAGCCCGGCGAGACGTTCTCGCTCAACGGGATCGTCGGCAAGCGCGACAAGGCGCGGGGGTTCGTCGAGGCGCCGATGATCCTCAACAACCGGTTCGTGAACGATGTCGGCGGCGGTGTGTCGCAGTTCGCCACCACCATGTTCAACGCGGTGTTCTTCGGCGGTTTCGAGGACGTGCAGCACCGGCCGCACCAGTACTACATCTCGCGCTACCCGGCGGGGCGGGAGTCCACGGTTTCCTATCCTCAGCCGGACTTCCGGTGGCGCAACGACTCCCCCTATGGAGTGCTGATCAAGACCTCCTACACCAGCACCTCCGTCACCGTTGAGTTCTGGAGCACGCAGCGCTTCACCATCGAGTCGGAGACCTCGCCTCGGTACGACGTCAAGTCGTTCGACACGCTCAGCGAAACCGATCCCGACTGCATCCCGATGGAAGGCGCCGAGGGCTTCTCCATCGATGTGTGGCGCATCTTCCGGCAGGGCGGCAAGGAAGTGCGCAAGCAGAAGTACCACACCGTTTACGCGCCCGAGCCGCGCCTGAAGTGCACCTGAGCACGACGCGACCAAGCTGCCCCTGGCCGGCGCTCGGCGGCTACGTGAGCATCACGTGGCAGGCCTGAGCCCGGCCAGGATGACTGTGACCAGACGGTGGGCGGCGTCCTGCGACGGCAGGTCTCCAGCCGCCGCAACGGCATGCAGGCTGTAGGCGGCGAGCTCTTCTGGCGCGACGTCCTCGCGGAAGGCGCCGGTCCGCACGCCTTCTGCCAGAGGGGGTCCCGGATCAGGTCGTGGAGCCGCGCTTCGGCGTCGCCGGCCTGATCGCGGACCCGGGCGAGATGCTCCAGGTGTGCGGTCACCTGCCGTTCGTGCCAGGCGAGCAGGATCGATTCGACGTCCGGGAAGTATTTGTAGAGGGTCGCGCCCGATGCCGGTCCTCTCCGCGATCTGGGACATAGTGACCGATCGCAGCCCGTGCTCGGGCACGAGCGCCGCGAGCCCGCCCGGGGCGGTCAGTGGCCGTGGCCGACGAACGCCGTCGCCGGTTTGCCCGCCGGCACCAGGCCCAGCGCGACGGCCGCCGCGACGACGGCGACAACAGCGCAAAGCGTGAGCCCCGCCACGAAGCCGCCGATGCCCACTGCAGAGCCGGGCACGAGGCTTGACGTGGCGACAGTGGAGACGACGGCCACGCCGATCGAGCCGCCGAGCTCGTGGAAGGTGTTGATCACGCCGGAGGCGACGCCGTTCTCGCCGGGCGGGATGTTCGCCATGGTCGTCGTGGTGGCCGTCACGAACGCCGGCCCGATGCCCAGCGCGGCCAGCACGAACCCCGGCAACAAGGTGGTGTACGCGCTCGCGTCGGGCGAGATGCGGGTCATCAGCGCCGCCCCCGCCGCCGTGACCACGAAGGACGCAACCGCCACCGGCCGTCCGCCGATCCTGCCGATGAGATGTCCGCCGAGCTGCGCCCCGATCGTGATCGCGATGGCCACCGGCAGGAAGAGCAGCCCGGTCTCCAACGCGCTGAAGCGCAGCACGTGCTGGAGGTAGAGCGAGCTGATGAAGAACAGGCCCAGCATCAGGCCGGTCGCCACCAGCATGACGAACGTCCCCGAGATCACCGGCCGCCTGGCCAGGGTCTCGGCGCGCATCAGCGGTGACCGTACCGACCGCTCGACCACCACGAACACGACGTAGAGCAACACGGCCCCGACCAGCGGCAGCACCGTGCCCATCGCTCCCCAGCCGGCGTCGCCCGCCGTCACGAGCCCGTAGATCAGCAGCGCCGTCGCCAGCGTGACCAGCAGCGCGCCGGGCACGTCGACCCGCTCGCTCCGCCCGGGCGTGGCCGGCACCACGACGGGCACGGCCGCGAGCACCGCCAGCCCGATCGGAACGTTCACGAAGAACACCCACGTCCACCCCGGCCCCGCGGTCAGCACGCCGCCGAGCAGCACGCCGAGGGCCGCGCCCGTGCCGCCGATGGCCGCCCAGACGCCGAGTGCCCGCCCGCGCCGCTCACCGTGGAACGTGGCGGTGACGACGGCCAGCGCCGCCGGCGAGAGCAACGCCGCGCCGACGCCCTGCAGCGCCCTTCCGGCGATGAGCATGGCGCCGCTGCCGGCCAGCCCGCACATCAGCGAGGCCGCCGTGAACAGCCCGAGTCCTGCGAGGAGCGTGCGGCGCGCGCCCAACGCGTCGGACAGCCGCCCTCCGAGCACCATCAGACCGCCGAAGCAGAGCGTGTACGTGGTCACCACCCATGTCAGCGACTCACGGTCGAGCGCGAGGTCCGTGCCGATGGTCGGCAACGCCACCTGTACGACCGTGATGTCCACGATCAGCATGAACTGCGCCAGGCACAGCAGCACCAGCACACCCCATCCGCCGGCGCGCAGCTTGATGGGAGCCGTGTCGAGACTCATCCGAACCTCCTTAAGTTGAACACTAATGTTCAAGTTAGCACACACATGAACCATACGTGGGTAGGGTTCGCCGGCCCGTGCAGGTCAGGGGCGCGGCTCGAATATCCACCGCCTGCTGTCCATCGCGGGCTCTCCCGTTCGTCGTTGGGGTGTCACGAGAAATCGCGAAGCGCCCGCAGTGGCGCTGGATGGGAGGGCCCGTCATGCCTGATCTGCTCGCCGCCACCTACGCTCTGCGACCCCGCAACGAGCTGGCCCGCTCCGCGTTGCCCAACGCCCCGGTCAAGGGCATCAAGCAGCGGAGGACCAGGACATTCAGACTGCCTTTCGTGGGCATGCTCGCCCGTCGTACAGTCAAGCCGATCTCCTAGGAGGAACCGTGCGGTGCGTGATGTTCGTCTGCGACAACGAGTCCGTCGGAGTGCCCATACAGGACGCCGACCCCGCGTCATGGGTGCGGGAGATGGACGACCGGGGCGTACGTCTTCAGGGTGCGCGCCTGCGGCCAGGCAGTGACGCCACGACCGTCCGGGTGCGCGGCGATGAGGTGCTGCTGTCCGACGGGCCGTTCGCCGAGACCAAGGAGCAGATCGGCGGCTTCGACCTGATCGAGTGCGACAACCTCGACGAGGCGATCGAGATCGCGTCCAAGCATCCGTCCGCCAGGTTCGGATGGGTGGAGTTGAGGCCGCTTTGGGAGGAGTGACCGCCGAGGTCGAGGCGGCGGTCGCCGAGGCCTTCCGCCAGGAATGGGGCCGCATCGTCGCGGCCCTGATCCGGGTGACCGGCGACTGGGATCTGGCCGAGGAGTGCGCTCAGCAGGCCTTCGCGCTGGCGCTCGAGCGCTGGCCGCCGACGGCCTCCCGCACCGCCCCGGCGCCTGGCTCACCACGACGGCGCGCAACCGGGCGGTGGACCGGTTGCGCCGCAGGACGACCGAGGCCGCCAAGCTACGGGAGGTGGCCACGATTGCGTCCGTTCATGACGCCTTCGGCTCCAGCGAGGACGACAGCGGTGTTCAGGACGACCGGCTGCGGTTGATCTTCACCTGCTGCCACCCGGCGCTGCCGCTGGAGGCACGGGTGGCCCTGACGCTGCGCACCCTGACCGGCATGACCACCGCCGAGATCGCCCGGGCCTTCCTGGTCACCGAGGCGACGATGGCCAAGCGCCTGGTCCGGGCCAAGAGCAAGATCAGCAATGCCGGCATTCCGTACCGGGTGCCGCCGGCGCACCTGTTGCCGGAACGGACCGGCGCGGTGCTCGCCGTCCTGTATCTGCTGTTCAACGAGGGCTATTCCGCCAGCACGGGCGCCGACCTGATGCGCTGGGGCCTGTGCGCCGAGGCCATTCGTCTCGCCCGCCTGCTCGCGCCGCTGATGCCGGATGAGCCCGAAGCGTACGGCCTGGTCGCGCTCATGCTGCTGCACCACTCCCGCCGTGCGACCCGTGTCGACGCCGCCGGCGACCTGGTGACATTGGAGCACCAGGACCGTACCCGGTGGAACCGGGGCGAGATCGACGAGGGTGTCGCTGTCCTGGAGACGGCTCTCCGGCGCGACCGGCCCGGCCCGTACCAGCTGCAGGCCGCCATCGCGGCCTGTCACGCCACGGCCGCCGACGCCGCTGATACCGACTGGGCGCAGATCGCCGAACTCTACGGACAGCTGGTACGGGTCGTACCGTCCCCGGTGGTGAAGCTGAACCAGGCGGTCGCCGTGGCGATGGCCGACGGCCCCGCGGCCGGACTCGAGCTGGCGGAAACCCTCCACGCCTCGGGCGACCTGACCGGCTACCACCTGCTCCCCGCCACCCGCGCCGACCTGCTCCGCCGCCTCGGCCGCCGCGCCGAGGCCGCCGAGGCCTACCGCCAGGCACTCACCCTGGCCCCTACCGAGGCCGAACGCCGCTACCTGGCCAACCGGCTCGCCGAGACCACCCTCCAGGGCGAGGACTGAGTAAGGGCTACTCATTCCTCAGGGCCTGCCCGGCGGCCGCCGTCGACCGGCGCGGGGTCTTGCGCATCCCCCGCCACCTGACCTTCCCCCGCGTCGGGGAGTACCGCGGCGCTTGATCGACTTCATGCCGCCGACTCGCTAAGGTGAGGCGTTCCCCCTTGCGCTCCCCGGATGTGTCACGTGCCCCGTCGTTACCGTTTAGGCATTCCCGCCCTGCTCATCGCGGGTGTGTACGTCGTCGCGCTGGCGGTCGCCGCCGTGATCGCGCTGACCGCCGGCGACCTGGGCGCGTTGTGGCGCTTGACGCTGTTCACGGAGGTGAGCGACAGCGTCGCTGTGACGTTGCCGAACGTGCTCATCCTGGTCCTGGCCGGCCTGCCGTGGGCGTGGGCGCTGTGGCAGAGCGTGCGCGGGCCGCTGGCGGGTCCACCGCCGGAGCTGGACCGGAACGAGCGGCGGCTGCGGGTGGCGCTGTACGTCGCGGCGGCGTCCTTGCTGCTTTACGGCCTCGCGCCGGCCTGGCCGTGGTGGGCGGCGGTGCTCGACGCGATGGTGATGTGGGTGGTCGTGTTGCTGTTCCAGCCGGTGCTGGGACGCAACCTGGAGTTTGCCGAAGGTGCGCGGGCCGCGGGTGTGCTGGCGTTCGGAGGCGTCGCCACCATCGAGGTGCTCGACGTTCTCGACTGGCCCGTGCCCGGCTGGCTGGCCGTGATCTGCGGCGTGGCGGGCCTGATCTGGACGGTGCTGGTCCTGCGGGCACAGCGGCACGACAGCCGCTGGCACGGGGCCACCGTCGTGTACGGCATCGCCGCCTTGGTGACGCCGTTCGTTTTCCCGCTGGTGGGCTTGCTGTTCGCCCTCGCGGGGCGGCACATCTCCGACGACGCCGCGGTGGCGGCCGACGCTCTGATGATGATCTGGCTGGCCCGCTCCGCCCACGAACTCGCCGACCCGCGCCACCAGCCGGCCCCGCCCTCACCCCTCCCCGCTCAGCCGTCCACGCCGTGACGGCGGGCTCCCTCCTTCACTCGCAGGCGCGGACATCCTGGCCCTCGCCTCACGTGCGCTGACGCCGGAGCCGGCCCTCCTAAATCTCCGCGACGAAGGCGCGATCGACCTCGAAGTTGTCCTTGCCGTGTAGGACGACGTCGTAGGCCCTCGCGATGCTGGGCCTGGTCGTGTCGATCGCGCTCCTGCCCACTCTTTCACCGCGCGCGGGCCCTTGTAAGGAGGCAGTGTCAGGACTACGATCTCAACACTTTTAGGAAACTTCCCTAATGAAAGAGCCGCCTCGTGGTCCGTCCCCGTAGTCGCGGGAGCCTGTTGTTACTCACGGTCGCGCTGGTCATCACACTGACCACCGGAGCCGTGCCGGCGCCCGCCGCCGTGGCCCGCAGCGCCCCGGCCGCCTTCACACACCCCGGCGTGCTCGTCAGCAGGGCCCAGCTCGACTTCGTCCGCTCCAAGGTCAACGCCGGCGCCCAGCCGTGGAAGGCCGCCTACGACCAGATGCTCGCCAGCAGCCTCGCGTCGTTGTCACGTACCCCGAAGCCGCGGGCCGTCGTGGAGTGCGGCTCGTACTCGAATCCCAACTACGGCTGCACGGACGAGCGCCAGGACGCGCTGGCCGCGTACACCGACGCGCTTATCTGGTACATCTCGCGTGACAGCCGGTACGCGCAGAAGGCCATCCAGATCATGGACGCCTGGTCCGCTGTGATCGCCGACCACACCAACAGCAACGCCCCGCTCCAGACGGGGTGGGCCGGCTCGTCCTGGCCCAGGGCGGCCGAGATCATCCGGTACACCTACACCGGTTGGTCCGCCACAGGTGTCAACCGCTTCGCGACCATGCTCAGGAACGTCTACCTGCCCGAGGTCATCAACGGCCGAGCCACCACCAACGGCAACTGGGAGTTGTCGATGATGGACGCGGCCATCGGGATCGCGGTGTTCCTGGAGGACAAGGCCGCCTATGACAAGGCCGTGAGCACGTTCCGGGCCCGCATGCCCGCCTACATCTACCTCACCGGTGACGGCGCCCTTCCCAAGGGACCGGCCGGCAGCAGCGTCGACACGCGGGACGAGATCGTCGCGTACTGGCATGGCCAGGAGACCTTCGTCAACGGGCTGTCCCAGGAGACCTGCCGCGACTTCACCCACACCGGCTACGGCCTGGCGGCGATCGCGCACATCGCTGAGACCTCCCGGATCCAGGGGCAGGACCTCTACCCGGAGATCGCCGACCGGCTGCGGCACGCGCTCGGCCTGCACGCCAAATACCAGCTCGGCACGGCCGTCCCGTCCTGGTTGTGCGGCGGCGGCCTCACGCTGGGCCTGGGCCCGGTCACGGAGGTCGGCTTCAACGCCCTGAACAACCGCATGGGCATCGCGATGAGCAACACCCAGGCTCTCACCGAGCGGCAGCGCCCGGCGGGCACCAACAACCTCTTCGTCGCCTGGGAGACCCTCACCCACGCCGGCAACCCGAACTGATGCGCGCCCTACGCCACCACGACGCCACCGCTCGGCAGGCCGGCGCGGTCGGGCACCACCCGCGGGAGACCGCGTAGCCACGCCTCCAGGTCCGCGGGCCACCAACGGCCCGCGGCCAGCCGGCCCAGCTGCTCCGCGACCGCGCCCGCCGAGGAGTGCGCAGGCACCACCCGTACGGGCGCCGCCCCTGCCAGCACGCCGAGCCACCAGTGCCGCCAGGTCTCCGCCATCCCGTCGGGATCCAGCACCAGGTAGTAGTCGGGCAGCACCAGCCGGTCGGCACGCAGCTCGCCCAGTGCCGCCTCGATGGCCACTTCCAGGCCGCCGACGACTCCGGCGCCGTCGAAGAACGCCGTCCACGCCACGGCCACGTCGGCCAGCGGGTCGGCGTCGTGCACCACATACGTGGCCACCGACCGTGCCGCGATCTCCATCACTTCGGCCGACCTGCGCTCCCCGCGCGGGATCGCCCGCACGTTGTGCAGCCCGTCCAGACCCGCGACCACGTCTCCAGCGCCGTCCCCCGCCACCACGACCACCGTACTGGTCAATCGCCGCATATCGGGCAGTCTAGCGCCGCCCCTGTCCCGCAGCATGGCCCACAAGTCGCTCCGCTCCAACTTCCCCGTCCTGGCCTGACGAGCGGCGAGGCGTTGAGTATGGGGATACTCATTCCTCAACGCCCGCCCAGCGGCGATGATGATCGGTGTGACGGAGATCGAGCTCACAGAGGCGCGGGCGCTCGCCGAAAGCCTGCGGCAGGTGTACACCGCGGTGGCCGAGCGGATCGGCGCGGACAACGCCGCCTCTCCGCTGATCACGAAGGTGACCGGGCACCTCGGCTGCCCGCTCAGCGACGTCGTGGTGGTGGAGGAGAAGTACCGGCTGTACGAGCACGCGGCGCTGCAGGTCGCCGCCGACCTCTACCTGGACGCGCACTCCCCCGGAGCTGAGTGGTTCGGCATCGTCGGCGGGGAGCGCCGCTGGGAGAGCATCATCAACATGCTGCTGTCGGCGATGCGCGAGGGCAGCCGGCTGCTCGGCCGCCCCGACTACGGCACCGCCCCGATCGGCCCCGACGCCACGATCGAGGTCGTGCAGCTCGGCCTGGTCGCGACGACCGCACCCGACGGCAGCCCGGTGGTCATCGGGCTGAGCGACAAGGACGACTACGACGGTTACAGCCTCCTCACCGTGCTGTCGGCCGGCCGTGAGGCGGCCACCGCCGTACGCGACGAGGTGGACCGGCTCATGCGGGAGCATGATCCGTTCCGCGGCCAGGTGCTCAGCTTCGGATTCAGCGAGCACAGGGACAACGAGCTGCTCACCTTCCTGCCCCGCCCAGAGCTCGGCGCCGAGGAGGTGATCCTGCCGGAAGGCCGGCTCGAGGCGATCGAGGATCACATCGTGGGCATCGCCGAGCTGGCCGGCCGCCTTACCGCGGCCGGCCAGCACCTGCGCCGGGGGCTGCTGCTCTACGGCCCGCCCGGCACCGGCAAGACCCACACCACGCGCTACCTCATCAGCCGGTTGCGCGAGCACACAGCGGTGCTGATGACGGGGCCCGCCATGCGTAAGATCGACTACGCGGTGGCGATGGCCCGCACGCTCCAGCCGTCCATCGTGGTCGTCGAGGACGTCGACCTCATCGCCGAGGACCGCAGCCAGTACGAGAGCAGCCCGCTGCTGTTCTCCCTGCTGGACGCCATGGACGGGATCAGCGGCGACGTCGACGTGACGTTCGTCCTGACCACCAATCGGGTCGAGGCCCTGGAGAAGGCCCTGGTACAGCGGCCCGGCCGGGTGGACCTCGCGGTGGAGATCCCGCCTCCGGACGCGGCGGCCCGGGAGCGCCTGATCCGCCTGTACGCCCGGAACCAGCCCATCGTGGCCGACGTCGCCAAGGTGGTCGCCGCCACCGAGGGCGTCACCGCGTCCTTCATCAAGGAGCTGCTGCGCCGCGTCATCCTGGTCGCGCTCCGTTCCGACGAACCCGCCCTCACCGACGACCACTTCGACACGACCCTGCAGGCCATGGCGGGCGACAATCAGGCGCTCACCCGCGCCCTCCTCGGCTCCCAGGAGCCAGGCACGGCCACCGGCCCCAAGGACGAGCGGACCCCCGCACGATTGGAGCCGCCCAACTGCTGACCCCGGTGCGGGGAGCCGTCACCATGAGGCCGTTCGCTTGGTCATCTCCTGGAGCATGAACAGGTTCGACTCGCGCGCCTTGTCCTCCCATGCGAAGACGCACGCGGTCATGATGCCGTCGAAGCCGAGGCGGCCGAGGGTGCCGAAGAACTCGTCCCAGCCGACCTCCCCTTGGCCGATGTTCAGGTGCTGGTGGACCCGGGCGGCCGAACCCGGCGGGTTGACGATGTAGCGCAGGCCGGATGAGGCGCGATGGTCGAAGGAGTCGGCGACGTGCAGGTGGGTGAGCAGGTCGCCGGCGTACTCCATGATCTCGGTCAGGTTGCCGCCCTGGTGGAAAGTGTGCGGCGCGCAGTACAGGAACGACACGAGCGGGGAGTTGATCCCGCGCACCATGTCGACGGCGGTCTTGCCGTCCTCGACGAAGTCGTCCGGGTGCGGTTCGAGGCGGAGCTCCACGCCCTCGCGCTCGAAGACGGGCAGCAACTCCTCCATCGACCGCCAGAACATGGCCTCACTCCGGGACGCCTGCTCGGGGCGGCCGTTGAACTCCGAGTTCATGACGGTGCAACCGAGCTCGACCGTGATCTCGATGGCCCGCTTCCAGTAGCGCACCGCCGCCTGGCGCTCCTCCTCGTCGGGGCCGGACCAGCGGTAGAGCGGCAGCACGGAGGAGATCTTGACGTCGGCCGCGGCGAGGGCGGACTTGAAGGCCGCGACGGTGTCCCGGTCGGCCCTCGGGTGCAGGAAGAAGGGCAGGAAGTCCTCGCGCGGGGACAGCTCGATGTACTCGTAGCCGAGGTCCGCGACCAGCGCGGGCAGCTCGAGCAGTGGTGTGTGGCGCACCATGTACGGGTCGAGGGCGATCTTCATCTGAGTTGTGGCGCGGAGACCCGGGCCTTCAGGACCGGGAGGAAGCGCCATCCCTCCCTTTCGAAAACAGTATGGAAAACATTGGTAACAGGCAGTAATATCTGCGGTGCGTGAGGGCTATGTGACAGGAGGTGCGCGATGGCGATCCGCCGCTCCGCCACCAAACGGGACGGCCTGCCCTCGATGGTGCAGCTCCGGCTCGCCCCCACCCCCGCCCAAGCCGACTCCCTCACAGCAGCGGTGCAGGTGTGCAACGAGGCGGCCAGCTTCGTCTCCCGGCTGGCCTGGCAGCAGCGCACCTTTACTGTGGTGGAGTTGCACCGGCTGGCCTACTATCCGGTGCGTGCCCAGTTCGCCGGGTTGGGTGCGCAGGCCGCAGTCCGGGCCATTGCGCGAGTCGCCGGTGCCTACGCCAACCGGCGTGCCACCAAGACGCGGGCTCATGTGTTCCGCCCGTACGGCGCCGTTCCCTATGACGCGCGGCTGATGAGCTGGAACCGTGATGCCCGCACCGTGTCGCTGTGGACCCCTACCGGCCGCGTCACCGTGCCTTACACCGGCCGGCCGGAAGATCTCAAGGCCGTCGACACGCTCCCGCTCGGCGAGGCCGACCTGATCTGCCGGCGCGGCGTGTGGTTGCTGCAGGTTGCCGTCATCCTGCGCAAACCGGCGGTGCGCGAGCCGGTCAACGGCTTCCTCGGGGTGGACCAAGGAGTGGCGAACCTGGCCGTCACCAACGACGGCGGGGTGCTGCCCGGCCCCGCCCTGCCCGGCCCGATCCACGGCAACGGACACGTCCGCAGCCTGCGCGATCGGCGACATCGGCAGCGCCGCCGCTTGCAGAAGAAGGGCACCTCGTCGGCGCGCCGAGTGCTGCGCCGCCTGTCCGGGCGCGAGCACCGGATGATGACCGACATCAACCACCAAATCAGCAAACACATGGTGCGCGAAGCCGAACGCACCGGCCGCGGCATCGCCCTGGAGGACCTCCAGGGCATCCGCGGCCGGGTAAGGGCTCACCGGCTCCAGCGGCGCACCCTGCACGGCTGGGCCTTCGCCCAGCTGATCGACTTCACCCGCTACAAGGCCGCGCGGGCCGGAGTCGCCTTCCTGCTGGTCGACCCCGCCTACACCTCGCAGGCCTGCCCCAACTGCGGGTGCGTCTCCAGAGCGAACCGGCCCGCCCGGGGCCGGTTCGTCTGCACCGGCTGTGGCCTCGCTGGGCACGCCGATCACATCGCGGCCTGCAACGTCGCCGTACGCGGCGTTGCGGGCTGGGCTGTTGTCAACCAGCCGCACGCTACCGGCCTCCCTTCAGCCAGACGGGACCGTGAGAGCAAACCACCGGCTTCAGCCGGTGGTAGTTGACGTTCGGGTTTCCTTTCAGGCGTACAGACCGGGCCGCTCCACCAGGCTGACCGGGACGGGAGCGCCCGAGTCGAGCGAGGCGACGGCGCTCTCCGCGACGGCGGTGGCCGCGTAGCCGTCCCACGCGCTCGGCCCGCCGACGACGCCGAACCGCAGCCCGGTGATCCACTCCTGCAGTTCGGCCAGGTACGTCGCGCCGAACCGGACCCGCCAGTCGGCCGGGACCGTCCGGGCGCTGTGGCCGTCGCGGATCACCGCGTTGGCGGCGGGGTTCTCCAGCGTCACGACGCCGGTGGAGCCCACGACCTCGCAGCGCACGTCGTAGCCGTACTGGCAGTTGACGAACACCTCGACGGTGACCACGCCGCCGCCGGCTAGCTCCAGCAGCACAATCTGCGGGTCGCGCAGGTGGGCGGCGGCCAGCGGGCTCGGCTTGGTGGCGACGACCGTGGTGCGCACGATCTCCTGGCCGAGCAGCCAGCGGGTGGTGTCGATCTCGTGAATGACCGAGTCGGTCATCGCCATGGGGCTGGTGAAGGAGTCGGGCACGACCGCGTTGCGGTGGATCATGTGGGCCAGCAGCGGCTCGCCGATCGTGCCGTCGTCGACGGCGTCCTTGACGACCTTGTAGCCGGGGTCATAGCGGCGCATGAAGCCGACCTGGATCCAGCGGCGGCCGGTCGCGACCTCCGCCTCGAGGACCTTCAGGCAGTCCGCCGCCGTGGTGGCCAGCGGCTTCTCGCAGAGCACGGGTTTCTCCGCGGCGATGCAGGCCAGGACCTGCTCGGCGTGGAGGTCGCCCGGTGAGGCGATGACCACGGCGTCGACGACGGGGTCGTCGATGACCTCCAGCGCGCTCCCCCGCGCCACGGCGCCGGCGTTCGCGGCGACCTGCTCAGCCCGGGCGGTGTCCACGTCGAACACGGCGGCCACCGTGGATCCGACGACCTGGGACGACAGGCGTGTCACGTGGTCGGCCCCGATGTTGCCGGTCCCGATGACGCCGACCTTGATTGTCACGATGCTTCCTTCTTTCAGGGACGCAGGCCGCAGCCGTTGAGATACGTGCGGGTGCGGGTGGCGATGGGCAGCGGGGTGTCCGGCGAGCAGGGGTAGAGGTCCTGCTCGACGATCGCGAACAGGTCGGCGTCGAGCCGGGCGAGTTCGGCCAGCAGCGGCTCCATCGCCGGGATGCCGGCGGGCGGCTCGATCATGGCGCCGCGCCGTACGGCCTCGGCGAAGCACAGGTTCTCCTCGCGGACCTGCCGGACGATCTCGGGATCCACCTGCTTGAGATGCACGTACCCGATCCGCTCAGGGAACGCGCGGATGATCGCGATGTTGTCCCCGCCGCAGTAGGAGATGTGGCCGGTGTCGAGGCAGAGGGAGACGACCTCGGGGTCGGTGTCCTCCAGGAAGCGCAGCACGCGTTCCTGGGTGTCGACGTGGCTGTCGGCGTGCGGGTGGAAGACCAGCTCGACGCCGCATTCCTCGTGAAGGACGCGGGCCAGCTCCGACACGCCCGTGGTGAGGTGCTTCCACTGCTCGGGGGTCAGGTCCACCGGCTGGGTGAGGTCCCCGTCCAGGTCGGTGTAGCCCTCGGGCAGCGAGACCAGGTATTTCGCGCCGAGCGCGGTGAGCAGCCTGGCCTCCGCGCGGCACTCCTCGACGGCCTCCTTCAGCGCCTCCCGGCCGCGGTGCAGGCCGGAGAACACCGCGCCGCCGGACAGCCGGAGCCCGCGCCGGCCGAGCTCATCACGCAGCTGCTCGGGGTCGGTGGGCAGGTAGCCGTACGGGCCGAGCTCGATCCATTGGTAACCGGCCGCGGCCACCTCGTCGAGGAAGCGGTCCCAGGGCACCTGGTTCGGGTCGTCGGGGAACCACACGCCCCAGGAGTCGGGGGCCGTGCCCAGCCGGACGCGGGACAACGTCATTGCCTATCTCCCATCAGTGGTCAGGGTCTCGCGGTGGCGCCGCAGCCCGGTCTCGCCCTCGACCACGGCGGCGGTGAGCTCCTTGACGGAGGTCTGCTCGCGCGTGGTGTCGAGGATCTTGCGGCCGTGGTTCATCACGATGTGCCGGTCGCACACCTCGTACGCATGGTGGAGGTTGTGCGTGACCAGCACGGAGCTGACGCCCTCGCCCTTGAGCCGGGTGAGGTAGGCCAGCAGGGCCTCGGTGGCCCGCACGGCCAGGGCGCTGGTGGGCTCGTCGAGGATGAGCAGGCTGCGTTTGAAGTGCACGGCACGGGCGATCGCCACCGCCTGCTGCTGCCCGCCCGAGAGCGAGCTGACGAGCTGCCGGGGGCTCTTGATGCCCTCGATCGTCACGACGCTGTCGAGGATGTCCCCGGCGATGCGGTCCATCGCGCGCAGCTTCAGCAGGCCGAGCCGGGTGGTGAGCTCGCGACCCATGAAGACGTTGCGGGTGATGGTGAGCGACGGGACGAGTGCCGAGTCCTGGAAGATCGTCTCGATGCCGAGCCTCTCGGTGTCCTGGCGGCTCGGCGCGGTCAGCTTCTCGCCGCGCCAGGCGTATTCGCCGGCGTCCGCCCGGATGACCCCCGACATGATCTTGACCAGGGTGGATTTGCCCGCGCCGTTGTCGCCGAGCAGGCCGACCACCTCGCCCTTGCTGATCTGAAAGCCGACGTCGTTCAGGACGACGTTGGGCCCGTAGCGCTTGGTGATGCCCGACAGCTCCAGGAGGACCTCGCCCTCCGGCTCGGGGCCGTTCGAGCTCATTCGGCTTTCCCTTCGATGAGGCGGTTGAAGACGGCGGCGGCGACGATGATCACGCCGATGAAGAGGTTGAGGTAGAAGCCGGGAGCGCCGGAGAGCAGCAGGATGTCCTGCAGCACGAGGATGAGCGCCGCGCCGAGCACCATGCCGAGCACGCTCCCCTTGCCGCCGCGCAGCGACACGCCGCCGACCACGGCCGCGGCGATGGCCTGCAGCTCCATGCCGCGGCCGGTGCCGGGCTGGACGGACTGCGTCCGCACGGCGACGAGGATCGCGGCCAGCGCCACGCACAGCCCGAGGATGCCGAAGGCGATCAGCTTGACGCGGGCCGGGTTGATGGAGATCGCCCGGGCCGCCGACTCGTTGCCGCCCACGGCGAAGATGTGGTTGCCGAGCTTGTGGCGGTGCATGAGCACCCAGAAGAACAGCCCGACCAGGACCAGCCACACGACCTGACCGCGGAAGGGGCCGATCTGCCCGGCGAAGATGGTCTGCAGGGTCTCGCCGCGCTGCATGCGCGCGGCCGAGGTGCCGTTGTAGAACAGCGCGGCGCCGTCCCAGAACAACATCATGCCGAGCGTGACGATGAACGACGGGATCTTGAACCTGGCCACGATCACGCCGTTGAGCAGGGCGATGCCGATGCCCATGGCGAAGGTCACGAGGAACGCGCCGATGACGTTCCCGCTGGAGTACCAGTGGATGAACACCAGCGCGCAGAAGGTGTAGTTCATCCCCAGCGACAGGTCGAACTCGCCCGCGATCATCAGCACGCCCGCGCCGATCGCCAGGATCGCCAGGACGGGGATCGACTGGCTGAGGACGTTGAAGTTGGCCTCTGACAGGTAGGGGAAGCTGTCCGGCGCTACCAGGTAGGCGATGACGCACCCGATTTGCACGAGCACGAAGATGATGCCGATCTCGAGCGCGCCGCGGCCGCGCACCAGCCGAAGCCACCCGCCGAACGGCTCAGTACGGATTTTAGGGGTGGGGACCGCCACCGTGGGCTGATCCTGCATCGTCGGCGACGGCGCTCCGCCGCTGGTCGTGTTGCTCATGGCTGCTTGACTCTCCATGTCCGTCGCGATGGGCGACCGGTGGGGGGCAGGCCCGGTGGCCCGTTCGGGCCCACCCCGGTCCGGTTGGGTCAGCGGATCGTGCCTGCCAGTTGCTCGACGACCGCGACGTTGGACTTGTCCACCAGACCGCCGCCGCCGGAGTTGATCGTGGCGGGGCTGAGGCCGAAGTCGAGCTTCAGCGCCAGTTGGGCCACGGTCTGGAAGCCCTGGATGTACGGCTGCTGGTCAGCGGCGGCGATGATGGTCCCGCTCTTGATGCCGTCGATGACCGGCTTGGACAGGTCGAAGCCGACCACCGGGACCTTGACGCCGACGTCGTTCATGGCCGCCTCGATGTTGCGGTGCGGGGTGCCGCCCAGCGGCACGATGGCCGCGACGTCCTTGTGACCGAGGAGATACTGGCTCATCTTGTCCAGCGCGCCCGCGTCGTCGATGCCGGTCGCGACCGTCTCGGTCTTCGCGCCGATGGCGTCGAGGGCCTTCTGGACCCCGGCGTTGCGCTGGATGGCGTACACCTGGTCGGGGAACTCGACCGGGGTGAACACCTTGGCCCCCTGCGGCAGCTTCGCTTCGGCGATCAGACGCTGGCCGAGCAGGAAGCCCGCGTCCTCGAAGTTCTGGCCGACGAAGCCCGAGGTGCACGCGGCGACGTCGCCTTCCTGCGTGATGTTGTACGCGAGCACCGCGATGCCGGCCTTGGAGGCGGCGCAGACGTTCTCGGTGTAGCGCTTCGGGTCGTCGATCACCACGGCGATGGCGGCGGGCTTGTCCGCGACGGCGCTGCCGATCAGGTCGTTGTACTTGCCCGGGTCGCCCTGGCTCGTCTGCAGGTTGAGCTCGACGTTGAACAGCTTGGCCGCGTCCTTGGCGCCCTGCGAGATGGTCCCCCAGAAGGAGTCCCCCGGATCCTGGGAGAGCAGGAACGTGATCTTACGGTTCTGGGCCCGGCTGCCGAGCCCGGACTGCAGCCCCGCCCCCGAGGCGGCCGCGGCGGGCTCCGTGGACGGTGCGCTCGAACCGGCGCCGGCATCGCTCGAGGCGTTCGAGCAGCCGACAAGGGCGAGCACGAGAAGGGGCGCAGAAACTAGAGCGCGCAAGTTGATGACATGCCGACGACGGGGTCTGCGAATGGAGTACGGCACTTTGGTTCTACCTCTCCCGGGGAGCGGCCACGGCCTTGTGGATCAGGGGGACATCGAGAGGTTGCGGGAGCCGTGCTGCGACGCGCAACGGCCCTTTAACGCGTCAGCCGGCACCGTGTGTCGGCTGCGATTCCCCGATGTAACCGGCACATGAAGCACCGTGTCAATAGGGTGTCTTGACATTCTTTTGTCTTTACAAAGTTTGTCGCGCTACTAGCGCGCTCTAGTTCCTGTTACTATGAGCGCGGTCACACCGGATGTCAACGGCTTGCGACGAGCTGCGCACATCAGGAAAGGGTTGATGGTGGAGCAGGCCCCGGAATCCGAGCCGCCCAAGACGAGAGCATCGGCGCGGGCCAAGCGTCCCACGATGGCGGATGTCGCCGCGCGGGTAGGCGTGTCACGGGCGCTGGTCTCGCTCGTGTTCCGCAACGAGCCGGGGGCGAGCAAGGAGACACGCGACCGCGTGCTCCGCGCCGCCGACGAGCTCGGCTACCGCCCGGACAACGCGGCGCGGCTGCTCGCCCGCAACCGCAGCATGGTCCTCGGCGTGATGATCAACATCCGCAACGCCTTCCACGCCGACCTCGTCGAGGCGATCTACGCCGAGGCCGAACGGCTCGGTTACGAGGTCCTGCTCAGCGCGCTCGGCCCCGCGCGGGACGAGCGGAAGGTCGTGGAAGCCCTGCTGGGCCACCGCTGCGAGGCGTTGATCCTGCTCGGGCCGAGCGCCGAGACCAGCTACCTCGCCGACCTGGGGGCGCACACCCCCACCGTGGTCGTGGGACGGCGCGTCCCGGCCAACGGCGTCGACACCGTCCACACCGCGGAGAACAAGGGCATGCGACAGGCCGTGGACCATCTGGTCAGCCTCGGCCACCGCGCCATCGTCCACATCGACGGCGGCGACGGGCCCGGCTCCGCCGAACGCCGCCGCGCCTACCGCGCCGCCATGCGCGACCACGGACTACAGGACGAGATCCGGGTCCTGCCCGGAGATCACACCGAGGAGTCCGGCGAAACGGCCGGCGAGACCTTGCTGCACGACGACCGGTTGCCGACCGCCGTGCTGGCCGGCAACGACCGGTGCGCCATGGGGCTCATGCACGCGCTCAGCCGCGCGGGGGTCGGCATCCCGCGGGACATCTCGGTGGTCGGTTACGACGACAGCCATATGGCGCACCTGTCCCACATCAACCTCACCACCGTGCGCCAGGACGCGGAGCAGATGGCCCAGCTCGCGGTGCGCTCGGCGGTGGAGCGCCTGGACGACCACCGGCTGCCCTCCCGCGAGCTCATCCTCGACGCCCGGCTCGTCGTCCGCGGCACCACGGCGCCACCGCGACCGTGACCTGATCATCGGGTCGGCCGTCACCATGACACGCAACCAGAGGTTGCGCGTTCGGGGAGCGCTTGCTAGCGTGAACGCGCAACCAAAGGTTGCGCATGAGACGGAAGGATCGTCATGATTCCGAGCATCGAACAAGAAATCCTGATCGAGGCACCGGTCGACGTGGTCTGGGGCGCGGTGACCGAGCCGGACCAGATCAGCAGCTGGTTCACCAACGCCGCCGTCATCGACGTACGGGAGGGCGGCAAGGGGGCGCTCACCTGGACCGACCGGGCAGCCGTCGACATCACCGAACCGGTCACCGCCGAAATCACCGTGGTGACCCTCGATCGGCCTCGCCTGTTCTCCTTCCGCTGGGCCTACCCGGAGGGTGCCGTGCCGCGCGAGGGCAACTCCGTGCTCGTGGAGTTCACGCTCACCCCAGAGGGCGAGAGCACCCGGTTGCGGGTCACCGAGAGCGGCCTCAGCGAGATCGACTGGGCCGAGGAGCAGAAGGCCACCTACGCACAGGAGCACACCCACGGCTGGAGCAAGCACCTCGCCGACCTGGTGGCGTACGCTTCCGTGAAGGACCAGGCAGCAGTGAAGTGATGAATCCCGAAGACGAGGAGCTCCTGGCGGCGGTCACCGAACCTGGCCGTCGCCGGCTTCTAGACGTCCTGCTGGCCCTCGGCGAGGCGACGCCCACCGCTCTCGCCGCTGAGCTGCCCTTCACCCGTCAGGCGGTCGCCAAGCACCTGGCGGTCCTCGACCGCGCCGGGCTCGTCGAGGCCCGGCGGGACGGCCGTGAAGTGCGCTACTCCGTTCGCCCGGAACGGCTCGACGCTGCCGTCCGGGCGATGGCGGACGTCGCGGCACGGTGGGACGCCCGGCTGCAAAGGATCAAGCAGATCGCCGAGGCCGCCCACCGCGAGACCCGAAGCGGCGAGGCCGCCCGGGCTACGCGCCGGCCTTGACGCCGCACCCGCGGCTGGTCGTCAGTCGTTCTGTGGGAAGCCGAGGTTGAGGCCGCCGTGGCTGGGGTCGAGCCAGCGCGAGGTGACGACCTTGCCGCGGGTGAAGAAGTGCACGCCCTCGGTCCCGTGCGCGTGGGTGTCGCCGAACAGGCTGCTCTTCCAGCCGCCGAAGGAGTAGTACGCCACCGGCACCGGGATCGGCACGTTGATGCCCACCATGCCCACCTCCACCTCGTTCTGGAAGCGTCGTGCCGCCCCTCCGTCGTTGGTGAAGATGGCCGTGCCGTTGCCGTACGGGTTGGCGTTGATGAGGGCGAGCCCTTCGTCATAGGACTGCACCCGGACGACGGACAGCACCGGCCCGAAGATCTCGTCACGGTAGATGGACATGTCCGGCGTGACGTGGTCGAACAGGGTGGGGCCGAGCCAGAAGCCATCCTGGCCGCCGTCGAAGTCCCCCTCGCGGCCGTCGACGACGAGAGCCGCCCCCTCCGCGGCTCCCGTCTCGACGTAGCCGGCCACCTTGTCGCGGTGCTGGCCGGTGACCAGCGGGCCCATGTCGCAGCCGCGGGTGCCGTCGCCGGTACGCAGCTTGCCCATGCGCTCCTTGATCTTCTCGACGAGGTCGTCGGCGATGGTGTCGACCGCGACGAGCGCCGAGATCGCCATGCACCGCTCCCCCGCCGAGCCGAAGCCGGCGTTGACCGCGGCGTCGGCGACCAGGTCGAGGTCGGCGTCGGGCAGGACGAGCATGTGGTTCTTGGCGCCGCCCAGCGCCTGGACCCGCTTGCCATGCGCGGTGCCGGTCTCGTAGACGTATCTGGCGATCGGGGTGGAGCCGACGAAGGAGATCCCTCGCACGTCGGGGTGGGTGAGCAGCGCGTCCACGGCTTCCTTGTCGCCGTGCACCACGTTCATGATCCCGTCGGGCAGGCCGGCCTCGGTCCACAGGCGGGCTATGGCGAGGGCCGCCGAGGGGTCCTTTTCGCTGGGCTTGAGGATCACCGCGTTGCCGCAGGCGATGGCGACCGGGATGAACCACAGCGGCACCATGGCCGGGAAGTTGAACGGCGAGATCACGGCCACGACGCCGAGCGGCTGCCGGAGGGAGTAGACGTCGACCTTGGTGGAGGCGTTCTCGCTGAACCCGCCCTTGAGCAGGTGCGGGATGCCGCAGGCGAACTCGGCGACCTCCAGGCCCCGGGTGACCTCGCCGAGCGCGTCGTCGAGGACCTTGCCGTGCTCGGCGGTGATCAGCGCGGCGATCTCGTGCTTGCGCGCGTTCAGCAGCTCGCGGAAGGCGAAGAGCACCTGGGCGCGCTTGGCGAGTGAGGTGCCCGCCCAGCCGGGCCACGCCGCCCGAGCCGTCTCGACGGCCTGGCCGACGAGCGAGGCGGAGGCGAAGTCGACGCGGCCGGTGACGGCGCCGGTCGCCGGGTTGTGCACGTCACCGGTGCGCTCGGCGGCGCCCTCCCAGGAGCGGCCTCCGATGAGGTGGGTGATGCGGGTCAACGTACTCATCATCCTTCCGGATCTGTGACGCCCACGCGCTCGCCGGGGCCGAGGTCGGGCGCCTCCACGTCCCCGTGCTGCACCGCGGCGGGTGCGGCGACCTTGCCCGGCTCCGCTTCGCGCAGCTCATGGCTGAGCTCCTGGAGCTCCTGGCCGCCGGCCATCTCGGCGGTCAGCTGCCCCAGGGTCAGGTCGTCGCGGTGCGCGTCGAGCACGACGCGGCCCAGCTTGAGAACCACGAAGTGGTTGCCGACGAGGTAGGCGTGGTGGGGGTTGTGCGTGATGAAGATGACGCCGAGGCCGGCGTCACGGGCTTTGACGATGTACTTCAGGACGACGCCGGACTGCTTGACGCCGAGGGCGGCGGTCGGCTCGTCCAGGATGATCACCCTTGCGCCGAAATAGATGGCCCGCGCGATGGCGATGCACTGGCGCTGGCCGCCGGACAGTCCGCCCACCGGGCGGTCCAGATCGGGGATGACCACGCCCATCTTGGCCAGCTCGTCGTGGCAGATCTGCTTCATGCGCTCGATGTCCAGGACGCGCAGGAGCCCGGTGCGGATCTCGTTGCCGAGGAAGAAGTTGCGCCACACCGACATCAGCGGCGCGAGCGCGAGGTCCTGGTACACCGTGGCGATGCCGCCGGTCTGGGCCTCGCGCGGGGAGCCGAACGTACAGGCCTCCCCGTCGACCTTCATGACCCCTTCGCTATGGTCGTGCAGCCCAGAGATGATCTTGATGAGGGTCGACTTTCCCGCGCCGTTGTCACCGAGCACGCAGGTGACCTCGCCCTGGCGGACCCGCAGGCTGCACCCGCGCAGCGCGTGGACGTTGCCGTAGCTCTTGCCGACGTCCTCGAGCTCGAGGATCGGAGCGCTCATCGAAGGTCCGCCTTCCTCTTGACGTACACGTTCACGATGGTCGCCAGCAGCAGCATCACGCCGAGGAAGGCCTTGAACCAGTCGGGGTTCCACCCGGCGTAGTTGATGCCCAGCTGGGTCATCCCGAAGATCAGCGCGCCGATCGAGGCGCCGACCACCGATCCGTAGCCGCCGGTGAGCAGGCAGCCGCCGATCACCGCGGCGATGATGAAGATGAACTCCTTGCCGACGCCCTCGCCCGATTGGACCGTGTTGAACTGGAACAGCAGGTGCATGCCGGACAGCCAGGCGCAGAACCCGACGGCCATGAACAGGCCGATCTTCGTCGCGCGTACGGGGACGCCGATCGCCCGCGCGGCCGCGGAGTCCCCGCCCACCGCGAAGATCCAGTTGCCTGCCTGCCTGCGCAGCAGGATGTGCGCCGCGACGACGGTCAGCACGACCCAGTACAGCACGGTGACCTTCAGCGTGACCGGGCCGAGCGCGATCTCGGACCCGAACACCGCCTGCGCGCCGGCGAAGCCGTCCATGTCGCTGATGTCGGCCGTAGCGACGTTGCCGGTCAGCAGCCGCGTGACGCCGAGGTTGACGCCCTGCAGGACGAAGAACGTGCCTAGCGTGACAAGGAAGCTCGGCAGGCCGGTTTTGAACAACAGCCAGCCGTTGAACGCGCCGACCCCCAGGGACAGGGCCAGCGCCAGGATGACGCCCACCCACACGTTGAGGCCGAAGTTCCAGGCGAGCAGCGACGCCGACAGCCCGGCGGTGGTCACCGCGACACCCGCGGACAGGTCGAACTCGCCGCCGATCATGAGGAGCGCCACGGGGACGGCCATGATGCCGATGGTGGAGGCGCCGTAGAGGATCGTGCCGATGTTGGCGACGTTCCGGAACGGCACCGCCACGATCATGAAGAGCGCGAAGATCACGATCGCGCCGACGAGGGAGCCGACCTCGGGCCGTCTCAGCATCCGTACCGCGAGCGAACGGGTGGCGACCCGGTCGTCCAGGGTCGCCTCCGCTCTGCCCGGCTCAGTTGCCGCAGCAGTCATGTCACCTCACCTCGTGCCGCCCGCGGCGAACTGCTCCACCGCGGTGACATTGGTCTTGTCGATGAACGCCGGCCCGGTCAGGGTCGCCTGGCCGCC